>JAGZDD010000190.1 GCA_018369015.1 Clostridiales bacterium | reverse complement strand
GAGGTAAAGGTAAATGATTGAACCAGTTCAGCAGTGAAGGAATCGTTCTTAGATACAAGTAATGTTCGGGAACGGTTCCTTCTTTTTGTGCTATCATTAACTTTCCCGGACAGGCAAAACAAGGACCGCTTCACCATTGTCTGTTTTTTGCGAAGCGGTCCTCGTTAACGTATAAAAATCACTATTTATCTTCTTCGTCTGGTTCTTCTGCTTTTTCAGGAAGATAAATATGTATCTTATCGATACGGTTCTTTTCCATGGAATCAACGACAAGACGTATGCCCTCTTCAGTGTCGATGCTTTCTCCGGCGGCAGGAATATGTTCAAGAAGATTAATGACATGGCCGGCAATAGAATCATAATCATTAGATTCAAATTCTGTTCCAAGCGCGTCATTAATATCATCCAGCTTTGTGGAGCCATCGACAATATATTCATAGTCGTTGATCTTTTGAATGACATCCTCCTCTTCCTCATCATACTCGTCGCGGATTTCTCCGACAATTTCTTCGAGGAGGTCTTCGAGTGTAATTAGCCCTGAAGTTGCGCCATATTCGTCTAATACAATAGCAATGTTATTGGACTGCTCCCGCAACTGGAGCATAAGATCAGATGTTTTTTGGTACTCATATGTGAAGAATGGCTCGCGGAGCATGTTCTTAAGAACAAACTCTTCAGGAGTTCCCTGATAGCAAAAAACATCTTTTAAATTGACGATACCGATAACATTGTCCTTGGAATCTTCATAAACAGGAATACGGGAATATTTTTCTTCCCGGAATAAGCGGATTAATTCATCATACCCTGTATCCACTGAGGTGAAAATAATGTCAATTCGTGGTACCATGACGTCCTTGGCAAGGGCATCACCAAAATCGACCACGTTGGTCATCATTTCCTTTTCTTCACTTTCAATAACGCCTTCTTCATGGCTGACGTCAATAATCGTAAGTAATTCATTTTCGGTCATGGACTTGCCTTTTTTGTTAGGGTCCATTCCAAGGATGCGCAGGAAGAAGTGGGACAGCTTATTCATTATAAAAATCAGCGGAGTTAAAATCAGTGTGACAAGATAGATCGGTTTAGAGTACGTTAAAGACATTTTGTTGGCATTTAAGGAAGCCACTGTCTTTGGAACGATCTCGCCAAAAATAAGAATAACAACAGTTAAAATACCGGTTGCCACTCCGACAATACTTGCCGCAGCCTTTCCTGCTCCCATCGATGTAGCGATCTGCGTTGCAAACATCGTAGTGATAGAGGATGCGGAGAGGTTTACAATATTGTTACCGATTAAAACGGCACTTAAAAGCTTTCCGGGATTAGCGGTAAGCTTTTCTACAAGCTTTGCCTTTTTATTACCCTCATCGGACAGGCTTTTGATTCGGATTTTATTGACCGTTGTCAATGCTGTTTCTGCGGATGAGAAAAAGGCAGATAAACAAATAAGAATAATAATAATAATAAGTTGCGTGACCGCGTCTGCGTCCAAAAAAAATCATCTCCTAAATCATAAATTATAGTTCAGTGAAAACAAGTATGATATTCTAATTTTATCGTAGCTTGAGCTTATTGTCAAATATTTTTCATTAAAGGATATTTGTAATGACAACAGTTCAGCTATGGGGAGCTGTCACTTATAATATTTCTATGCACAAATGAAAAATACAAAAAAAATACAAAAAACACATGATAAATTATAGAAAAAACAGATAAAAATGAGATAATCTTAATATATCGTAACCGTTCAGCCGGAAGGCAAAAATTGGCAGCGCAGCTTAAGAAATAGTGCTGCTGCAATTATTTTCAGGGGAGGAATTTAAAATGAAACGAAATATGAAGCAGTGGCTTGCGGAATTGAAAAATGCGAAGGTAAAAAAACCGCTTCCAGTATTATCATTTCCGGGGATTCAGCTAATGAATGTAACAGTACGCGATCTTATCGGGAACAGTGATCTTCAGGCTCAGTGTATGAAAGCTGTGGCGGACCGGGCGGATACGGCGGCATCCGTAAGCTTTATGGACTTATCTGTGGAGGCAGAATGTTTTGGTTCTACAATACGTGTGTCGGATGACGAAGTTCCTACAGTGATCGGAGCAATTATCGAGGACGAAGATGACGCGGACAATCTTAAGGTTCCCGAAGTGGGAACCGGACGCAGCGGTATCTATGTGGAAGCGATTGCTAAAGTGACAAAGATGATTGAGGACCGTCCGGTGCTTGCGGGAGTGATCGGCCCGTTTTCTCTGGCAGGGCGTTTGCTTGACGTATCTGAAGCAATGATTTATTGCTATGATGATCCGGATATGGTCCACGTTGTTTTGGAAAAAGCATCGGAATTTATTAAAAATTATATTCTGGCATTTAAGGAAGCGGGGGCTAATGGCGTGGTTATGGCAGAGCCTTTGGCTGGACTTTTATCACCGGCGCTGGCTGAAGAATTTTCGGCTGAGTATGTGAAAAAAATTATCGATCAGGTGCAGGATGATGAATTTATTGTTCTTTACCATAATTGCGGAAATTGTACGATCCAGCAGATTGATTCTATTCTGGCTACAGGAAGCCCGATTCTCCATTTTGGAAACGCCATTGATATTAAGGAAATGATGACCCATATTCCTCCGGAAATTATGGTTGCCGGCAATGTAGACCCGGCGAGTCAGTTTAAAAACGGAACAGAAAGCTCTATCCGAGAGGCGACATTAAAGGTTCTTGAATCCTGCGCTTCTTATCAAAATTTTGTGATTTCCTCCGGCTGCGATATTCCTCCAATGTCCAGTTGGAAAAATATTGATACGTTTTTTAATACGGTAAAGGAATTTTATAAAGCCGTTTAGATTCGGGCTAAGCGCCCTATGCTTAAGGATGGCAAAACCTCTCTGCAAGCCAGCCTGCGGTCTACGCTGTGCTCCGGACGTCTTGCGCCGAAGTTTGTGATCCTTAGCCGCATGGCTGAATCGTTACAATTTTATGACGGAATCTCTATACAGCTCTTGCGTATCTATAATAAAGTGTGTAAAATAAACACTGGAAGGCGCCTTTTTTGTGTATTCATGGTGTTTATGTAAAAGGTATGCTGCTCAAAAGGCGGCGGTAATATACAGATAAGCCCCGGATGTCTTCCCCTGTGGAAGGTTCGGGGCGTTTTTATTTCACAGGAACCATCGTTTCATGTGAAATAAAACGCTCTGCGGGAACCGCACTGTGGCGGAAGGGAAGATGTCGATTGCTCGGCCCCCGCAGGCAAAGAATCCTGCAAAGCATGATTCTTTTTCCGTAAGCAATAGGCTAAACGAAGGATTTGACTTTATAGGAGTGTTAATTTATGGAATTAAATATAACAAGAGAAGCTGCATGGGATTTGCTGACACAATGGAATGAGGATGAATTTCATTTAAAACATGGACGTATTGTAGAAGGAGTAATGCGCTATTTTGCTAAAAAGCTTGGCTACGGGAACGACGAGGAATTTTGGGGCATTGTAGGGCTGCTCCACGATCTGGATTTTGAAAAATATCCACAGGAGCACTGTATTAAAAGCCAGGAGATTATGCGAGCCGCCGGAATATCGGAGGATTTGATCCATGCTGCTGCTTCCCATGGTTACGGGCTTACAGTGGATATAAAGCCGGAGCATGAAATGGAAAAGGTTCTTTATGCCGTGGATGAGCTTACAGGCCTTATTGGAGCTGTGGCAATTATGCGGCCGTCGAAAAGTACGAAGGATCTGGAATTAAAATCCGTTAAAAAAAAGTTTAAAACACCTAAATTTGCCGCAGGGTGCTCCCGGGAGGTTATCGAAGAAGGCGCCAGGATGCTTGGCTGGACGCTGGATGATTTGATTTCGGAAACGATATTTGCGCTTCGTGAGGTAGAGAAGGCTACCGGGCTTGTCTAAAGGGAATTTTGAGGAGAATAAGTGATGAATTATAAAGAAATTGTCGATTATTTGTATAACCTCCCAAGATTTACCAAGGGCGGGCATATGGATAATGTGAAAAAGCTTTTGGCAGTGCTTTCAGATCCGCAGGACAGCTTTTCTTATATCCATGTGGCCGGAACTAACGGGAAAGGTTCGGTTTGTTCCTATATTGAGCGGTGCTTAAGGCTCTGTCATAAAAAGACGGGGCTTTTTACATCTCCCCACCTTGTGCGGGTGAATGAGCGGATACGTATTTGCGGCCAGGAAATATCCGATGAGGATTTTATGCGTATTTTTAATATCGTTGATACAGCAGCTAAAGGGGCGCTTGAAAAAGGCTGTATGCTGCCTACATTTTTTGAATATATTTATCTCATGGCTATGGTCTGCTTCAGGGAGAAAAAAATTGATTACGGTATTATTGAAGCCGGGCTTGGCGGCCGGATGGATTTTACCAATGCAGCGGCCCATCCCCGGCTGACGGTGATTGTACCGGTGAGCATGGATCATGTGCCGGTACTTGGAACAACCCTTGAAGAGATTGGGATGGAGAAGGCCGGTATTATTAAGCCGCAGGTTCCTTTAGTGTGTGGACGCCAACAGAAGAATGTTTTAGATATTATATCAGAAACTGCCCTAAGAAAGGGCGCACCGGCGATATTCCTTGACCGTCAAAAGGTTGAAATTATTTCCGGGAGCAGTAAAAACATTGATTTTTCTCTGGAATCCAGGTATCATGGTAAATGTATCTTTAGATTAAATACTGCCGCAGTTTATCAGGTGGAAAATGCAGCCTTGGCTGTTCTTACCTTAGAAGAGCTTTGGAATGAGTTAAAAGAGGAATGTCTGCTAACGGCGTCTGATGGAGAAATCCTTAATAAACGGAACGCTGACGCATTTTTGTCCATTGTCAGCGAGGGGCTTGCCCTGACACACTGGCCGGGCCGCATGGAGCTTATCCGTGAACGTTTTTATGTGGACGGCGCCCATAATGAAGATGCAACCATGGCCTTTGCCAAGACAATTGCCGCTGGCTTTAGCGACTGTCCGTTATATTTGATATTTGCCGTTGCCGGGGATAAGGATTATGAAACGATGATTGCTATATTGGCCCAAATTCCTAATCTTAAGGGTGTGATTGTGACAGAAATTGAAAATGGCCGCCGCCTTAGCAAGGACAAAGTTTTAGAGGTATTTCATAAAAATTGGAATGGAATGATTTGCAGCACATATAATATTAAAGAAGCCGTAAAAATAGGGCTTTCTATGCGTGGAGAGGACGGAATTTTGTGCTGTGTCGGTTCCTTGTATCTAGTTGGCAGTATTAAGGAAATCGCAGGAGGAAATTCAGATGATAAACTTTGATGAAGAATTGAAAAAGTTTCAGCCGAGTCTTGAAGTGGATCAGGCAGAAGATGCTATATATAAAAATGATTTGAGAGACGTTATGGATATTGTAGAGGACATGCTTGCGGAAATGAAAAAGGAGAAGCCGCTGTACCAAAGACGCTAGGAGGATGAGCTGATGAATTGCACCAACTGCAATACGCCCCTTATTAATACCTATGTATGTCCAAGTTGCGGCCAGAAGGACGAACTTGCCAGAAAGATTATTTACGCCTCGAACTGGCATTATAATCAGGGGCTTGCAAAGACAAAAGTGCGGGATTTAACAGGGGCGACAAATTCACTGTTAATGAGCTTAAAATATAATAAGAGAAATACGCAGGCGCGCAATCTTCTCGGACTGATTTACTACCAGATTGGCGAGATTGTCAATGCTTTGGGGGAATGGGTCATTAGCGTCCATTTTCAGCCAGAGGATAATATTGCCAATACATATATTAAGGCAATTCAGAACAACCCGGGAAAACTGCAGTTTGCGAACCGAATTATCCAAAAATACAATATGGCTTTGGAGTATTTGAATCAGGGAAATATGGATATGGCGATTATCGAACTGAAAAAAGCCATTAACCTTAATCCCAATTATATTCGCGCCTATCAGCTCATGGGCCTGTTATATTTCAAAACAAAGCAGTATGCTGCGGCACGCAAGGTGCTTGTGCGTTCCTTAAAGATTGACCGGAACAATATGACAAGCCTGAGATACATTAAAGAGATTGACGGTGTGGCGGGGGAGAATGCGCGCCAAAAGACGAGGCGCCGGGACGGCTTTACTCAGATTAATGATCCTAACCCTGTTGTGATCGAAGAGAAAAAGGATAATAAATATTCGGATTTTAATACAGGCCTTTTATCCATTGTCAATGTGATTATCGGCGTTGTCATTGGCGCTGCTGTCGTGTGGCTGCTTTTAGTGCCGTCGGTAA
Organism: Clostridiales bacterium; assembly: GCA_018369015.1. Classification (GTDB taxonomy): domain Bacteria; phylum Bacillota; class Clostridia; order Lachnospirales; family Lachnospiraceae; genus Catenibacillus. Next base: position 935 of record JAGZDD010000190.1, on the reverse strand, counting down.
AAAAGGCCCAGGCTGTCAAATATAATCAGGCGGTTGTAGAGTACAGCAGCAAAATTTCTGAGGATAACAAGTTAATTTCATCTTATGAGAAAGAGAAAGCTGACCTGGAGGCTGCCAATAAAGTACTACAGGATCAGATTGACGCTATGGGAACTTCGGAAAATGCTTTTGCAAGCGAGGAGGGCTTATACAAGGCCATTAAAGAATATATTGCCGGGAGAAATGGAGAGGCGGGCCAGTATTTGGCGGATGTGGACAGCGACAGCATTACGAATGAGGACGCTAAGGAAATTTATAGTACAATTTATGAGGCAACGAAATCATCGGCGGAAACGGCGCTGGCTGAAACCGGCTATGCGGCATTCCAAAATGGGGAATATATGGACGCGATCGAAGCCTACAAGAAGGTGCTGAATCTTAACAGTGAAAATCTGGACGCGATTTACTATATTGGGGCCAGCTACCAGCGGCTTGCTGACCTGGAAAATGCTATGACCTATTACAATAAGCTGATTGAAGAATATCCGGCGACAAGCCAGGCAGCCTTAGCCCAGGATGCGGTCGATGAAATTCAGGACGCTTCCGGACAGCAAGAAAGTGATGGCAGCGCTGCTTATGGCGGCGACAATACGAATGGTTTGGATACGCCGGGGGATGGCAGCGGCGATGGCAGCAGTTTAGGCTCCGGAAACAGCAATGGTGCCCAAACGGCACCCTGACAGTAACAGATATAAAACCTGCGGGAAATAAAACACAAATGTTGGATGATATGAAGACCGATGTGTTTAATTATTTCTTGCAGGTTTTTTACTATGAAAGCTCGGCAAGCGGACGCGCATCCGGGCAAGCTCGCTTGTCCGGATGCGCGGACATTTGCCGACAAGACGGTATGAGTGCGAGTTGCGCCGTAGGCGAAACGTAAAGCACGAATACCG
>JAGZDD010000005.1 GCA_018369015.1 Clostridiales bacterium | reverse complement strand
AGGTATGAGGACGGTTGCTGCGTGCCAGTGTTGCTAAGCGCCAGTGGCGCTTGTCCAGCAACGACCGGAACGGAGTGCAGACCACGCGTCTAGCAACGACCGGAGCGAAGCGTAGATCTGCCGTAGGCAGCGGAAAGTCCGAATACCTTGGGGCAGGATTGTGAGAGTGCCGCAGGCACGGAACAATCCTGGCTTTCATCTGTGGTGGAGCCGCGCGTAAGCGCGGCATGAAAGTTTACGCAGCGGTTTTGCAATAGTTCGGATCGCAGAAATGCAGCGCTGTTCATAAAGCGGGCAGGATTTTCATAGGATATATAAAATCTTATGAGGAGGAAAAATTAAATGATGGCTGCAATATCCGCATACATTCTTCCTGCTGTTGTTATATTGATTGTACTTTATGGCTTTGTGGCAAAAATAAAGGTATATGATACGTTTGTAGAGGGGGCCAGGGATGGGCTTTATATTGTCGCGGACATTTTGCCTACTCTTGCAGGGCTTATGCTTGCCGTAGGCGTCCTGCGGGCGTCCTCTGCCTTTGAGCTTTTGGGAAATGCTCTGGCTCCTCTTTTAGAGCGGCTTCACATGGCTGTGGAAGTGTTTACATTAATAATTATTAAAATGTTTTCTTCCTCGGCATCGACAGGCCTTTTGTTGGATATTTATAAAAATTACGGTACAGATTCGTATAATGGACTTGTAGCATCTCTCGTGCTGTCCAGTACAGAAACAATTTTTTATACCATGTCCGTTTATTTTATGGCAGCCAAGGTGGCAAAGACCCGCTATACCCTAAAGGGAGCGCTTCTGGCCACTGCCGCCGGAACTGCCGCAAGCATGGTACTGGCGGCGATAATGTAGATAAGAGGGAACTGTTCAGGCAGTGCCGCAGCTGGGAATTGATTTTGCACCTTGCTGTATAAAGGCTCAAAAAACAACGAACAGAGAGCTATTGTAGTTTCTGGGAATAAAAAAGCCCTTGCTAGAAAGGGCTTCTTGAAGGAGTGTTTTTCTGAAGGATTATATTATAAAATATGTTGTTAGACAGAACAATAAAAAACTAACGATATGAATATCTATTTTTTACCTTTATCATAGAGGAATATGTAGAAGAAAGTAATTTCCTATGATATAATCCATTTGTTACCGCCTCCTAAACTGGTGACAGGGAGGAGGTGTTCATGTGGAAGTAATCACATCTCTTATTATCGCAGTCATGGCAGGCGTGATTAGCCATCTCATCTGCAAATGGTTGGACGGCGATAAGTAGTCGGTAATCAGCCTATGGTTTAAGCCGCCAGAACAAAATGGAATAGAAAACCCCGGAGCGCCATCTCCGGGGTTTTCGTTTGTAGTCGTCCATATGGAAGACTCACATCTCTTTAGCCTAATGGCATTATAACATATGCAGGACAGCAATGCAATATTCCAACTATTTTATTTTATCGATGAAATCTTGCATTAACTCTGATAACTTTTTCGTCTGGTTTATATTAGCTTTTTCACAGGCTTTTGCAAAATTGTTAACGAGTTCTTTTTTTAATTTATAGCTTTTAGATATATAACCCATCTTTTTTTGGTATTTTTCGGTTGCGGCTGTTTGCGCATTAGGTTTTCCTTTTGGCATGGAAGGAGTAATGGCAAATGATAAAGATTTTACTGTCGCGTAAGCTCGGGGAACTGCGTATTACCCAGGCCGATTTAGCACGCGCAACTGGGATTCGGCCAAATACGATCAATGAATGAAACAGTATCAATCCACCAGCTGAGCTGGAGGTTGGGCCTTGGGCGGTGAATAGTAATTATTTTCCTAATAAGCTTTTTAATGTCGTTTTCGGGCCGCTAGAAATATTATTACAATATTTAAAATGATATTGATAACCAAACAAATAGCCAGTGCAATAAAATAATATGCTTCCGAAATTCTTTTATAGAAAGTTCGGAAGCAAATAAGTTATACAATGCCCGGGGTTGTATGGGAAGTATATTAGTTCATAAGGATATTTTGAGTTAAATTTATATTATGCAAGGAAATTGTTAATGCAGATTTTTCGTTTTGGGCACTTTTTACAACAGTCATTTTGAGCTGGGTGTCCGAGTTAAAGTTCCAGTCCAAACCACTGGTAAAAATGCCATCTGCTTTTAGGCTATACTCTGTTATTTTTTGAAAATCTTCAAAAGTTTCTGAATTTCTGAGTGCGGAGGAACCGCCGTCATCAATGAGTTCATAGTCTTGATCGTATTCACTTATTTGATTTTTCATAAATGAATAGAGTTCATTATCTTCCTCAAAATAAATCCGGCAGCCAATAAGCGATAAAGCGTTGTCATAAAAGCCAAAGAACAATTCGGCATCATTGTCGTGAAAAACATAATTCAAATTTTTTGATGTATAGGTTTTGCTTAGGCCGTTGTTTAATTCCTCTACACTATAATCTGTTTCGGTAATTTTCAACGCTTCACACACAACCGTCTGTTCACTGCCCCAATAGGAATCGTACATTTCCTCAAGGGTTAGAGATGTAGGATTTTTGGAACAGCCTGCTATTCCTGATAGACATATAAGAAATATAATATATAAACAAAGGGCTTTTTTGTTCGGCATCATATGGTTCACCTCATTTAAGGAGTTACCCCGTAATATTGTGTATATGTAGTTCCGTCAACTGTTATAGACAAATCTAATCCCATGGCTTCGCTGTAGCTGGGGATCGTGATACGCAATACACGGGAAGGCCCAGAAGAATAATAGTTTGTTTTTGAATATACTTGCCATTCAGCAGGGGAATACTGATTAACATCAATAGCATGTAGAACAGTTGATGTTGATAAGGGCTGAAGACCTGGATAAGAATAGGGTACTCCAACAGATCGATATTTGGCGCTAATATTTGAAACACTGTGATAACCGCTGGTATTAGCGTAGTATACCTGACAATAATAAGGGTTATAATAGGCTTGTGAAAGATCACTGGTTCCATATGTGTTGAAAGCAACACTCGCAGCAACAGTTACTGTATTGCTTTTGGGAATCCAGGTATACCCTTTGCTGCTGCGCAATGTCGCAGATTCTTTGGTAACGACATCGGCAGGGGAAATCTTCCCTTGTGTATCGTCAAAACCGGCGATGACATGTATAATAGTAGAATCTTCTTCTGAAGAAGTAATCATTAATGCATTTGTTGAGGTGTTAGATCTGGTGACTGAATTTGATATAACCTGAAATTTTTCAACCGTATTTATATCTATTCCAAGATTTTCAACAAATTCAGTGAGTTCGTTTGTAGCTTCATCTGCGGTAAAGGTGTCATTGCTTCCCTCTGCCATGGCATAACTATCATTTGGAATAGAAATGATAATTAAAAGGCTAAATAAAAATAATGATAAAAGCTTTTTCATAAGTTGCACTCCTTTCAGATTAAAATAAGATGTTTTTAACTATCCTTGCTTTTGGGCAATTTCAGTGCCCGATTCAGTTCTTCCGGAACCTCCGGTTCATACATCCCAAGCAAAGAGCTTTTGCTTACTCCTCTGACTCCAACTGAAATCACCGAGGTTCCAAGCAATCTGATGACGGTTTTAAATGGTTTGTTCATTTTATAAATACCCTCCCTTCTATCTATATTATAACTCAATATTGAAGCAATGGCGCAAATTTTAGTTAAACGTTGTTTTTTGGCGTTTAAACGTTATTCTAATGACGTTTAGAATACAATTTTTGATGTTTATTAGGATAAATATAAATCTTGTAGATTTTGTATTCTTTTCGTATAATGAATTATAGTGTAAATGGGGGAGATTTCTGTGTGGTACACGTTAAGTATTTTGCTGCTGACGACAGTTTGTTATATGGTTCCGCTTATTGTATTCCTGCCGTTCCATTTATCCTGGCTCAAAAAAGCGGGATTATTTTTGGTAATAATGTCTAATCTTATATGGATGCTCTTTGTTGTAAGAAATTACGGAATCTTTCTTCTTTTAGTCACAGTGTCTTTTTATCTGTCATGTATCGACAGGCACCGGCTAAGGAATATCGGCCTTTTTCTATTCAGCTATTTGCAGAATGTTATTTTAAGCAATATTGAAAGTACATTATTATGGCTTGCTACAGGCATTGATATTCCCCATATGCAGGCTAAGCCGTTCGTTTATGTTTGTTTTATGGCGAGTTCCATTGTAATTACATATCTGGTCAGTAAATTGTTGATGTTTCTTTGGCGTAAATATGCCAGTCATATAAATTTTTCGGATGTTCCAAAGAAAACCTTTATTTTTATAGCAGTTAATTTAGTACTTACGGTCGTTTTATATGCAGTGAATATTATTGAGGGCGAAAATATTGGTTATTCCGCAGGGGTTGTTTCGTTTAATACGCTTATTTTTACAGCTTATTTTTGTATAACAACATGGATGATTATTCATTCCATCCAGATGTATAAAAAAGAAGCGGAGATGAAAGCGCGGCAAAATGCTTTTTTAGCCATGCAAAAATATACGGAGCAGGTTGAAAATCTTTATAACAATCTGCGTTCCTTCAGACATGATTATATCAATATTTTAACAACAATGTATGGTTATATTGATAGTAAAGATATGGATGGTCTGGAAGGGTATTTTCATAAACATATTCTTCCGATGAAAGCTTTGCTTGCCCCGGATAATTATCAAATTAGCCGTCTGGCTAACTTAAAGCTGGTCGAATTAAAAGGACTTGTGACAGCGAAGCTGATTTATGCTCAGGAAATGGGGATTAAGGTGACTGTGGAGATCGATGCCCCCATAGAAAGAATTACGGGAGATGTGATCGACCTGGCAAGGATTCTGGGGATTTTTTTAGATAATGCCATAGAGGCTGCCCTGGAAACAGAACAGCCGGAGCTTTCATTTACAGGAATAAAAACCGAAGGGGAAATTGCTTTTAGGATTAGCAATCATTTTATTGATCGTCATTTAGCGCTTTCTAATCTGGATAAGCCGGATATTTCTACAAAAGGAGCCGGACGGGGTCTTGGCCTTTATAATGTCAGCCAGATGATTGCCCGCAATAAAAATATGTATCTTGAAACATTGATTGAAAAAGAAAATTTTGTCCAGCTCCTTCATGTTTATAATAAGGCCGCTTAGTGCTTTGGATTAGGAATAAGGGTTAGGCTTTCTGCCAGTGTGGCAATGGTTACAAGCTCCCGGAACGGATAGGGTAAAATAAGTGCTGTTGCCCCTAAGAAGATAGCAAGCAGCACAGACCGGACTTTGAGGCGGTGTTTGGTTTCATCAGACACCGGATAATTTTTCGTGCGCCGCGGGGCAAGAATGAATGTGACGATAACAATGATGACAAAAAGAGTTAAAACGGCCGGGATATTTATGTTTGTGCGCAGAGCAAGCGCAGTTCCTCCGATATCGATGAACGACGTAGCGCAGATACAGCCAAGGCTTGTGGAAAGATGAAAGTCTCCGGCGATGCGCCGATAAATACTAAAAACAGCCAGAAACAAAAGGGTTTCTTTAAATATGTGAAAAATGCCTGCGAGTGTAAAAATGACAAAAAACATTCCGGCCTGATGGATAATATTTTGAAAGCCCAGAATCATTTTTAAACGGTCTGTTTCAGACAAGGGCATAAATTTTTCATAGTAATTTGTAAGTTTGACAGAAATTGTTTTGAGCATGTGAAACCTCCGGTAACAGTTCAGCCAGGTCTGCGCACTTGCTGCGCTGACCGTCAGAAAGTGAAACAGGAGTGCAAAAATCCCATCGCCGCAGGCGATTTTTTACTGGATTTTTGCAGGTAACAGTTCAGCATAGCTGAACTGTTACAACCTCCGGGATATTAAGATGTGAAAGTATTGACAGTCAACCGTATGATATTAAATTAAGTACTATGATTATTATATTTGAAATATATGAGAATGGACAGAAAAGATTTAAACGTCGCATTATGAGCGATGAACGTTGAAAAATAGCGTTTATGTAAACGCTTATGACGCATATTTTAGTTACTTTAAATGTGAGAGCCTTTAAGATATAATTGTTTTACATGATTATGATAATGTTTACAGGAGCTAATCCAATGATTGATATTTATATTTGTGAGGATAATGAAAAGCAGCTGTTGGTCATTAAACAAAAGATTGAAAATTATGTCGCTATGGAGCAATTAGATATGCAGATTACTGTGGCGTCCCAAAAGCCGGAGGATATTGTGCAGCAGGCCAGACATTCTAAAAACTGCGGCTTATATTTTCTTGATATTGACCTGAAAAATTCTGAAATGAACGGCTTTTTGCTGGCGCAGGAAATCCGTGAAATTGAACCCCGGTGCTTCATCGTTTTTGTAACATCCCATATTGAACTCTGCGCTTATACATTTCGCTACAAGGTCGAGGCGCTGGATTTCATTATGAAGGATGAACCGGAAAAAATGGGCGAGCAAATCAGGGTTTGTTTGCTGGATGTTTATAAAAAATATACCGGGGGTTCAGACTCTCATAAGAATATTTTTTCGGCAGGTATGCCGGACGGGAGAAGTATTGCGGTGGAGTATGATGATATTATAAGCATTGAAACAGCTTCGACAACACGACATCTGATTCTTCATGCCAGACAAAGGCAGTTTGAATTTCCCGGATTGATTGGCGCATTGGAAAAACAGCTTCCCGGAGATTTTTTTCGGCCGCATCGTTCGGTGATTATTAATCTGAAAAATATTGACAAAGTTGATTACGGAGAATTACGTATTGAGATGAATGACGGGAGTATTGTTCCGCTGGCGGTGAGAAAACGGGGGCAGTTAAAAAGTAAATTGGAGCATTACTAAAATATGCTGCTGCGGTGCCTGTAAGCCTGTAAAGATGTGCCGGGCGGCCGGAATGTGAAACTGTATATACGAAGGTAAAGAATGTCTATGACAATTCTAATAGCAGGAGGTACTTTATGAAGTTTCTTAACTTTGGTTCTTTGAATGTGGATCATGTTTATGCCGTGGATCATTTTGTCTGGGCGGGGGAAACATTATCGGCGCCGGATTTGCAGCTGTTTTGCGGCGGGAAGGGGCTGAACCAGTCGATTGCCCTGAGGCGGTGCGGCGTGGAGGTTTACCATGGGGGCGCCGTTGGAGCTGATGGACAAATGCTGGTTGAGCTTTTAAAAGAAAATGGCGTTCATACGGAGCATATTTTTGTAAAGGATTGTCCGTCGGGCCATGCGATTATTCAAAATGATAAGGACGGACAGAACTGCATTATGCTTTTTGGCGGCGCAAATCAGGCATTGACAAAGGCAGATGTAGATACTGTATTAGAAGATTTTTCTGACGGCGATTTTATTCTTCTTCAAAATGAGATCAACCAGATGCCGTATATTATGGAGAAAGCCCGCAAAAAGGGAATGACGCTGATTTTAAATCCTTCTCCTGCAGATGAAAAGATTTTTTCCTATCCTCTAAATTATGTGGATTACCTCATATTGAATGAAATCGAAATCCGGGAACTGTATTTAGGGATAACAGGGAAAGACGGAGCTGCCGATACCGATGGGGAGTACGCGTTGGCGGACAAATTGCTGGAACTTTTTCCAGAAATGAAAATTATTCTAACTCTGGGAAGCCGGGGATCTGTGTATAAAGACAAGACGCAGACCATTTTTCAAAAAGCATATAAAGTAAAAGCTGTAGATACGACCGCAGCGGGGGATACGTTTACGGGCTATGTTTTTGGGGGCATTGTATCGGCTCAGGAAAAGACTGCCGGGGAATTAGGCAAGAATGTCGGCGCAAAATCCGGCGAGAACGCTGAGAGGAAGCCTGACAGTAATTCTGCCGGGGAAGCACTTTCTGACGCTTTGGGCATGGCCGCAAGAGCCTCAGCCCTGGCTGTGACGAAAAAGGGAGCGGCGCCGTCGATTCCATGGAGAAATGAGGTGGAGGAATTTGAAACTCTTTCATAAAAAGCACAGGATTCCTGAATATAGTTATGATCCGGCACAGCAGAAACCGGTCGTATATTCAAGTATTTGCACGGGGGAGAAACGGGCCGGATTTGAATGGGTTCAGACCGGGCGGTTTCAGGAAGTGAAATATATCCGCTCCCAAAAGGATATGGAGGATTTCCTTTCAGATTATGGTCTTAAGCCGGAAGACATTGAGATAAAGTATTAGCAGGAGCGCGCTGGAGGGCGCGCTCTTTTTCGGAAAGGGGAAGTTATTTTGATTCGTCAGGAAATATGGGAATCCAAAGAATCTTATGATATTTTTTTCAGCCCAAGGCGTGTGCCGCGGGATAATTATGTTCCGTATCACTGGCATGACGCCTATGAGTTTGGGCTTGAACTGGAAGGCAGCTTTGCGATTACTGTGAAGCATAAGGAATATATTATCAGGGAGGGAGATATAATAGCAGTCAATCCGATGGAGATCCATACCTCTCGTTCGCTTTCCGGCGATTGTTCGATTACTGTGATTATTCCCAGCATATTTTTTAAAAAATATGCGCCAAACGCGCCGCTGCCAGTATTCCCCAATAAGTTTAACCATGACCAGACAGCACGGCTTAGAGAACTGCTAAAACGGTGCAATGAGAAGTATGAATTAGCCCAGGAGGGGAATTACCTGGCGTTTTATTCAGAGCTGTTTCATTTTGTTGATGTTTTGTATGAGCAAAGATTGACAGAGGTCAAGGATAATACAGTGCTTTTGTCAGATTTTGAAAAGGAGCGGCTGGGAATAATTACAGATTATATTGCAAAGCATTACAGTGAGCCGCTAACCTTGCAGGACGCTGCGGCAGTGCTTCATCTTCAGCCAAATTATTTTTGCAGGTTTTTTAAAAAGATTACAGGGATGAGTTTTTTGCAATACCTGAATGATTTTCGTGTGATCAGGATTTACAGAGATATTATTTATACGAATGATCCTATCAAAGATATACTACCGCGCCATGGATTTTATGATTATAAGAATTTCAGGCAGTGCTTTTACCGGAGGTATCAATGTACACCCACAGAAATGCGCCGCTGCCGGACGCTTTCCCAATTTGATGAAGCTCTCGTGTCAAAGGACGCTTTAGCAGAATGATAAAAAAGAGGGAGCGTCTGAGGTATCAGACACTCCCCTTAAATGTACGTAGGTTATTACTGCTGCGCAAGCCATTCATCAAGCTGTTCCTGGTAGGCGTCGATGACCTTTTGTACGCCCGCGTCCTCCATTGCCTGGCAATATTTTTCATATTCGCCCTCAAGGTCTGTGACAGCGCCGGATTCAAGGTTCGCCCGGTACTGGTTAATCACGTTGTTGATGGCAGTTAATTCATTGGATAGCTGGGAGGTATCTGCGGCAAATCCAAGATATTTGGAAACTGGCGCTTCTTCATCGGCCTTTTTGAGCCGCTCCATGTAATCGCCGCCTAAACCGGCAGTTGGATAAGTCAGCCGGCCATTGCCCCACAGGTACATATTGCTTGTATATACCGGGTTTTCGGCAATGACGGCTTCTCCCTCTTCATTGACGGTATAATCCCGCCCCTCAATGCCCCAGGTCAGCAGGTTCATAACCTCGGCATTAGAATAGAGCAGATTGATAAATTTTGCCGCGGCTTCAGGCTCTTTGGCCGTTGTGGGGATGGCAAGCCCCCATGTCTGGGAAACACTGCTTCCCATAGGAATTGATAGAACCTGAGAAGCGACAACGTCATATCCCGTGACCGAACGCCGGGTTGCGTCAATCCCGACCTGACCGCTGGCGATAAAAGAAAATGTAACGCCGTTAGCCATGAGGGTATCTCCGCTGTCCTCTGTAAACGCGGCGTCCTTATAAATATATCCCTTCTCATACCAGCCCTGAACACGTTTCAGTGTATTCAGATAATCTTCGGATTCATAGTAAAGCTGGACAGTATCTGTACTTTCATCGACTGAAATAATACCGTAGGTATCTCCAAGATTATCAACTCCAAAGTTTTGGGCCCAAAGATCGCTGCCCACACGGATTCCCTGGAGCGGGTAGACGCGGCCGGCCATGTCCGCATTACTTAAGCATGACGGCGTCAAAAGCTCTTCGGGCAGAGTTTTATTTTGATTAGCCTCATAAACTGCGGCAAGTATTTCTTCATATTCGCTCCATGACGATAAATTTTCTGCTTTTTCTACCAGACCCAATGCTTCCAGAACATCCTTACGCATGATAACGTATACCTGTGTCGAAAAGCCGGAGATTGTAGGAACTGCATAAATTTGCCCGCCGACCGTTGTTCCCCGGATAAAATCCCCAGTGGCCTCTAAAGCGTCCGGCGCGTATTCTTCAAGAAGCCTGGTAATATCCATGAGCTGGTTTTGCGAGGTCATGCTGGAAAAGGTTGCAGGCGGCGCGGGAACGAAATTCATTAAATCAATGCGTTCATTACCCGCCATTTTCAGGCTGACCTGCTGCAGAAATGATCCGAAATCGAGGAGATTAAAATTGACATGGACGCCGATTTCTTTCTCGCTTATGGCGTTGACTGCTTCGGCGATGTCAGTTATATCATTTTTTCCGCTGAGATTTACGCCATAATATTCAATCGTTACAATATCCTCGTCAGAAAACGCGGTTGCCCCGCCGTTGCTCGTGGCGTTTAGATCCTCGCTGGCCGCCGGGCTTTCACCAGATACATCGGTGCCGGACGCTGCACTTTGCGAGACGTCCGTGCTGCCGGTGGAAATGCCGGAATCGGAAGTTTCGGCATTTCCGCAAGCGTATAAGGATGACAAAACTAAACTCAGAGTAAGTAATAATGTACCTTTTTTCTTAAACATAATATTCCCCCTGGCCCAATAATTTGTTTTACCTCTTCCGGAAGATAGTTTAATTATAGTAGCGCATATTGGGAGAAACAATGGAGATTCTTGACTTTATAATAGGTAAATATTATCCTGCTTACTGTTCCTTACGTTAATCATCAACATCAAAATTTTCAATGACACTGGATTTTTTGACAGGCCTGGAATCGCCGTGATTTACAAAGCACATGGTTACAAAAGCCAGGGCGGAGAATACAACCGCATAAGGAAAAAGAATCCTGTAGGAAATATTCCCCAATAAAAATCCTGAAAAAACAGGGGTAAAAATTTGGGCAGCCATAGAGAAGGTATAGTAAATGCCGGTATATTTCCCAACATCACCGCCTTTACACATTTCGACAACCATCGGCAGGGAATTAACACTGATGGCGGCCCAGCCAATGCCAATGCAGGCAAAGCCGATATTGATTGCGGGGTGATAGCTGGTGAAGAAAAACGCGCCAAGATAACACAGGGTCATTAATAGGACGCCTCCGCAAATGGTCTTTTTGCGCCCGATACGGCTGGAAATCATTCCAATGGGGATATAGCTGATAATCGCGGCGACTGTGGCGACCATAAGGCAGTTGGCAAAGCCTCCGCCCTGTATATCCCATACAATGCGGGCATAACGGGAAAAGGCGGTAGTGACAGCATTATAAGCGGTAAACCAAAGGAAAATGGACAACAGGATAAAAATAAGGCTGCGGCGTACTTCCGGCGCTAAGGTTGTTTTTCCGGATTCGGCGGCGCTGTCTGGCTCCGCTTCCTCCTGGTCTGGAAATTCCCGAAGAAGCTGGGCCGAGATTTTATTTTCCCGGATTGTAGCTACAAGAAGAATGACGGCAAGCACCATGAGCGCCGCGACAGAAATAAACAGCGGCACATAGTCCGGGCGGTCTTGCTTACCTACGAGCAGGGAAATCATCAGCAGGGAATAAACGCCTCCGATGGCTCCCATGAGATTAATAACCGCATTGGCTTTGCTGCGCAGAGGCTTAGGCGTCAGATCCGGCATCAGCGCTACTGCGGGTGAGCGGTAAAAGGCCATGGACAGCAAGGTAACGCCAAGGGCGGCAACAAAAAGAATAAGATTGTCCGTGTCGTCAGCCACGGGGAGCAGGATCATAAAAATGACTGCGACAATCGTTCCCCCGATAATAAATGGGGTACGTTTCCCAAGACGGGTATGACACCGGTCGGAAAGAATGCCGAAAAACGGGAGCAAAAATACGGCGAGAACATTATCCATTGCCATAATTGCTCCAATGAGCGTTTCGTTAAGGTGAAAGGAATTTTGCAAAATCAGTGGAATGATATTATCATACATTTGCCAAAATGCGCTGATGGACAGGAAAGCAAAGCCGATAAAAAAGGTACGCTTGTAATTAAGCTTCATAAGCAGGTTCCTCCTGGATTTGTGTAAACGTCAATAGAGCGTCTTAGCATGGCTGCGGTTTTTGGGGAAATTTTGCAAACACGGCGGTCATAGGTCAGGAGCCCGTTGGTTTCCTCCTCAATATCGGAGAGCTGGGTGTACACCGCAGCGCATAAGCCCTGGCGGATTAAAGGGGCAATATCCTGGCGGATCAGGCGCACAAAGGCTTTTTCAAAGGCTTCACAGGAATGGAAGGTATGATAGCCGTACGTGGTATTGCTGGTGCTGTGACGGCTTACCCGGTAAACATAGCCCCCATATTCGGAAAGAACGTAGGCCCGGGAATCTCTGACCGCCGAGATTTTGCGAAAATAATTGTGAACGCTTTTAAAATCCCCGGTTTTATGGTCAAACCAGCCGCTGGCTGAATCGACAAGGCGCCCGGGATCTGCGGTATGAATAAGCTCAGTGATAAGCTCTGTATCAAATTGCCCCCAGCCCTCATTAAAGGGTACCCATGTCATAATTGACGGAAAAGCGCGCAGAAGCAGGATTGTGTGGGCACATTCCCTTAAAAATTCCTGGCGCCCCCGGGAATCCGTGCGTCCGGTAATTATATGTTCAAGCTTTCCATCCGGCGCAAGCCCCGGCATTTTCCTGTCTAAAAAGCGGGTAAGTAAGGAATTGACTTTAGCAGCCCTCTTTTTAGGACCCGGAACGCAGAGCAGCGTGGGGAGGTAGGTTAAAAGCGCCGGAGAGTAGGCGCTGCCGCCGTTGACCATATCCTGCCAGACAATCATTCCAAGGCGGTCGCAGTGGTAGTACCAGCGGCGACATTCTATTTTGGCGTGTTTGCGCAGCATATTAAAACCGAGCTGCTTCATTTTTTGTACGTCGTAGATGAGTGCGTCATCGGAGGGCGCGGTGTAAAGCCCATCCGGCCAATATCCCTGGTCTAACACGCCATTAAGAAAAATACTTTCGTGGTTCAGGCAGATACGGGAAATTCCAAGGTCGTCTTTTTCTATGGAAAAGCACCTCATAGCAAAGTAGCAGCGCACAGTGTCCTGGCCGGAGGTGATTTCTAACGGATAAAGATAAGGCGTTTTAGGAGTCCAGCTTTTGGGGGCTGGAATATCTAAAGTTATTTTCAGTGAACCAAACTGTTTATCGATGATGGGCGTCTGGCAGGCTGTTGTACTGGGCTGGAATGAAGCTTTTTTTCCTAAAAGTATTGCATCAAAAACCCGGACGCGAATCCACGGAGAATGGCTTTTATTTTTCTCGTGGAGCGTTATCGTGATTTGGTGGCGGTCATAATCCGGTGCAATATCAACAAGGGAGATATGGTGCCTGGGTACCGTTTCCATCCACACGGTCTGCCAGATACCGCTTTGCGCCGTGTAATACATTCCCGAGGGCACAAGCTTTTGTTTGCCTCTGCTGTGATAGGAGGTATCGGAAAAATCCTGCACCCGGACGGTAAGGCGAAGCTGGTTTTTGCCTGGGGAGAGATAAGGAGTCAGGTCAATTTCAAAGGGCAGATAGCCGCCTGCATGTTTTCCGGCAAAATGTCCGTTAATATAGACAACCGCGCACTGATCGACCGCTTCAAAATGGAGGAGGCAGCAGGTTCCTGCTTTAAAATTCTCAATATCTATGGTGCGCTCATACCATAAGTATTCATCAGGCATAAGCTGTCTTCCTACCCCAGAGAGCTGGCTTTCCGGAGAAAATGGCACAAGGATCAGCCCATCGAACTTGTCCGGGTATTTTTTTGCTGCAGTAATGGCATAACGCCAGTAACCGTTGAGAATTTCGTAATTATCCCGGATCATTTGAGGCCTTGGATACTGCTCGAGAACATGATTTGTGTCAAGCTGTTCGCCCCATACTGTTTCCAGTATTGTGGGCGGATCTTTTTTTCTTTTTTGGAACTTTGGCAATGCGCCAAGCATATCGCTGATGTTCATATTAGAAACCTCCCCTGAACTTTTATATCGCTTAGCCGCTGTCTGGCGGCATGTCCGCTTAGAAAAAATCTAATTCTATTATATGAAATAACGGGGAAACAATCAATAAAAATTGAAGGGATTTCAAAGACAATTTGGGGAAAATGCACAAAATGTGCAGGGCTGTTCTTGAAAATATAACGTATTTGAGATAATATAAGTGCGCAGATTATTGTTTGAAGTTTACTTTTAGGAAAATAGTGGATATAGATTCTCCGTTTGGGAAAAGGAGTTGTGGTGGAAAATATGATTCAGGAATTTTCTTTTGAAATCATCGGCAACTTTAGGACAGATAAATATTTTAATTCAGAATCTATTCTTATTTATGTTATTTCCGCAGGCAACGAGCCAAAGTCAAGCTCGCCTGACCTTGGCGGCGGCCGCGAGGGGCGCGAAGTGTCGGGGCATTTGTTAAGCGACGACCGAAGCGTAGAACAAATCCCCCGTATGCCTGCATTGGGGGATTTGAATGATGGTGTTTGCGAGCTGGAGATTGGTGGACGGTTGTGGAAACTGAGGACGGATGAACTGGCGTATATCCCTGCATTTTGTAAACATCAATGGAAGTCTGTTAAAAAGTCTGTGATAGCAGTATTAAAATTTAACATGAAGCTTATGAACCAGTCGGATGTATTGGATAAATTTTTTATATGCAGCAATAGTTTTTCTGACAAAGGAGTCGCTTATGAAAAACTTAAAAAGCTGTATTTTGATATGATTTATGAATACATCATGCATGGAAGTGAAGTAAATGCGAGAAAAAAGGGATTGTTTTATTTATTATTAGATGAATTATATACAAATTTTAAACACCCTTTGTTAATATCAGACGTACAGACGTCGGAGGAAAGCAGGCTTGAAAATATTTTAAACCATATTCATAAAAGTTTCTCGGAAAGTATTTCTTTGGAAAAGATGGCAGGAATGTTATATATGTCGCCATCGGTATTTTCGCGGTACTTTAAGAAAAACATGGGCATAAGCTTTGCGGATTATTTAGTAAAGATACGGCTTTCTTATGCTTGTGAACAATTACAGTACACGAAAAGACGGGTTACAGATATTGCCATGGATAGTGGTTTTTCAAATGCTTCGTCATTTAATAAGTTTTTTAAAAAGTACAAACAAATGTCCCCTTTAGAATATAGAAATCAGGTAAAAAGCACCTCAGATACTTTTCGGGATAAAAGCAGGGAAAATGTACAAATTTTACACCGCTTTTTGGAGACCCGGATGGACAAGCCCCAAAATGGCATAATAAAAAGAACGGTTTTTGCCGATGTATCAGAATACAGTTTTTATAAAAAAATCTGGAATAAAGCTTTAAATGTAGGTGCGGCTGCGGAATTGCTCTCGGGAGAGCAGCAAAAGCATATATTAATTTTAAAAAAATTTTTGAACCTTCAATATGTGCGTATTATGAATTTATTTTCAAAAGAAATGCATATACGTCAGGGCTATCATGCAAAATACTTAAATTTTGATCTTTTAGATAATGTGTTGGATTTTCTTGTAGAGAACCAATTACAGATAATATTAGATATGGGTAATAAACGAAAAGCTATTTTGAATACGGATCAGGATAAGGTATACGAACTAAAGGAAGAACCTGTTTTTTGCGGCCTTTCGGATGCCTGTAGTTTTATTGAGAGCTTTATAATGCATATTCTGATGAGGTATGGCGAAGATACGGTAGGCCATTGGATTTTTGATATTTCTTATGAGGAAGAGGAGTATCATCATGCAGAAGAATATACGTTTCAGTCTTATTATACGGCAGTCTTTAGATTGATCAAAAGTAAAGTGCCGGGGGCATTGGTTGGGATTTATGGCGGAACACCGGGGATGCCTGAATTTGAATGGGTAAAACGTGGAAAAATAGCGGAATTTTCCCGGATTTTATTTCTGTGAGTATACTGCCATATTGGCCTAAAAAAATGCCGGATGGCACATTGGCCGCAACGCGTTCTATGGATCCGGAATTTCTTACAAATATGACAGACCAGTTAAAATACGAGCTGAAGCAGGCAGGGCTTGGACATTTAAAGATTATAGCAACAGAGTGGAATTTGAATATTTCTGACAGAAATTATGTGAATGACAGCCAGGAATTTGCGGCACAGCTTATAGATATGATAAACCGGCTGCTAGAAGCCGTAGATTTGGCAGTATATACTTTCGCCAGCGACCTAAATCTCAGATATTTTGAAACAGCACAGCCTTTTTTTGGTGGAAAAGGCTTGTTGAGTAAAGACGGGTTATTTAAGCCTTCCTGCTATGCCTTATCTTTATATAGCCGTATGGAGGATTACCTTATACAAAAAGGAAAGGGCTATATAGTTACTGGGAATACAAAAGGAAAATATACGATTTTGTGTTATAATGCAAAAGAATTTTCGCCGGAGTATTACCGGTTTAAAGGAAGTGGGATAACGCCGGATATGATGGAAACAATCTTTCCCGATAAAAATGAATTAGAGATTTCTTTTTGTCTGTCTGGTTTAGAAAACGGCGAGTACACAGAAAAAATGTATATTTTAGACAAAAGTAATAGTGCCCTGAAGCAATGGGAATTGCTTGGGAAAAAAGAAAGCCTTACTCCGGAGGAGTTGGAGTATTTGAATAAAATATGTGTGCCAAGAATGAGAAATCATACGATAAAGGTCAAAGATAGCCAGTATATTCGTTTTATCCGTTTACATTCCCATGAAATAAGACTGATTCAATTATCTATAGTTTCTGGACAATATTTATAAAACTTGAATATTGTATTTGTAAAATGTGCAAAAAACAGTAGGAAGGCTTGTCCAATCTTGCATGTTGTTTTTTATATGAGGAAATATATAATTTGCAGGAAAAGAAAAATGGTTCCATTTCTCTATTTTTTTGTATGTGAAACGATTATACTTTTACCATAATCAACAGAAAAAGGGGAGGATAAAATTGAAAAATAGTATTGTTATTTCAGGGGTATTGGCCGCGGCATTAGCCGTAGGTACATTTTCTGGTTGTGGGAACCAGGGAAACAATGCGGGAACAGAAACAAACTCCCAGCCTTCGGATACGCAGGACGCCATATCTGAAAATGCAGAAGGCTCAGACGGGGAAGCGAAGGAACCCGATAATAACGGAGAGCTTGTTACAATAACGGCAAAAACTGCTAAATAATACAGTAAGCGCTGATGGGGCAGAGCGTGTTATTTCCCGGTTAAATGAACTGACGGAAGAGAAAATAGGGGTTCATGTGGATGTGGAATTTATAGAGTTTGGTTCATGGAATCAGACGATTAATTTAATGATTTCCGGCTCTGAACCTGTAGACGTTATATCATTGTCACCTATGCTTAGCATTGATATGCTTGAAAAGCAAAATGCATTAATGGATATTACCGATCTTTTGGATGAATACGCACCGGAGACAAAGGAGCTTATTGGAAAGCTTTTGCCGAGTACTTCAAAAGACGGCAAGATTTACGGGATTCCTAAGCTTTCTGATCTGGATATGGTCCGAGGGTTTTTTATGCGGGAGGATGTTTTAGAAGATATGGGAATTTTAGAGGAAGCCCTGAATATTAAAAGCTGGACTGAATTTGAACAGCTTTTAATGAGTGTAAAAGAAGCCCATCCGGAACTGACGCCTTTATATGTTGCTTATAATAATGGCAGTACGCCTGCCGGAGCCGGAGACGACTGCGCGTCGGATTTGTTTGAACAAAACAGTAATCTGGACAATCTGGGAGATTCCTATAAATTTGTGTATGTCGATCCTGAAAGCGGCTCGATCGAAAGTCTGTATGAATCCGAAATGTATGAAGCTATGGTTGAGCGGATTAGCCGCTGGTATCAAGAGGGGCTTGTTTATAAAGACGGCGCTGTAACTGACGACGAGTGTACAACGGCTATGTCTGCCGGAAATGTATTTTGCTATCTTGGCCAGGGCAAAAGTGATCCAGATGCCGCAGCACTTGAAGTAGAGGGCCTGACGGAACAGGAAATTGTATTTTTGCCGTTGTTTCATACGCAGACACAGACAACAAACGTCAATATGTTTGGTTTTGCCGTACCTTATACATCAACAGAGCCGGAAGCTGCCGTACAATTTATTAATTTGATGATGACAGACCCACAGATTACGAATCTGCTTTCTTATGGTGAAGATGGCGTAGATTATATTGTTGAAGACGGTATTGCTAAATATCCGAACGGAACGGACGGAAATTCTGTAGGGTATCATTCCCAGAGTTTCCTTTTTGGCAATGAGCTTCAGGCACTTCCATGGGATGGATCAACACCGGAAAATCAGGAAAACGGTCTGGATTATTATTTAAACAGAATGGAACTGCCAACCTATTTTGGATTTGTGGCAGACACAGATGATATAACAACGGAGATTACTGCCTGCTATAATGCGACTTTGGAATTTAGGCCGATATTAGAGTGTGGAAGCGCTGAGGACTGGGAAAAATCTCTGTCTGATTTCCGCCAAAAGCTTAAAGACTGCGGTATTGATAAAATTGTAGAAACATACAGACAGCAGGGGGCGGAATTTTTAGAGAATAAATAGGATTATGGATAGAAAATTGATAGTGTGAAGAAACCTAAAAATAGCCGCGTTTTTGCGGCTATTTTTAATCTACCGTATGACCGTATCCTTTTTCCATATTCTGTCTGGGTGATAGACAATATTCCCTTTTCCGGAACCAGGGGGCAGATCGAGGGCTATTTTTCCCTCAGACTGCATAAAAGAAAATGGAACTGAGTCTGCTGTGCCGTTTTTGATTTTTCCGCATACCTGGCATACGTCCTCAAGAAGCCCCACGTACCCCTTTCCGTCGCCGTGGGAAAGCAGCACATGCTCATAACGTCCATGCAGCTTTTTGGCAAGCGCGGCAAGTGTTTCCTCATATGCCTCGATACTGGTCGAATATTCCTGGAAAAGAAAGGTAAATGTATTGCAGGCATCTCCGGTCAGAAGATAGCTTTCGCCATTTTCTTCACGGATCAGAAAGACAATGCTTCCCAGTGTATGTCCTGGACACCCATAGACTTCAATAATAACTCCGCCCAGATCAAAACAATTTCCTTCGCGGATATCCTTAAATTCCTCAAATGCCGCAGCCGGCATATAATCCTCATCTTCCTGGTAAATCCCATGGCCCTCAAAGTTTTCGAGAGGCAGGCTGGCCTTCCGGAACTTTTCATCTACATGCTGAATATAAATATACCTGTCCTCCCGGTTCATATATACCGGAATACCTGCGGCAGTAAATTCGCCTGCTCCACAGGCATGATCCACATGGCCATGGGTGAGAAAAACACTTAAGGGCGCGTTATTGTTGTGCTTAGATAAAATATTTGCCACTGCGGTTTTCAGGCTTCCGAACCCACTTCCGGTATCGATCAGGATATTTTGTGTGCTGCCCTCCACCAGGTACATCAGTTCCGTTGCAAAGGCGTATATTTTTGTAATATGTGTACTTACGGTTTCTGTTGAAAAATATAACATGGTTCTCTCCTTTAGGTTATAAACCCGGGCTGCCGATAGGCAGTGAAAAGCACGAATACCACCGGCGATTGCGGGGGGCTAAGTGCCGGTGGCGCTTATTAAGCGCCGACCGGAGCGGCAGCGCAGACCGCAAAGCGCGGAGCGATCGGCTTTCATTTATAGTGGTAGCGCCGCGCGCAGCGCGGCATGGAAGTTTACTGTGCCGAGTGCTTACGGGTCAGATCTTCCTGTATCTGCGCGGAATATTTGTCAATGTTGAATAACAGACAGACAATCAGCATGATGACGCCGATAATTGCCGCAAGATAGGTAAAGGAAAAATTAATTGACGCAACGGCGCTGGCTGTCTGTGTCTGCGCCAGCCCGTCATAACCGCCGATGGCAAGAATCCATCCGGCAACCGCAGGCCCAAGGCCAAGGCCGGCTTTCTGTCCAATGCTGACGCCGGACATGACAAGTCCTTCGGAACGAACGCCGTATTTCCATTCTCCATAATCCACCACATCTCCGGTCAGGGCAAATGCGCAGGCAAACATTGCTCCTAAAAGAAAACCTTTGAGTGCGTACAAAGCGGCAACGACTGGCAGAATGGAAGAAAATACCCCCATGAGCGTGGAAGTGACAATGACAGTGACAGAACCTAAAATCATAATCTTTCTTTTTCCAAATTTTCCTACAAATGTCGGAAGTATAAAGTTCATAGCCATTGCCGGAATCATACTGCAGGCTGAAAGCACGGCCACATATCCTGCGTTATTCAAAACAATATTGCAATAGTAATATGTTACCATCCCTCCGGACATATTGTGGAGGAGCAGCAGGCAAAACAGTATGGTTTCCAGCCAGAAATATTTATTCTTTATAAGGCAGCGGATCGCTTCTTTAAATGGAATCTTTTGCGCTGGCGCTGACGGTGTTTCTTCTGTTTCAGGTTCGCCGATGGCCTCCTTTGTTCCGAAGAAGCCAAAGAGAATCAGAACTGCGGCGCCGATCCCATAGACAACTGCGGTGCCCCGATAGCCAATTTTGTCCACAAGAACGACCCAGAATGTTGTTACTGCCAGCCCGGCAATCTGATTGATAATCTGCTCCATGGATGCAATTTTCTGGCGTTCAATTCCGATCAGTGTCAGGCGGGATAAAAGCGCGGTGTGCGGAACCATAAAAATGGTGAATGCAATGGCGTTGATAAAAAGATACATGATGTAAACATAAATCAATTTGCCTGTTCCGTTCATGTCCTCGGGAACGCTGAACAAAAGAATCAAGGATATGGCGATCAGCGGCGCGCTGACGGCCAGCCAGGGCCTTGCTTTTCCATATTTGCTGCGTGTCCGGTCAACAACCGCCCCCATAAAGAAATCCGTAAACAGGTCGAATATGCGGTTAATCAGCATCATTGTTGCCACTGCCGCCGCCGCAATTCCTACCGAATCGGTCAGATAAGCGGAAACAAAGCTTCCCACAATTGTGGTAATAATATTTCCTCCGCCGGAAGCAACGGAATAATTCAGCTTTTGGGGAAACGGCACATAGCCGGCCGGCTTTTGCATTTTCGTTTTTTCTTTCATAAAGAACCTCCTCCGAATTGATTAAGATAGACTTATTATAAAAAGATTGCCTGGAACTGGCTCTTTAGTTTTTGATGTCTTTATGGTAAAATTCTGCATAATTTTAGCGAATCATATTGTAAATGAAAATTTAATATCATAAAATCGTGATTAATAAGTTATGTATTTGTGATATGAAAAATCAGACATAACAAAAATTCAGGAGAGGTGAGAGCTGTATGGAAAATATCAGATTTGAAACAGATTGTATGGAAAGCGGAATACACCAGCATGAGGAAATGGAGATCTTATTTGCTTTGCAGGGCCGGTGCGCAGTATTTATGAACGGTAAAAATTTTATTTTAAAGCCAGAGGATTTTGCGGTTTTTAATCCATTTGAATCCCATCAGCTTTACAGGGAAGCGTGCAGCCATACGCTGTCCTTTTATATCTCTATAGATTTTCTAATAGAAACGGGAACGAAAGACGTTTTCTGCGTTTCTGTGCTGCAGCCGGAAAAAAAGGTCAACAGTGATCTTGTCCGCATGCGCCTGGCAGAGATTTTCCGTGATAGTACAGAAGAGCCGGCAGGAAGAATACTCAATATCCAGGCAGAGCTGTTGGAGCTGGTCAGTATTTTACAGAAAGATTTCAGCTGTAAAAAAGCGGGAGAGATGTCGCCTAAAACGAACTTAACAGATAAAAACGCACGCAGGCAGCAGTTTCTCCGATATATTTGGGAACATTACCGTGAACCTCTTACACTGGAGCAGGCAGCTAAACATTTTTATTTGTCAGACGGTCATTTTTCCAGAGTTTTCCACGAAGCTGTCCAAAAATCTTTTTCTTCATATCTTAGAGGTGTGCGTTTGCAGTGCGCAAAAACGGAAATGGAGAAGGGGAAAACGTCTGTTACAGAAATTGCCCTGTCCTGCGGTTTTGGAAGCGTCAATACCTTTATCGAGGCTTTCCGAAAGGAGTACGGGAAGACGCCCGGCGCGTTTATCCGCCTCCAAAAAAAGGTACAGATTTCCTGGCCCCCAAATTCTAAGTCCAGGCCTTCAAGCGGCACCCGTCAAGAAGAAGTGTCTTATATGGGGCTTCTGCGCTATCAAACCATTGAAAAGAAGGACAGTCTTTTGCGGCAGCCGGAATCTGAAATTATCCGGGCAAATTTCGCAGGGGAAAAACAGCCCTTTTATCCGATTTGGAAGAAAATGCTTGGCGCCGCTTATGCCAAGGATATGCTTTTTGAAATTGTTCAAAAAGCGCTCATACGCAGTGTTGAAGAACTCGGTGTTAAAGGTTTTCTTTTTCACGGTATATTTAATGACGAGCTGGGTGTTTGCTACAGGGATTCCGATCAAACGTTAACCTTTAATTTTACTTATATGGATATGATTCTGGATTTTTTAGTAGAAAAGCTGCACGTAACGCCGTGGTTTTTTCTCGATTATACCCCTCGGTGTCTTGTAACGGATTCGGATATACGCCTGTTTGGAAACCATATTACAAATCTTCCGTCGGATTTAGGGGAGTGGACCTGGTTAGTTACGGCTGTATTGAAGCATGTTGTCAAAGTCTATGGGAAGCAGCAGGTGTCCCAATGGATTTTTTCAGTAGAGCAGGCGATGCAGGTTTCTGTCGGAAACTGTGGGATGGAAGAATACAAAGCCTTTTATCTGGCTTCTTACCGGGCAATTAAAGCCGTTCTTCCGGACGCCCGTGTTTTAGGCTTTGGCCTGGACACAGGGTTTGTCGCGCTGCCAGAACATCACGAATTTGAAGAATTGCTGTTATTTTCAAAAGAACACGGCTGTGTTCCCGATATTCTTGGCTTTCAATGCTTTTTTTGTGACTATTCAAAATCCGGCGGCGACGAAAGAATTGATATTAACCATACAGAAGATGAGATCTACCCTCTGTCAGAAGATGAAAATATATTATCCAAAGAATTAGACAAGATCGAGGAAATTATGGAAAGGTATGGTCTGGAAATTCCTGTCGCTATTACAGTATCGAATCCCGGGATGTGGGGGAGAAATCCGGGAAATGACACCTGTTTCCAGTCTGCTGCGCTTATCAAAAATGCGATAGAAAACAGAAACCGCCTGTTTGTATTTGCGGCCGGCGGAATTTCCGATTATCCAGAAAAGCTCCTTCCCGTAAAATCCATGTATCATGGAGGTATGGGGCTGTTTACCTATAATGGAATCCCCAAAGCTTCTTATGTGAGTTTACAACTGCTAAGCCGTATTCATGGAGATGTGGCAGGGGAAGGAAAGGGCTATCTTCTGACATGCTCTCCTGACAAAAAAGAATTTTTTCTCCTGCTGTACTATTATTGTCCATATAATCTGGCACGGCACAGAAAAACAGCGCTTTCTATGACCGAAGAACGCAATTATGACAGATATTATGAGTTTGAGGATATGGGTGCAAAATCTGTTCACATATTTTTAGAAAATCTCCCTGAAGGTAAATATATTTTGGAAACCTATTATGTAAATCGCGGGAGCGGGAGCAGCTATGACATGTGGATGAAAATGGGCGCGCCGGATTCGATGAAGCAGCCGTATCTTTACTACCTGGAATGTCGTTCGATTCCTGAACTTTATACGGACACAGCAAACGTGGAAGACGACGGGAAGATGGTAATGTCTGTCTTTTTAGAACCCCATGAGGTCAGGGTCATTCACGGCATTATAGACGAAAAGGCGTGAATGGAAGCAAGAGCAGGAGTATATGGCAGTGAGATTGAAAAAAATACAGTTGTAGGAGAGCTAAGGAAAATTGAGGGCTGCATGACAGTTATGTCAGCAGCCCGTTTGCTTTCCTGGCTCCGTTTTACTTTTCTTCATATATCCCATTTTTATACGTTATTATTTTTACCGCCCGGTGTTTTTCTGAAACGGCATTCCCGGCTTCATTGATAACATGGGAGATTCCAACGTGTCCGTTTAAATGCAGGTCAAAAGTGTGATGAAGGACGACATTTTCCTTATCGGGAACTTCCACGGCGCTGTGACACACAACGGGTGCGTCCCGGTGGTAGGAATAGATTCCGGCGCACCAGCTTTCAAAATGTGTTACTTTTTCAGAAACCTTCAATGATGCATAGCCGTTTTTGGTGTGGCTGTGACTCATCCAGGCATCCTGGCATGGAGCATCATAAGGCATTTCACTTTGATACATATACAGGCGGCCATAATCGCCGTTCCAGAGTGTCTGATATTCAAGAAAATGTTCGACCATAAGCGCATACATAGTTACATCGCTGCCATTAATAATGATTCCATTTTGAGCGGTGTTTTTTTCCCAGCCGACCTGATGGCTGTGGTCAGCTCTCCAGATCCACAGATGATCGCCAATGACATGGCTGGAGTTGATTTCTACACAATTTCTGGCTGTTGAAGGGGATAAGGCTGGGAAGCCTCCGACCCTAAAAAATAAGTCGCAGAGGACAACTGGTGCGGATGAAAGTGAATAGTGCGGTGCGAACGTCTGGTTTCCTGGCGGGAGAAGGGCTGCGTCCGTCTGGTGCTCCTGGGATTTTGATTCCTGCGGGCGATCTCCGACAATAAGGAGATTATTTGCAGGCGTTTGTCCGGCGTCAAACAGCAGACCGGCGACGATAATTCCCGGAACGTTAGCTGTCACCATACACGCATTGCCGCGGACAGAGCTTATGGTAGCCAGGCCAAGCCCCAGCACAATGGTATCGGGCTGGGAAATATAAAGAGGTTCATCGAACTGGTAAATGCCCGGCGTTAAAATAAGGTGTTTTTTACAGGCCAGAGCCTCATTAATGGAGGCAGCGCTGTCAATGCCAGGCTTTGCAATATAGCAGTCGCAGATGGGGATAAAACGCCCCGGAACACGGACGGAGGCATCCTGTGCCGGCGAAACGCCGCAAGCCCAGGAAACTCCCCGGCTGTTTTTGCGCAGCTTAGGAACAAAAATCCCGTAGCCTTTGTATTTGTCGTATATGAGGAATGGCTTTTCCTGTATTTCAGTCACTGTATTAAGAATGGTTACAGGAATTTCCGGCCAGGCGCCGGTTGGCCTGTGTTTAAACTCACAGCCCATAAATACCTGGTTCCACCCATAGGTTTTTATATGATCCATGGAGGAATTTCTTGTAAGCCACTGCTGCTGGGAGCCGTGATCCACAAAGCCCCGGACGATAGAGTCACCAAGAAAGCCCCCGCTGGTATAACCGCCATTTTCATGGAGATACAGATTTTTGTCAATCAGCATCCGGCGCATGGGCGAGGCCTGGGAAACTGCCCAAAGAGTATCCTCCATAATTTCCAAATTTTCTGCGCCTCTCCAGAAATTAGCCAGACCTTCATTTTTATCGCCATTGGGGTTCCATAGGGCAGTACATTGGATTCTTTTTAATTTTGTATCTGAAGGGAGAATCCCCAGACCCAACACCTGGGTAAAAAAACCTACGTTAATTTCAATATCCTTGTAGATTCCCGGATGAAATAAAAGGGCACACCGTTCTTTTGTAAAATGTCCGGCCCGGTGTATTCTGTCGATATGCCGGAGTGCTTCTCTGATCTCCTCCTGATTGTCCTCAGGAGAAAAAATGAATACATTTTCACCAAATAAATTATTATGAAACATAAAACTTCCTCCTTGATGATGAGTATTGTACCATTTCATCTTGAGTATAGCAGTCCTTCATATTTAAGATTGGTGTCATTTTTTTGGAAAGCTATCAAATGTGCATACGGGCAAGTTGACTCGACCGTATGCACATTTGATAACCTAAAAATATGAGAATGTTGCTAAGTACCGGCAGGAACTGCGCAGGCCGTACAGGACGGAGCAATCCTGACTTTTATATGTGGTGGTGCCGCGCGCAGCGCAGCATGAAAGTTTGTTGGAACAACATATAGATTAAAAATCCATTAAGGATTATTAATATAAAACTACAAAAATATGTATTTTGAATCTATAAAAATAAATCTATTAAAAAAGTGGAATAAATAAATTTTTTTTAGTATAACATTGTTGAAGCTTTTTGGAGAGAGAAAGTATAATCTGTTCTTGTTTAACAGGAATTATTTGTTATCGATGCATATTTTAGCTACAGAGAGAAGGAGGACTATTTTGATGAAAACAAAAAGACTATTAGCATTGGGTTTATCAGGGTTTTTGGCATTGGGAAGCATAACCGCCTGCGCAAACCAAGAAGGGCAGACCGGGGAAACAGACGCGAAGTCTTTAGCGGAAGAACAGCAGGACGGCGGGAAACTGGAAAGCGGCAGCTTAGGCACATCAGGAACCGAGCCGGAAGATAGCGGCACAGCGGATGGAACGGCAGACGGCGGTTTGGCTGAATCAGAAACGCCAGGCAGCCAGGAGACCGGCAGCGCGGAGGCAGAGTACCATGTTACCTGGGAGGATATGGCGGAAGTAAAGATGGTGCTGATTGCACCGGGGGCAGTTCCGACCGGGCTTGCGGAGGTTGAGGCCGCGATTAATGAGCTGACGGAGCCGCAGATCAATACGCATGTGACTTTGGAAATGCTTGAAATGGGAAATTATATCCAGCAGGTAAGCCTTAAAATGTCCTCAGCGGAGCAGGTGGATTTGCTGATGTCATTTCCCGGGGGTTCGGCAACCTTTAGCGCGATGCAGAGTCAGGGGCAGCTTATGGACATCACAGAGCTTATGGAAGAATACGGCCAGCCGGTGCTTGATACTGTGGGCGATTATATTAAGGCGACCACCGTTGGCGGCAGAATTTATGGAGTTCCGGTTTACCGCAATTATGCCAGCAATATTAACGCGCTGATGCGCACCGACGTTCTTGAAGATTTAGGCCTGACAGAGCAGGCGCAAAATATAGAAACATTGGCGGATTTTGAAGAAATTCTTGCGGCGGTTAAAGCCAGCGATAAGTGGAGTTATCTTTCCCTGCTTTCACCGGCCGCAGGCAACGGCTCTGTGGGATTTTTCTCAGGAAGCTTTATCGGCTATGATGTTGCGGAGGATGAACTGAATGACCCATTAGGAACAGAATATGTCATGGTCGATGCTTCGGGGGAAACGCCGACAGTGAAGTCCGTTGCCAGCACAGATGGCTACAAGGCTATGTATGAATGGCTCCATGACTGGTATGAAAAAGGCTATATTTACGGCGATTCGGCGACAACAACAGAATCGGCTTATGACCTTATTAAGAGCGATAAGTTGTTTGGAACGCTTATTAACGGCGAATTGGATATTGAAAATGTAGCGGAGAGCTATTGCCAGATGGATATGATATGTGTTCCGATTATGGAACTGCCTGTGACAACAAGCACATGTACAATGTTTTCCTGGGCTGTTCCCGAGAGCGCAAAATATCCAGAAGCAGCGGTTACACTGCTGTCAATGCTTTACACATCGCCAGAGTTAAATACATTGCTGGCGTGGGGAATTGAAGGGCGCGACTATGTTGTTGAAGACGGCATTGCCAATTATCCTGACCAAAATCCGGATGTTCCATACCATTCCGCAGACTATATGGCAGGCAACCAGTTTATTGTCATTCCGTGGGCCGGCTCTGAGGCAGATTTTCGTGAAAAATCGCTGGAGGCAACAAAAAATGCGCCTCTGTCCGCTTATTTAGGCTTTACGGCAGATACGACGGCCATTACTAATGAGATTTCCGCTATTAATAATGTGGTCGCAGAATTTTCAAAGCAGATTAATACAGGTCTGGCCGAACCGGAGGTTTTGGATGAATATAACGCTAAGTTAGAATCCAGCGGCATCCAGAAAATTATTGATGAATATCAGAAACAGCTTGACGCATGGATTGAATCCAATAAATAGAATGGAGCAATCGGTGTTTATTTGCGGAAAAGCCGCGTTTGGGGCGGCATAAAAGCTTACTATACAAGGAGGTATTAATAATGCCATTAAGATCAGCAATAACAAAATACGGGGCTGTCCGGGGCGTTCCCTGCGGCAATCCTACATATACGGTATTCCGGGGAATCCCCTACGCGGCGCCAACGGACGGCGAGAACCGCTTTGGCGCGCCAAAGCCGCCCAGGGCATGGGAGGGCGAGCGGCTATGTGATACATTTTCGGATATATGTATGCAGGCGTCGCCAATCCAGGGGCTTCCCTTTGGGGATTTCTTTTTGAAAGAATTTTATCCCTTCCGCTATTCGTGCAGTGAAGCTTCCCTTTGCCTGAATGTGTGGACTCCGGCGCAAAACGGCGATGAAAAGCTCCCTGTGATGGTGTGGATCCACGGCGGGGGCTTCGGAAGCGGCTATGGCCATGAAATGGAATTTGACGGGGAAGCGCTGTGCAAGGAAGGGGTTATTCTTGTAACGATAAATTACCGCCTGAACTTTTTTGGCTTTTTTGCCCACCCGGAGTTATCGAAAAAAGACATCCACGGGGTATCCGGCAATTATGGAATACTGGATCAGATTGCGGCCCTTCAATGGGTTCAGGAAAATATCGGCGCTTTTGGCGGCGACAAGGATAATGTGACAATATTTGGCCAGTCTGCCGGGGGAGCCAGTATTATTGCCCATTTAATTTCGGATTTGTCCAACGGATTATTTTCTAAGGCCATTATCCAGAGCGGAACATTTTTGCTGTTTGGAGATATGATGATGGGAACTTTAGAGGAAGGCGAGCGCTGGGGAGAAAAAGCCTGCCAGTATCTTGGAAAAACGGTGGAGGAGCTGAGGGCAATGTCTCTTGAGGAAGCGAACAGCGCCCTTGAGGAAGCACAGCGGCATATTGGCCCGGCGCCGAAGCTTGTGCTGGACGGGTACGTATTTAAAGAGCGCCCGGCCGACGCATTAAAGAGCGGCCAATGGAAAAACGTTCCTATAATGTCTGGTTCTGTCCGTGGGGATAAGGATCTTATCGTGGGCCGGGATGAAGCCCTTAAGGCGGCGGGGCTTTACCCAAAGGAAGCGCCGTTTATAGGGGATGTCTGTGTAGGCGTGCGGCAGTCCGAAGCCGGAAGAACGCCGGCATATCTTTATCTTTTTGATCCTGAAATTCCAGAACATGATATTTATCATTTTGTTGAAGACGGGCTTCCCTATCATTCTGCCGAGCTGTGGTATATTTTTGGAACATTAAACCGGTGCTGGAGAAACTTTGACGGGCGCCATTATGATTTATCGAAATTAATGATAAAGTATTGGACAAATTTTGCTAAATACGGCGACCCGAACGCAAGGGAAGATCAGGTGTCCGACAAAGCGGAAAATACCTCCGGGGTACCTTACTGGGCGCCGTTTACAAGTGAGGCGCCAGAGCGTATGTATTTTTGCGAAAAAGGTTCACAAAGCAGGGAAATTTCCGGGCTGGCAATGGCTGCCTCTAATCACTTGTCCTGCGGTAAATATTAACATTTGCGCCGCGCCGCGCGCGGCAGCATTATGAATAAAAGCACCTGTGTGCGGCGTCAGTAAAAGGCCGCGCACAGGTGCTTTTATAAGTTATGGAAATCTTAATGTTTTCTTCTGCAAAAGGCAATACGTCTGTGTGCCTGGCTTGCTATAATGGTAAAACAATAAGATTCGGAACCATTTCGCCGGATCTGATGAAGGAGGCTTTTATGTATCAAAGAAACAGAAAAAGAAAACGAAGAAAAACAAGCTCAGTTAACCGGCGTATCATCGTTATAACAATACTTATCATTATTTTATTTTTGACTGCTGTGATGTATTTTGCTCAATGTGTTCTGAAAGGAAAAATAAAGGGGGATTTTGTGAATCTTGGGCCTGGGGAAATTGTGCAGGAAACCTCCGGGGCCGGGGGATCCGGGCCAGACAGCCTTACAGGCGGGGAAGCTGAGCCAGTCAATCTTACAGGCGGGGAGCCTGCGCCGGGCACTTCCGGAACTAAAGAAACTGCGGTTGGGGAAACTCAATTCACAGAACCGGAAATTTTATGGAATTTGATGTTAGTGAACCGCTGGAATCCTATCCCTGAAAACTACGAGCCAAAACTGGCCGAAGTACCCGGGGGCGAAATGGTGGATGATCGTATTTACAGTTCTTTAATGGAAATGCTGGCGGCTGCAGAGGCACAGAATTTAGGCCCGATTGTTGTCGCCGGCTATCGGACGGAGGAAACACAGCAAAGCCTTTATAATGAAAAAGTCCAGGAATATACTGCGCTAGGTTATTCTGAGAATGAGGCAAAAGAAATGACAGAGCAGTGGGTCGCGATTCCGGGAACAAGTGAGCATCAGTTAGGTCTGGCCGTGGATATTAACGGGGCCACCTACGATATTTACCCGTGGCTCCAGGAAAACAGCTATAAGTATGGTTTTATATTCCGCTATCCTGGAGCCAAAACAGAAATTACGGGAGTGGCAGAGGAAGTCTGGCATTACCGCTATGTGGGAAAAGAAGCGGCGAGGGAAATGTATGAGCAGGGACTTTGCCTGGAGGAATATTTGGAAAAAGCTGGTTTTTTGCAGTAAACTTTCATGCCACGCTGCGGATGAAAGTTTACTGCCGGGCGCGCGGGCTTTCGCACTGCCCGAAAGTCATTGCGTGCAGGTACGCCTTGCCTCACAGCCGCCGGTTGGAACTTTCACTGCTAAATAGACAACGGCAGCGGCCAGCATGACAAGTGTGGAAAGCGGAGATACACAGCCATAGTATATGAGGGAACCTACATCTGCATGAGAGAGAAGGTACAGCAGCGGAACGCGTATGCAAAGTGCTCCAAAGCAGCAGTTGACCATGGTAACGAGCATTTTTTCACTTCCGTTGAGATAGCCGTTAATACAAAATAAAACGGAAACTGCAAGATAATCAAAGCTGCAGGCCCTGAAAAATGGTATGCCTGCGGCGATAACGTCAGGGTCCTTTGAAAAAAGGCCGATCATTGTCTGAGGCGCCGCCTGGGCCCAGATAAAAAATATGAGGGAGCATCCCAGGGCAATAAGAATACCGTATTTGAGAAACCGTCCGGCGCGCTTTTGCTCGCCTGCGCCAAGATTTTGTGCGGTCAGAGCCGCAAGAGCATTGGCAATGGATGTGGCCGGAAGCATGGCGAATACGTCATATTTGCTGGCAATACCTACGGCGCATGAAGAAAATACGCCAAGGCCATTGGTGATAGATGTCAGGTATAAAAAGGAGAAGCGCACCATACATTCCTGAAAAGAAATAGGAATACCGATGACGATAAGCTCCTTTAGAATCCTGCGGTCTAAAGTCAGGTTTTTTAACGAAAAACGGACAATAAATTTTTTCCTGTTCAGATAAATAATAGCGCAAAGCATACTGATTGCCTGAGAGGAAATTGTAGCTATGGCGGTTCCGGCAGCGCCCATATGAAGGATTCCAACAGTGAGGAAATCACCGGCAATATTGCATACACAGGCAATAGCGACAAATAGCAGGGGGCTTATGGAATCGCCGTAGCCCCGAAGTACTGCGCTTAAGGCATTGTATTCGCATATAAAAAAGATACCAAGACAGCAGATAAAAATATAGGAATAGGCTTCACTATAAGCTTGTTCAGGGGTTTTTAGCAGCCGGAGAATCCCCGGAATATTTATAATAAGAAGAATTGTGAGGAATACTGAAAAGACCGCAAAAAATGTGATGGTTGTAGAAATCGTTTTTTCGATCTTTTCAGTATTTTTCATGCCAGCATATTTTCCCACAAGGATCGTTCCGGCGAGGGTCATGCCTGAAATAAGGCTTGTAATAATCTGAGTAACCTGAGTGCCTGTGGAAACCGCAGAAACACTTGCCGCGCCGCAAAATTGGCCCACAACAAGCAGGTCTACGGCGCCATAAAGCGCTTGCAGAAGATTGGCCAGCAGGAAGGGAACAGAAAAGCGGATCAATACCTTTCCTATGCTGCCTGAAGTCAGTGACATTGTATTTTGCATTTGAATTTCAACCTCCTTTTGGCAGGCATGAACAAAAAATTTGCCTGCCAAGACAATAGAATTTAAGTAGGGTATTCGTGACAATTTTGCCTGATGAACGATTACGGTCATTATCATAAATATTTTTGAAGAAGAAATCTGTAATATAGGCTACATTTTGGAAAATAATAGAACCATTCAGCCAAATCTGCGCACTTGCTGCTTTGTACGTTATACTAGGCTCGAAAACACCTTGCCAAGTGTTCAATGTGTGCGCTGACCGTCAGAAAATGAGCCAGGGAATTGTTTGCTTTTGAAGGAGCGATATTATACAATAAAGGAAAAGGGCTGGGAGTGTGCCGGATGATGAGCAAAATCGATGAGATTAGGCGCAAAGTCAGCCGCGAAACGGCAGAATGTGTGTGAGAGCGAGTTTGCCGGCAGCGCGGCCAAGCTGCCGCAATTTTGGGGCATGAGCCTGAAAGGCTGGAGGTTAGAGGCAATGGATCAAATCAAAGTATCACAAGCTTTGTATCCTTATTTTGAAAAGACGGGGAAATTAGAAAAGTACGCACCCCACGAAACAATTTATATGCAGGGTGAAGACGCCCAGCGCCTGTATTTTATTAAAAAAGGCCGTGTCCGGGCACTTTATATGACAAAAGCCGGAAAAGAGCTGACCTTTGAAATTGTGGAGAAGGGGAAAATTATCGGGGAATCATCGTTTCTTGGACATAGCATTTACCCTGCAACTGTCGAGGCCGTCAATGATGTGGAGCTTCTTGCCTGCGACCTTTCCAGGCTTTATGAATATATGGCGGAGTCCACGGAATTAACGTGGGTCATTATTCAAATGCTTTCAAGGACCTGTAATCATTTAACAGAGCAGCTCCGCAGGGTGACGCTGTATGACAGGTATCAGAAAATCGCCAGCTTTTTGCTGCACGAAACAACGTTTCCCGATTTTGACAGGGGAGTGACAAAGGACAGTATTCCTTATACACAGGAGGAGCTTGGCATATCTTTGGGGCTGAACCGGGTCACGGTGGCTAAGGTGCTGAACGAGTGGAAAAATGCCGGGATTGTGGCGACTGCTTATGGGCGCATACAAATACTTGACAGAGCGTATTTGGAAAGGCTCATCAAATATTGCGGGCCGCATAGGCCTGCATATAAATAACAGTACAGTTCTATTCTTTTGGAGTTAAAAGGATAGCAGGGAATTATGCCGGGAAGTGAGGCGGGGATTTATGAATGAAAGAAAAATTTGTCCGCTCTGCGGTTTTGCCAATGGCCCAAAGTACCATTTTTGTAAAAATTGCGGTGCGGCCCTTGAGCCGTTCGGGGCGTCTAAACAGCCCCCTGTGGCTGATGTTTTTTTCGGGGAGGGAACGGCTCCTGAGTACGGACCTGAAGAAGGCGCCGTAGATATTGCGGCAGCTGGGAAGCCGGGGCAGCCGTATGGGCGCCGCAAAAAAGTATGGAGAAAATGGGGGGCCGGCCTGATGATTGCTTTGGTTGTTTTTGCAGGCGGCCTTTGCGCCGGGCTTTTGATAAATTCTTCTGGTGAGAATAATAGGGAAGACCATGTTGGGCACAGAATTGATATGGATTGGGAAAAGGTGTCGGTTGTCTTTTCTTCGCCGGAAATTGTTAAGGCTTCCGCTCATTTTCACAATGGCCCAAAGCAGTACTGGAGCCCTAAGTGGAGCGCTCTTGAATTTGGCACACAGAAGGTTGGCGATTATCTTTTTGAATTTCTGTATGATACATTGAATGTTTATACAGAGGATTTGCTTATGTACAGACAGCTAAAGGATTATGAGATTATTGCAGCGGTGACTGATGGGAACAAAGTCTATATGCAGGTAGAGCCGGTGTTTGACAATGCCCTGGACGATCAGTTCGCCGTATGGGATGTGGAAAAGGATGAGTTTATTTTCCTGGACGCTATTGTGATGTGGCCAGATATTCCAAGCGTTGGACTGGCTGGAGGAACCGAGCGGGGGATTTATTATTACAGGTCAACGGACCGCTCCTATGCGGACTGGTATTGCTATGATTTTTACGGAGGAACGATGAATATGGGGAGCCACATGGGAGCGCTGCTTTATGTAGGGCAATATGAGGGCGAGGAGTTTTTTATTTCCAAAAGAATCCCTTTTTCCGTAGATTTTCATATTGACAGGTCAGGAATATTAGAGATTACAACGCCGGACGGTTCGGGAGATGTGATAATTTCGGAAACGGCAACAGTCGTCCGCATTTATGAAAATGACATTTATTTTCTTGAACAGCAGGGAGCTGGAGTTGTATTTAAGAAATATTCCCTGGACAAAAAAAACGTGGAAATGTTGTGTGACACCCCAGTCCATGCGACAGAATTTGAATTGATTTTAGGCGGAAATGCCGCGGTATTTTCGTGCGGCATGTATAACCTGGATGGCTCATTTCCCCGGGATATGTGCGGCTTTGCAGATTTTAGGGGCGGAAAGCTTTATGAGATGGAGGCCCCGCCTTCATCGGCGGTGTTTGGCGGGCGCAAGGGGTATCTTTACGACAGGGAGAACCAGAAGCTTTACTGCTACGAGCCTTTAACCTGTAAAATTTCGGAAATATACGAAGCGCCGGAGGGGTGGTTTGTATACAGTGTTGCGGAAATGTCTGATAAAACATTGTGCCTGCGCCTGACAAATGAGGCAGATTCAAAGAAGGTGGAGCATAAGAAAATTGAAATTTCCATGGAGGGGAGCAATTAAACGAACATCAGTGTGCCGCTGAACAACAGCAAGAAAACGTCAAAAGGTTATTGACCTTTTGGTGTTTTTGGTTTATGATAAAAGAAATTAGTTTAATCAATAAACTTTTTGCGGAAGGAGTGTTTTTTATGGGGAAGACAATGTCTGTAAAACCGGTCACTGACGCAGCGTTTAAAAAATACGGGCGTATCATTTCCGGTCTTAACCTGGACAGTCTTTTAGAAAAAATGGAGGCAACGCCGCTGCCGAAGGGAACCGTATATGTGGCCAGCGACCCGCTTTTAGAGAGCGACCGGGCTTATGAAGCGATTTCTGAAAGTCTTTTTGGCGGTATGCCGGTGCAGATTGGTTACTGCAACGGTAATAATCACAAGCTGAACGCGGTAGAGTATCACCGCAATTCGGAGATTAATATTCCGGCGACAGACGCTGTGTTTATCGTGGGAATGCAGCAGGATGTGGAGGAGGATTTTACTTACGACACATCTAAGATGGAAGCATTTTACGCCCCTGCAGGGAGCGTAATCGAGCTTTATGCAACGACGCTGCACTACGCCCCCTGCAATGGAAAAGACGGCGGCTTTAAAGTGATTGTTGTACTCCCGCGGGGAACGAATACAGAATTTAAGAAAGCTTTTGCAGCAGCCGGGGAGGATCGCTTGCTGTTTGCAAGAAACAAATGGCTGATTGCCCACGAGGAATCCGGCCTTGGTGCCGACGGGGCATTTGTAGGGCTTAAAGGTGAAAACCTGGAGGTATAGAGGCGCCGCCAGATCATACAGAACATGGAAATGGAGGAATTTAAAATGAATAATATGCCTGAAATTAAAATAGGTATTGTGGCCGTAAGCCGCGATTGTTTCCCGATGACATTATCTGAAAGCCGCAGAAAAGCGGTCGTTGCCGCGTATAAAGAAAAATATGGGGAAATCTATGAATGTCCGGTTGTTGTGGAAAGCGAAGTACATATGCAGAAGGCTCTGGCAGACGTTACAGCGAGCGGATGTAATGCGCTTGTTGTTTATCTTGGCAATTTTGGCCCGGAAACAAGCGAGACGCTGCTGGCAAAATATTTTGACGGACCGGTAATGTTTGCCGCCGCCGCTGAGGAAACCGGAACAAATCTTGTAGGCGGCCGCGGCGATGCTTATTGCGGTATGCTTAACGCCAGCTATAATTTAAAGCTGCGCAATATCCGCGCCTACATCCCTGAGTACCCGGTAGGCACAGCCGATGAGGTGGCCGATATGATCCACGATTTCATGCCGGTAGCCCGGGCAATTGTCGGCCTGCGTAACCTGAAAATTATTAGCTTTGGCCCGCGCCCGCAGGATTTCCTGGCATGTAATGCGCCGATTAAACAGCTTTACAATCTGGGTGTTGAAATTGAGGAAAACTCTGAGCTGGATCTTTTTGAGGCATTTAATAAGCACGCC
The DNA here is from genome assembly GCA_018369015.1 of Clostridiales bacterium. Classification (GTDB taxonomy): domain Bacteria; phylum Bacillota; class Clostridia; order Lachnospirales; family Lachnospiraceae; genus Catenibacillus. The sequence goes on along the minus strand of JAGZDD010000005.1, from coordinate 26,648 downwards.
GGGGATGAGAGAATCCCCGATGTTGTGAAAAGTATGAAGGCTGAGCTTGGCGAGGGCAATAAAAAGCCGGAGATTTTATCAAAGCTGGCGCAGTATGAGCTGACATTGTTAGACTGGGTTGAGGCTCACAAGGGATCGAGAAAGTATGTAGCTATTGCCGGAAAATGCTGGCCGGCATTTCAGACACAGTTTGGCTTTGTGCCCTGCTATGTCAACAGCCGCCTGACCGACAGGGGAATCCCGGTTTCCTGCGAGGTGGATATTTACGGAGCGCTCAGCGAGTTTATCGGAACTGTTGTATCTCAGGATACAGTGACGCTTCTTGATATTAATAATACTGTACCCGCCGATTTATATAATGAGGAGATTAAAGGAAAATACAATTATACACAGAAAGATACATTTATGGGCTTCCATTGCGGAAATACGGCGGCAAGCAAGCTGTCCTTCTGCGCAATGAAGTATCAGATGATTATGGCGCGGACATTGCCGGAGGAGGTTACTCAGGGAACCTTAGAGGGCGATATTATTCCCGGCGATATTACATTTTTCAGGCTCCAGAGTACGTCCGACGCCAAGCTGCGGGCTTATATTGCTCAGGGCGAGGTTCTTCCGGTTGCCACACGCTCCTTTGGCGGCATCGGCATTTTTGCAATTCCTGAAATGGGCAGATTTTACCGCCATGTGCTTGTAGAAAAGAATTATCCGCATCATGGTGCCGTTGCTTTCGGGCATTTTGGAAAAGCTCTTTATGAGGTCTTTAAGTATGCAGGCGTTGAGGCTGAAGAAATTGATTTTAACCGGCCAAAGAGTATGATGTATAAAACAGAAAACCCATTTGCGTAAAGGCAGGCGGGCGTGCGGCCGCGCATGCCGCTCAAAGGCAGGAGAGCGCTAAGACTTTCGAGCGCAGGCCCGGGAGCTGTGAAAGCGGATGTGCATGCCGCTCAAAGGCAGGAGTGTGCTAAGGCTTTCATGCGCAGGCTCGGGAATTGTGCAAGCGGAACGCTTTACGCTCTAATAAAAATATGCCCCAGGCAATGTATGTGCCTGGGGTATATTTAAACAGTGCCGGGAACAAGGCCGCGCGGCGCGGACACTGTTTACTTAATGTAATTGTGGGCGGCATCGGCCATAGCTTTAACACATTCCGGCTTTGCGTTGGAAGGAATGTCGCAGCCGGACGCTGCGATATAGCCTATGGGGCCGATGTCGTCGATAACATCGGTAACATATTTATAGACGTCATCATAAGTGCCAAAGGCCAGAAGCTGTGCAGGAACATCGCCGAGAATACACATGTGGTCGCCAAGGATTTTGCGTGCGCGGCGTATATCTGTCGTACCGTCAAGGGCAAGGATACATTTTTTTGCCGGCATTTCCAGGAAACGGTCAATCGCCAGATCCCAGCAGGAATCCAGGTGGAAGGTAGGAATGACGTTGTTTTTAAAGCACAGGTCGGCATATTGCTTGAAATATGGCCATACAAAGCGTTCCCAAAGGTTCGGGGAAAGCATTTGCGGAGAGGTGCGCCAGCCGCCGATCCAAACGCCAATAGGATGGAGGGCGTCCATCTGTGCCTGGTAGGTTTTCATGGTATACTCCATTGTTTTTTGGAAAACCGCGTCCATCATATCGGGTTCTTCAAAAAGATCATCGGCAAAGAAATTTTCCAGGCCGCGGCCGCCGCAGAAAAATTCAAAAGGTGTAATCATCAGAAAGTCAGCAATACAGGGATAGCCAGCGTCATAAAACCGTTGGTTCGCTGTTGGAAGAGCAGCGAAGAAGGTTTCAAGGCGGGCGTTATTGTCATTAAGGCGTTCCTTTTTAAATTTCTCAAAAAAGTATTCAAAGCCTTTATCCAGAATGACCTGGTATTCCTCCTGTTTCATAAAATCTGATTTTTCAACAATCTGCCACATGTCATCATCCCCAAGCTCATTGCCCGGCGTGGCAATTTGGGAAAGCCACTGGGCGGGAAGGAGGAAGGGGGAGAAGATCGTATTTTGCGTGGCGTCAGCGTCCATGTCATCATGGCATTTAAGGTTCACTGTACAGGCGGCGTCAAAGTCGGTGATGTAGTTTTTTAGGGGCATTTTGCACGCTTTGGCATAGTAGGCATTGGCGCAGGGAGCTACAGGAACGCGGTCCACCGGTTCAAAAGCAACCGCCTTTTTGATACGTTCAAGATTTTGTTCATATTTTGTCATTGTGTAAACCTCCTTAACATATAGACCAGCAGAATTAATGGGCGGCAACCGTTCAACCGCGCTGAACGGTTGCATAAAAGTTTGTTTGACTGTAAAGGCGTCGTGGGCAAAAGGAATTTTGCTCCTAACATCATTGTAGTGGTATATAGAGTTTTAAACCAATGCAAAAAAGCAATGGGTTCATGCAATTTTATTATGAGGATAATAATTATTGGCGATTGTGGGGGCGGTCAGGCCGCCAATGCCGATAAGAGCTAGTGTTGCCAAGCGCCAGCGTCGCTTGGCCGGCAGCGGCTGGGGAGCTTCCTGTCCGGGCAGGCGGACATTTGCCGGAAGGAAGGCATGGACATAGGCCGTAAATAAGCCAGGGAGAGCGCGAAATGAATTTTATACAGATTAAATATTTTGTAACAGCGGCCAGGTGCCAGAACTTTACAAAGGCGGCAGATCAGCTTTATATTACTCAGCCGGCTCTTAGCCGTCAGATTTTGTCTATGGAAAAGGAACTGAATCTCCAGCTTTTTATACGCACAGGCCGCAACGTGCGCCTGACGCCCGCGGGCCGGATTTTACTTGAAAAATTCCAGGTGATTTATGACGCCTATCAGGAAGCTGTATTTCAGGCAAAGCAGAGCTTTAAAGGGCTTTCAGGAACAATTAATATTGGTATTTTGGACGGCGCCGGGGTTGGCGATTTGTTTCCGGAAACGCTCAGGCATTTTGCCGCGCATTACCCGAATGTAGAAATTGCGCTGAGAAATTACAGCTTTAACGGACTGATTCAGCGTTTATATGATAACGAGCTGGATTTAATCATTACCTTGAAATTTGATGTGGCTTACAGGGAAAATATTTGTTACAGGGTGATTGAAAAAACAAGGGATCATGTGGTTGTCCATAAAAACCATCCTATGGCAGAGAAAAATTTTGTGACCCTTGAGGATTTTGAAAAAGATGTATTTATTATGGTTTCCGAGGAGGACTCGGAAATGTCGCCAAGGCTTATTAAGGAAGCGCTTTACAAAGCAGGCGTCCATCCAAATATCCGTTATGCTTCATCTATTCAGGAAGAAATGCTTTGGGTGGAAGCTGGCGTTGGCGTGTGTATTTTAGATTCAAGAAATATTTTGAGAAATAATCCGTCAGTGAGATTTCTTAATACAGATATTATTAGCGACCCTAGCCTTAGCTTGGCATGGCATAGAGATAATGATAATCCGCTGCGGGGGATATTTACGGAAATATTTTTTGTGGATAAGAAAAATAGTAAACAGTTCAGCTATGCTGAACTGTTACCTGCAAAAATCCATTAAAAATCGCCTGCGGCGATGGGATTTTTGCACGCCTGTTTTACTTTCTGACGGTCAGCGCACACATTGAACTCTTGGCGCGGTGTTTTCGAGCCTAGTGAGAAAGCGTACAAAGCAGCAAGTGTGCAGACCTGGCTGAACTGTTACGAAAAATGTCTTTTCTAAGGATAAAAACGGAGCACTTTAAAATTAGCAGCGGGCAGCGTTAGCTGCGTGGATCCGAGATGTATGGCTGATAGTTACGGATATTGGACTTGGCTCCAATAACATTATATTGTATCAGGAAAGGGGAAAATAAAATGTTGTTTATTGGCATTGATTTAGGAACTTCAGCGGCAAAGCTATTGTTAATGGATAGTAGTGGGGTAATTAAAAAAATCGTTTCAAAGGAATACCCGATTTCATTTCCACATCCAGGGTGGTCGGAGCAAAATCCTATTGATTGGTGGGAGGCTGTCGCCTGCGGCATACGGGAGCTTACAAAGGAGTGCGACCGGTCACAGGTTGCGGGAATCAGCTTCGGCGGACAAATGCACGGGCTTGTGATTCTTGATAAGGAAGACCAGGTCATCCGTCCGGCCATTTTATGGAATGACGGGCGTACTGCCAAAGAGGTGGATTATCTTAATCATGTGATTGGCAAAGATAAGCTGTCTAAGTATACGGCGAATATCGCCTTTGCGGGTTTTACAGCGCCGAAGCTTTTATGGGTCAGAGAAAATGAGCCGGAAAATTTTTCACGTATTGCTAAGATCATGCTGCCAAAGGATTATATTGCTTATAAATTAACCGGAGTGCATTGTACAGATGTTTCGGATGCCTCGGGAATGTTGCTGCTGGATGTGAAAAACCGCTGCTGGTCGGAGGAAATGCTGGATATTTGCCATATCCGCAGAGAGCAGCTTGCCAGGGTGTTTGAAAGCTATGAGGTTGTCGGCACTCTTAAAGCGGATATTGCCAATGAACTGGGGCTGCCAGAGGGCTGCAAGGTGGCTGCCGGGGCCGGGGATAATGCTGCCGCTGCCGTGGGAACCGGAACGGTGGGTGACGGAATGTGTAATATTTCTCTTGGCACAAGCGGTACGATATTTATTTCCAGCCATAATTTTGGCGTTGATGAAAATAATGCCCTCCATGCTTTCGGCCATGCGGACGGACATTATCATTTGATGGGCTGTATGTTAAGCGCTGCATCCTGCAATAAATGGTGGATGGATGATATTATTGGAACGAAGGATTATGCAAAGGAGCAGGAGAAAATCACGGCGCTTGGGGATAATCATGTGTTTTTCCTGCCCTATCTGATGGGCGAGCGCTCACCCCACAATGACCCTGACGCCCGCGGAACCTTTATCGGGCTGACAATGGACAGTACCCGCAGCGATATGACTCAGGCTGTATTGGAAGGGGTAGCGTTTGCTATGAGAGATTCTTTTGAGGTTGCCAAATCACTGGGGATTAACATTGAACGTACAAAAATTTGCGGCGGCGGCGCTAAAAGCCCGCTGTGGTGCAAGATTATGGCCAATGTACTTGGAATAAAGGTGGATCTTCTGGAATCTGAGGAAGGCCCGGCGATGGGCGGGGCCATGCTGGCAGCAGTCGCCTGTGGGGAATATCCAACGGTGGAGGCAGCGGCTAAGACGATTGTCAAGGTGGTTGATACGATAGAGCCGGATCCGGAGCTGACGGAAAAATATGAGAAGAAATACCGTCAATTTGTAAAAATTTATCCGGCGGTAAAGGAATTGTTTCCGAAACTTCAATAATAAAAACGAAAATGCAGCGGCTATGCTGTGGAAGGAGGGGGGAAGTTCTGAGACTTTACCCTGCGGATGACAGGCGCTTAGCCGCCACTGTTCAGCCTATACTCAAATGCGGAGTTATTCCTGCGAGCAATGAGCCAAGTGACTGCTTGCAGGCATTTGACTTGAGTATGGGCTGAATTTGATTCAGAGCTGGAAAAAACCTGGGAACTTTGTTGTGTTAGAGGCCTGGGAGCTATTGGGGGCCATATATATTCATTGGGTGTACCTTTAGGTGCTAAGCTAAAGTAAACAGAAATTTCCTGGGAGATTCGCACCAAAATAAAGCACAAAAGTATTTATATAAATAGGATAATTATTTTATTTCCGTGGGTAGTCGCCAAGGTCAAGCTCGCTTGACCTTGGCGACTGCTGCGAGGGGCGGTAAGTGTTAGTGCTGCTGCGTGCCGGTGTTGCTAAGCGCCGGTGGCGCTTGTTCAGCAACGACCGAAACGGAGCGTAGACCGCTTGTTCAGCAACAACCGAAGCGGCGGAAAGCGCGTTAGCGCGGCTTTGCGAGTGGCGCGGGCTGAATTGTTACAATTATATGGTAAAAATTAAAATGAGGCTGGCTTTTTTGTATGGTTATATTGTATAATTATTTGGAAGAAGGAACAATAAAAATTGGTGTTTTTTGCTGTCAAGCTCCGCGTAGGGGCTTGAGGATTGAAATTTGTGGACACAATGATGTACCGGTTAAAAGTCTGTCAAGCTCCGCGTAGGGGCTTGCGGATTGAAATCTGGTAAACAAGGAGATTATTATGGCATATTTAGCACATATTACAGAGCAGGGCGATGAGCAAACTGTCAGAGAACATGCAGAAGGCACAGCCAATTTGGCAAGTGCATTTGCGCAGGCATTTGGCGCTGCTTCTATGGGGTATTGCGCCGGGCTTCTCCATGACATAGGAAAATACTCTTTTGAATTTCAGAAAAGGCTTTTTGGAAGCCCGGAAAAGGTCGATCACGCGACTGCGGGGGCACAACTTTGCTGGAAACAGCCGGGGATGGCTTATCAAATGTTGGCGTACTGTATTGCAGGTCATCATGCAGGATTGCCAGACACTGGCGAAACTGTGGATTCGGGTTCAGATAAAACGATGTGCGGACGCATGAAAAAGAAGCTCAAGGATTATAGTGCGTATGCGAATGAAATTACAACCCCTGAAGTAAAGGCTCCTGGATTTTCGCCTGTTCCGGGAGAAAATCCAGGGCTTTTTTCGGCAACCTTTATACGGATGCTTTATTCCTGTTTGGTTGATGCGGATTTTCTTGATACAGAATACTTTATGAATGGAAGAAAAAGTATACGGACGCCGGGCGATTCCATGGCAACTCTTTTGGAACGATTAAAACGACATATTGAACCCTGGCTTAAAAATACAGATGGTTGTTCGATTAATGGGCGGCGGACGGAAATACTGAAAAATTGTATGGCAATGGGGAAGCGTTCCAAAGGATTGTACCGTCTGACGGTTCCCACGGGAGGCGGTAAGACCGTAGCATCCCTGGCGTTTGCATTAGAACATGCCGTATATCATAAGATGGAGAGAATTATTTATGTCATTCCCTATACAAGCATTATTGAGCAAAACGCGAAAGTCTTTGGAGATATTCTCGGCGATACCAATGTTTTAGAAAATCACTGCAATGTGGATTATGATAGCTCTGAGGAACTAAAAACCATGCAGTTAGCTGCTGAGAATTGGGATAAGCCGGTTGTTGTGACAACGAATGTGCAGTTTTTTGAGTCGCTATTTTCTAATAAATCATCGAAATGCCGAAAGCTTCATAATATTGCGAATAGTGTAGTTATTTTTGATGAAGCACAAATGCTTCCCGGTGATTATTTGAAGCCGTGTGTGGCTATAATTTCGCAGCTCTTACGCTACTATGGCTGTACCGGGGTTTTATGTACAGCAACTCAGCCAGCCCTTAAGGAATTTTTTCCCGCAGATATGCAGGCTGCGGAATTGTGCCCGAGAATGGAAGAACAATTTCGTTTTTTCAAACGCAGTTCCATTAAAAATCTTGGAATGATGTCGGAGGAACAGTTAATTGAACTGCTTTTAAATGAAAAACAGGCGCTTTGTATATTAAATACAAAAAAAAGAACACAAAAAATTTATCAACAGCTCAAGGGAGAAGGCGTATACCATCTTTCGACAACGATGTACCCTCTTCATAGAAAACGCATACTTGAGGAAATTCGTAAAAATCTGAAAACAGGCCAAAAATGTATTGTTATTTCCACAAGCCTGGTAGAGGCCGGAGTAGATTTAGACTTTGCCGCCGTGTACAGGCAGTTAGCGGGGGCTGATTCGATCATCCAGGCTGCCGGGAGATGCAACCGTGACGGAAGAAGAAACTTGGAAGAAAGCTACACATATATTTTTACATTGGAAGGAAAAGAATCTGTTCCGGGCCAGAGTCAGCAAATCGCTGTGACGAAAAGCCTGCTTGCCGGACATAAGGATTTGGAGGAACTACAAGTTATCCATGACTATTTTTCCAGGCTTTACCATTTTCGCGGCGAAAACCTGGATAAGAAAAATATATTGGAAATGTTTCATATGGGGGACTTTCGATTTGCGACAGCAGCCAAAGCATTTAAGCTGATTGATGAAAAAACAAAAACGATTTTTATTCCAATAGAAGACCGGGCTAAACAAATTTTAGAGGACATCCGGTGTAAGGGAGTAACTAAGAAGCTTTTCAGGGAAGCAGGACAGTACTGTATCAATGTTTATGAGCAGGATTTAGATAAAATGCAGGGGGTCATGGTAAAGCCAATGGACGAGGCTGCACAGGACTTTTTTGTCCTGACAAAAGCAGAGCAGTATACACAGGATATGGGCTTAGATTTGAATATTGAGCTGGGGCAGGCGATTATGTTTTAAAGGGGCTGTCGGAAAATTTAGTGCGGCAGCCCCAATCTTGGCTTTATAATAAAACCAAATATTTCAATCCGCATTTGATTTTCATCAAAAGATATAATTAATATATCACAGATACAGAAGAAGTAAAAGCGTAACTGGACTGTTGATAAAGGTATAGGCGAATGTTAATATGTAATTATAACAAAAAATGAAAATTAAAAATATATAGGAGGGATAACTATTTGATTTTATATCATGGAAGCCAGGTCATTGTACAATATCCTGAGATCAGAAAAGCCAGATATAACAAGGACTTTTACTTTGGATTTTACTGTACTCGATATAAATCACAGGCAGAGCGCTGGGCGACCCGATTTTGCGGCAAAGGCTACGTTAATCTTTATGAATATATCCCGGACGCTGCACTGAACTATTTAAAATTTGATACGATGACAGAACAATGGCTGGATTTTATTGTTTCCTGCCGGTTAGGCCGTGGACATGCCTGGGATATTGTTGAAGGTCCGATGGCAGACGATGTGATTTTTAATTATGTCCAGAATTTTATTGACGGCAAGATTTCAAGAGCGGCATTTTGGGAGCTTGTAAAATTTAATCACCCGACGCATCAGATCAGCTTCCATACCGTTTCGGCGCTGGACACTTTGAACTATTTAGGAAGTGAGGAATCTCATGGCGGCAAAAAATAACAGTAATTTATTCTTTACGTGCAGCCTTATTGAATTTGTAGGCAGGAAAATGAAGCAGGAACGGAAAGACGTTACAGATTTTCTTGGCCTGGAGGCAATTGCGCAGATTTATGACTATGCGGATGTCTTCCATTGCGAGCCTATTGAAAAAGTGGCGGATGAATTTATTGAAAAATGCCAAATCACGGAAGGACTTTTTGATAATGTGGCAGAATGTCATTACCATGTACCAGATTATTGGACGATCGGGGAAGTTTACGAGCGTCTGGTAGAGGATTCCTATGAAGAGGAAGCCGTGGTTCAAGGAATCTGGGAGGTCTATCATTCGTGGATCAGCGATAGTATTTCGGATTATAATACAGATTTTTATTTTCAGCCGCGGGATTACATCGCGGCTTGCTATGAATGTGGTTTTGTTTTGGAATAGGACAAAAATGCTTGAAAAAACCTCGCAGGGGGTTAAATGATTCCGTAAAAACACGGCAGACAGGAGAAAGGAGGAGTTTTTATGGCCATAGGTGTGAGGGTTAAAGTGTGGGGCGAATATGCCTTATTTTGCCGGCCGGAAATGAAGGTTGAACGATGCTCCTATGATGTGATAACGCCGTCTGCGGCCCGGGGGATTTTGGAAGCTATATACTGGCATCCTGGGCTTTGCTGGGTTATTGACAAGATTTATGTAAACCGACCGATTCAGTTTACAAGTGTCCGCAGAAATGAAGTTAAAAATAAAATATCGGCGAACAATGTACTTCCTGTCTATAATGGCAGTCATAAACCGTTATATATAAGCACTAAGGCAGATATTGTCCAGAGAGCCTCACTGATTTTGAGAGATGTAGAGTATGTTATTGAAGCTCATTTTGACATGACACAAAAGGCGGCGCCAGGGGATAATCCGGGAAAGTTTAAGGATATTATGAAACGCAGATTAAAGCGGGGAGAATGCTTTCACGCTCCATATTTCGGCTGCCGGGAATTTCCGGTAAGGTTTTGTGATTGTGAGGACGAGGAAATCCATACAGCCTATGAGGGCGAGGGGAAGCGTGATTTGGGATTCATGCTTTATGACATGGACTACTCCGATCCGGAAAATATCCAGCCCATGTTTTTCAGGGCTGTTATGGATAATGGTGTGATCGACGTACGAAATTGCGAGGTGATCCGATGATTATACAGGCATTAGTCAAATATTATGAGTCACTTCTTAAACAACAAAAAACGGTCGCCCGTGGCTGGTGCCGTGCGAAGGTTGCCTTTGCGCTGGAATTGTCCGAGGATGGAAGTCTTAAGGGGATTATTCCTTTAAAGCAGTCTGAGGAACGGGGAAAGAAAACGGTCTGGCTTCCGATCAATATGACGGTTCCCCAAATGGTGGCCCGCTCTTCTGGAATTGCGGCAAATTTTTTATGCGATAATTCAAAATATTTATTAGGAATCGACAGTGAAGGAAGCCAGGGGCGAGTCGCAGACTGCTTTGCAGCGGCAAGAGAGAAGCATTTGGCCATATTAGTGGAAACGGACAGCTCTTTGTCCAATGGGGTTAAAAATTTTTTTGAGTCCTGGGATCCGTCTTTGGCCTGGGAAAATCCGGCGCTGACAGAGGTCTGGGAGGAGATTACAGACGGTAGCAATCTAGTCTTTTGCATGGAGGGGGATTATGCACACGAAGACGAGGCCATCATCCGGGCATGGGAGCATTTCCTTACGCAAAAGTCGGACGGACTGGAGGGCATTTGCCTGGCAACGGGGCGGAGAGAGGAAATTGCCAGAATCCATACGGTAATCCGGGGCGTGAGAGACGCCCAGTCCAGTGGCGCGGCATTAGTTTCTTTTAATGCGCCGGCCTTTGAGTCTTATGGAAAGGAACAAAGCTATAACGCACCGGTAGGGGAATATGCAGCCTTTGCGTATACAACAGCGCTGAATTATTTGCTTTCTCAGAAGGAGTATGTCTTTTTCCTAGGGGATACCACTGTGGTATGCTGGGCGGAAAACGGCGAGGAAATTTATCAGAAGGCGTTTGGCTGGTTTGCAGAGCCGAAGGCGGATCAACAGAAGTTTGTGCATCATGTTTTGAAAAATATATCTTCCGGAAAGCCGGTAGATATTGACGGTCAGGTTATTGATGAAAACCAGCCGTTTTATGTATTGGGGCTTGCGCCCAATGCGGCCCGTTTATCTGTGCGCTTTTTTTATCGAAATAGCTTCGGCAATATTGTGAAAAATGTCAATGCTCATTATGAGAGAATGAAAATCGTTAAGCCTGCCTGGGAGCAGCGGGAATATATGGGGATATGGAGCATGGTCCAGGAAACGGTACATCCTAATGCGAGAGATAAGAAAGCGGTTCCCAATATGGCGGCCAATGTACTTCGGGCGATTTTGTCCGGTTCGCGCTATCCGGCAAATTTGTACATAAATACGCTGATGCGGATTCGGGCAGAACAGGGCAAAGGAAAAATAACCTGGGGCCGCGCGGGGATTATAAAGGCTTATTTGATTTTAAATGGACAGTTAGCAAAGGGGGATGATTACGTGGAAATTAATGAAGAAACAAAGGATAAAGCATATGTTCTGGGAAAACTTTTTGCGGTGCTTGAAGCCGTTCAGGAGGCTGCAAATCCGGGAATAAATGCGACGATTCGCGATCGGTATTTTAATGCTGCCTGTGCGACACCGGCAATGGTATTTCCTATTTTAATGCGCCTTAAAAACAGCCATATTCGTAAGCTGGAAAATCCGGGAGCCAGGATTTATTATGAACAGCAGATCACAAAGCTTGCCTGCCTGTTGGAGAGTTTTCCAAGCCGTCTGACCCTTGATGAACAGGGGCGGTTTATACTGGGTTATTATCATGGTGTTCAAAAACGTTTTACAAAAAAGGAGGAAGCGTAAATGGGTGAGTGTATTAAAAACAGATATGAATTTGTTATTTTATTTGATGTGGAAAATGGGAATCCCAACGGTGATCCTGATGCAGGAAATATGCCGCGCATTGACCCGGAAACCGGTTACGGGCTTGTGACGGATGTTTGCCTGAAACGAAAAATCCGGAACTATGTAGAAATCGTCAAAGAAGGCGAGCCAGGGTATGACATTTATATTAAGGAAGATGTTCCTTTGAACCGCAGCGACAGCAGGGCTTGTGAATTTCTTGGAGGAAAAGGTGCCGAAGCTAAGGATTTGAAGAAAAAGGACCCACAGGCAGATATTAAAATCCGGGATTTTATGTGTCAGAACTTTTTTGACATTCGCACCTTTGGCGCGGTGATGACAACGTTTGTTAAAGCGTCCTTAAATTGCGGGCAGGTTCGAGGCCCTGTTCAACTGGGATTTGCCAGAAGTATTGATCCGATTGTGAGCCAGGAGGTAACGATTACAAGAGTAGCGATAACCACAGAAAAGGATGCACAGGATAAGAAGACAGAAATGGGAAGAAAAAATATTGTGCCATATGCCCTGTATCGTGTGGAAGGCTATATTTCTGCAAACCTGGCCCGCAAGGTGACAGGCTTTTCTGAGGAGGATTTGGAATTATTGTGGGATGCGATTATAAATATGTTTGAACATGACCATTCTGCTGCACGGGGAAAAATGGCGGTTCGTGAATTAATTGTATTTAAGCACAGCAAAGAATTGGGCGATTGTCCGGCCTATAAGCTCTTTGATGCGATTGAGGTCCGCAAAAAGCCGGAGGTAGCATACCCAAGGTGCTATCAGGATTATGAGGTGACAATTCACGAGGATAAGCTTCCGGAAACCGTGGAAATGACAAGGAAGTGCTAGGCGTATATGGAATATAGCGAGGATGAATTTTTGATGATTTCCGGCATCCAGCATTTTACATTTTGCCGCAGGCAATGGGTTTAATTCATATTGAGCAGCAGTTGGATGAAAATGTGCATACAGTTGTGGGTGAATTAATGCATAAAAAAGTCCATGATCCTTATTTGTCCGAAAAACGTAAGGATGTCCTGGTAGCCCGGGCGTTGCCTGTATCCTCCAAAGTCCTGGGCTTTAGCGGTGAATGTGATGTTGTCGAATTTCACAGGCAGGAGGACGGGATTCAATTATACGGACACCGTGGCCTGTATAGTATTTATCCTGTTGAATATAAGAAAGGGAAGCCCAAAGCCACGGAGGAGGACGTTTTGCAGCTTGCCGCCCAGGCCATGTGCCTTGAGGAAATGTTTTCAACGACTGTACCGGAAGGCGCATTGTTTTATGGCGAAACACGCAGACGGGAAATTGTAAAGATAACAGAAGAATTACGGCGGCAGGTTTATGATATGGCGGCAGAAATGCATCAATATTACCGAAGGAAATATACCCCGAAGGTTAAATACAATAAGCGGTGTACTTCATGTTCGTTAAAGGAGCTTTGCCTTCCTAAAATTGGGAAAACGATACCCGTTAAAGAATATATGTCAGTTCTTCAGTGGGATGATGGAGAAAAAACATGAGAAAACTGTTAAATACTTTGTATGTGACTTCTTCGGATAGTTATTTGGCTTTAGATGGAGAAAATATTGTTGTGTTCGATAAGGAACAGGAAATCGGACGGCTGCCATTGCATAATCTTGAGGGGATAGTTTCCTTTGGATACCGGGGAACGAGCCCGGCACTTATGGGTGCCTGTGCGCAGCGAAATATTTCTCTGTGCTATTTAACGCCTCAGGGGAAATTTTTAGCAAGAGTTACCGGGCCTGTGAAGGGGAATGTAGTTCTTAGGACACAACAGTATGAAAGCAGCTGCGATGAGATACAAAGTCTTAAAATCGTTAAAAATTGTATTTCAGGAAAAGTGTATAATGGGCGTTGGGTGCTGGAGAGGGCGCTTAGGGATCATAGTATGCAAATTGATACGGAAAAGGTAAAAAATGCCTCTGTTTTATTAAAAAATTCCCTGAAATACATTCAGGCTTGCCAGTCTGCGGATGAGCTGCGGGGTTATGAAGGTGAAGCTGCTAAAATATATTTTAGCGTATTTAACGAGCTGATTCTTCAGCAGAAGAGGGATTTTTCTTTTAGCGGCAGAAATAAACGTCCGCCTATGGACAATGTCAACGCACTTTTATCCTTTGTTTATACACTGCTGACAAATACCATGGCATCGGCATTGGAAACGGTCGGTCTTGATCCTTATGTAGGCTACCTTCATACATTGCGGCCCGGAAGAGTATCTTTGGCTTTGGATTTGATTGAGGAATTGAGGCCAGTGCTGGCGGACCGGTTTGTACTATCGCTGATTAACCGTAAGATTGTGAACAATAAGGGCTTTAAGAAGCAGGAAAACGGGGCTGTCCTTATGGATGATGATACAAGACGAAGTATTTTGAACGAATGGCAGAATAAAAAGAAGGAAAACCTATCCCATCCTTATTTGCAGGAAAAGGTAGAGTGGGGAATGGTTCCTTATGTCCAGGCAATGCTTCTGGCCCGGTATTTAAGAGGTGATCTTGATGGCTATCCGCCGTTTTTATGGAAGTAAGTGGGCAGTAAGTGCCAGAGTTGCTGAGTGCCGACCGAAGTGAAACGCATATTAAATACTCCGATGCTTGTATCGGGGTATTTGACACCTATGAGCAAGGAGACAAATGGACATGTTTGTATGTTTATTAAAAGGTGTTTGGTATACAGTCTAATTTAGACGATTGCCGGCAGCAAGCTTTTGAAAATGATACGATAATTGATGATCTGTAAATAGATAGAATTATAGCAGTAAAGAACTATAACAGATAAATAGTGACAGAGAATGTTTGTACATTACAGAGAGAACTCTGCAGAGTGTAGTGGATAGGAGTTAGAAAATGCTTGTTTTAATTACCTATGATGTAAATACAGAAACCTCCGCCGGAAAGGCGAGGCTGAGAAAAGTGGCGAAGCAATGTGTTAATTATGGCCGACGGGTACAAAATTCTGTCTTTGAGTGCATTTTGGATCATGCGCAGTGTGTACTGCTTAAGTCACAACTGACAGAAATTATTGATGAAAATGCAGATAGCCTTCGTTTTTATTATCTTGGAAATAACTATAAAACGAAGGTTGAGCATGTAGGAGTTGACCGGGGAGTTGCAGCAGATGAACTGTTGGTTTTATAGTTTTATATGTAGTATTGTTATTCTTGGGAGGTAGGGATGCATTTTTACACAATGGGGTAATGGTCTCAGAATTGCTCTGCCCTATGCGTTTCCGCTCCCGTTCCGGTCATCACCAAACAAGCGCTGCTGGCGCTTGGCAACCATCTTCATACCTTGGAGTTATCAAATGTACAGTTGTGGGATCAAGTAAATTTGTACCGGCGCTTGCCCATTTGATAATTTCTATAGTATATTTTTATAATTTTTTTGTTATAGGGAGATTCTTGATTTGCTATAGAGATTAGGGTGTCAAAAGGTCTTTGTAGCGGGAATACACAGGTAAAAAATAGGCGTTTCCAAAAACGCTGCTTATTAAAAGGAAAAGCGGAACAAAAGCATTAATAATGTTTTACTTTTTAGCCTGTATTCCCATATGTCTTATTGCAAAATATCCTTTTTTATTAAAATTATCCTTTTGGCACCCTAATCCTATAGAGAAATTATAACTCTAGCGTTAGTTAAAATGAAATGAGAGCTTGCTATATAGCAATATATGTTTCAATATTAAGTGCGAACCTAAAGCAAACAGAAATTTCCAGGGAGATTCGCACCAAAATAATACACAAAAATATGGATGTAAATATGGTAATTATTTCATTAATATTTTTGTATAAATACGAGAATGGCCAAAGAAAGGGCATGATATAGGAGAAGTATAACAAATTTATATGTAATTATTCAGCCATGCGGCTGAGAAGGGAAAAAACTTGGCGCAAGCTGGATTGTAGAGGGTTTTTGTCCTCCTCAGACATAGGGCGCTTAGCCTGAATCGAAGATTCAGCCGCGATAGCTGCGTGAATCCGAGATGCATGGCTGAATAGTTGCATTTATATTATAAAATTGAAAAATAGGTATGGCTTTTAAATATAGATATATTGTATAATTATTTTGGAAAGAAATAATAAAAATTGGAACTTTTTGCTGTCGGGCTCCGCGTAGGAGCCTGTGGATTGAAATCCGGAATTTGTTGCCCCGGATTTTATTGCAGGGAACAGTCGGGCTCCGCGTAGGAGCCTGTGGATTGAAATCGTAAATCCGATGATAAAGCGCTCGGAATGTCCGTCGGGCTCCGCGTAGGAGCCTGTGGATTGAAATGATCTGCTTTGCAAGACTTTCATAATCTTCCTCAGTCGGGCTCCGCGTAGGAGCCTGTGGATTGAAATCCTATCATCTTTCCATTCAACGCCTACGAAATCGTCGGGCTCCGCGTAGGAGCCTGTGGATTGAAATCCCATGTGGGCCTGGGATAACTGGCTGGATTACCGTCGGGCTCCGCGTAGGAGCCTGTGGATTGAAATTTATTGCTCCATTCAGGGCCTTGGCCTCACAGATCGTCGGGCTCCGCGTAGGAGCCTGTGGATTGAAATTTACATTAGTCCAGGCATCAGCCAAAAAGAACTTACGTCGGGCTCCGCGTAGGAGCCTGTGGATTGAAATCGACAGGATCAGGAAAAGCTTTGGGGATATTAAGGTCGGGCTCCGCGTAGGAGCCTGTGGATTGAAATAATCAGCCCTTCCCGTAACGATGGAACCAATGAGTCGGGCTCCGCGTAGGAGCCTGTGGATTGAAATCGCAGTACAAAAATTAAATCTATTGGCCAGATCAAGTCGGGCTCCGCGTAGGAGCCTGTGGATTGAAATAATAAATTTCTATCATTTGCTTGACTCCCACGTTAGTCGGGCTCCGCGTAGGAGCCTGTGGATTGAAATTTCCAGAATCTTCTCTAATTCCTGCATGTCAGTGTCGGGCTCCGCGTAGGAGCCTGTGGATTGAAATGTTCATATCTTTTAATCCCCTTTCCAGTTATAAACGTCGGGCTCCGCGTAGGAGCCTGTGGATTGAAATAGAGGGTGGGAAAATCCAGTCCAAAGAAACCCCTGTCGGGCTCCGCGTAGGAGCCTGTGGATTGAAATGGCGTGCAAAAGTTTTTAAGGGAAAATCCAGAAATGTCGGGCTCCGCGTAGGAGCCTGTGGATTGAAATTGGATAAACAAGAGGTGATAGTAATGGCTGTAAGTCGGGCTCCGCGTAGGAGCCTGTGGATTGAAATCTGCAAATGCACTTTGCCGGACGGGGAGGAATTGTCGGGCTCCGCGTAGGAGCCTGTGGATTGAAATCATGTTAACCTCCTATTAATGTTTGTTCGCGATGTCGGGCTCCGCGTAGGAGCCTGTGGATTGAAATTTTCTACCGTAGCCTTAAATGCACACGTTTGTCGTCGGGCTCCGCGTAGGAGCCTGTGGATTGAAATATGGCTGCATACAAAAACCAGATGGTTGCAAACCAGTCGGGCTCCGCGTAGGAGCCTGTGGATTGAAATCCGCATCGGTACAGGTTCTACAATTGCTACATGGTCGGGCTCCGCGTAGGAGTCTATGGATTGAAATGATTAGTGGAAGCGGAAATTTAAGCACTACATAGTCAGGCTCCGCATAAAATCCCATAAATTGAAATATATGTTACCGGAGTCTTGGAGTCTTACATAATGATAAGATTAAAGGTGCCGTTTTGCATATTGTTCATTTGATAAAATGCTCTGGATGTCAGTATAGAGCTTTGTAAATATCTGGCATATATAACATTTCTATTTCCCAACTTCACAGATGAAAATGCCTCAGGTATGGAGCGCTGCAACGACTGTTTCTCACCCGTACTTTTGGGAAATAGATGAAGTGATTATTTTGATTATGTTCCTGCTATTCGTTTGGGCTTGAGCGGTAATGGATTTTAGCTGTAACAAAATCCAATGATTTATGAGTTACCCTTGTTCTTTAGCTTTGACCACTGTTTTTTGAATATTTAACAGAAATTTCCCCGCTTATCGTATTTAAGGCAAGCTTGACATTTCCTTCTGGCGGCAAAGCCTGGAAATCCAAGGCGTCCATTCGGATTCCATCACGTATTTTTACACGTCCGCTGGTTGTTTTCGCAGTGGCATAATAAGTTTCACTATTTTTTAAAAGCTTTAATGAAATTTCGCCGCTGATTGTTTTGATTTGGGATGTGTGGACATCCAGACGCCGTCCGCTGACATCGCCGCTGACGGTATTTACAACCAAATTTTGTGCTTGTAGCTCTTTGCTGAGTATGTCTCCGCTTAGTGTCTTTAACTCACAGTGGCCCGCAGCGACTTGATAAAGCTCTATTTCTCCGCTTTTGGTAGAAACGAAAAGTCCATTATTTTCTGAATTTTTGATTTTGCAGTCGCCTGAAATTGTAGACAGGCTTAAAATCTCACTGACAAGACCTTCTGCGACCAAATCCCCGCTGTAGCCTTCAATGCGTATATCATCTATACCTAAAGGTATTTCCAAAATGACATCACTGACAGGGCTGCCGAAAATTTGATGAAGGATATCAAGTGCAATAGAAGCCTGGGCATTGCTCCGTGTTACCCGTCCTTCGTAAGTATCATTATTGTAAGAATGTTCGAGATAATCCATTTCTTCGCCATCTTCGGTGTAAATATGAAATTCCCCGTCAGATGAAGGGATAAGACGCACATCTGCATTATCCGCAAAGAAACGTATTTTCTTCAAAGTACCGTAAGTATTTTGAGTGTGGGCTTCGTTTGTATCTTCATTGGTGCCAGTATTAAAATTACTATTTAAATTGCCATCAAAGTATCTGGGTTTTGTAGTTTTGTCAAAGCCGCGGTTCTCACTGCTATTTGATGGCGTGCGGTTTTCTGTATTGTTACTAGAGGACGAATCCGTTTTTTCAATATCCAACGCCGGGCGGGCCGGAGCCTGGATTTGGGGTGAGGCTCCCATCATTTCTTTAATTTCATTGATAAGTTCCTGGGGATTGCCCAGACTTGCACATATTTCCTCCTCACTTTTGCCGTTTGCAAGAGCATATTGAAAATGTTCTTCATAATCATTGAGAATTTCCTGAACATAAGATTCATCATATTGCTTTAAACCTTGGCTGAGTATGTTTAAGTAGTCGTCTTTTTTCATATAAATTTTCCTCCTTTAATCCTATTTCATAGATACGATAAGCCGTCATTCGGTTAATCCATAAGCCTGTTCATTGCGGCGACAAAGGTATTCCATTCCTGCTTAAGAGTACCTTGATAAAATCTTCCTTTTTCTGTGAGGTGGTAATATTTACGGGCTGGCCCTCCTTCGGATTCCACAAGATAGGTCTCCACATAGAGATCGTCCTTGAGCCTTTTCAAAATAGGATAAAGTGTTCCTGTGGCGATTGACATTTCCGTAGAAATAACTTCTGTTAATTCATAACCGTATTTATCCCCTTTAGCTAATTGAGAAAGAACGCAGATTTCGAGCGCCCCTTTTTTGAGCTGTGTATTCACAAGGTTTCACCTCCAATAATTATATTTTTTGTTTCATAATAAACTTTCATGCCGCGCTAATCGCAGCAGCACTATGTATGAAAGTCAGGTAGTTTCATACGGACTGTATGTCTATGTTTTACTTCGGTTGGTGCTAAATGTGTGTCTTAGGCACGCTGTGCCGTGTTTTACGTTCTGCCTTTACCATGCCTGCGCGTCCAGCAGCGACCGGAACGAAGTGTAAACTACGAGTTTAGCACTAATTGAAGCGGGTAAGAAGAACGCACTGCGGCAATAGGGAAGCTGTCTGTTTTGCAATCCCGCCGCAGACAGATAATCTTGTGAGACAGGATTTTTTATATAATATCATATGCTATTATATATTACAATATAGTATTCAAAAAAATATATAAATAGTAATGAAATAGTGTTGCTGTTTACGGAACCTGTGAACAATAAAGAAACAGTCAATTTAATCAAATGACGGTATTAAAAAGAAGATACAAATATTAAAGGCGTTGGGGATTGGAGAAAATAATGCAGATATGGTGTGTATTCAAGGTATGCTGTACAGATGAACTGTATATAACTCAAAAGTCCATTTTGGGGAAATTATGAAAAGCATTACAGATTATTACAATCAATGAACGTTCAAAATTGCTTCGGGCTGCGAGTTTTGCGGCTGCTTTGGCTGGCACCGGACGCACGCCATTGGTACGCGTCCGGCACTCTGCAAGCTGGTCTCAATACTCATTACTATTGTATTTTCAATCCCCTGTACCGATTAAAGCAGGCAAATATTTCCTGACGGCGGGGCATAGCAAGCCCGGCGGGGAGATGGCTGCTTTCGCAAATACATGCAATCCCTTTTTCATGCAATATTTTTTCCAGGAGAGAAACAATTTCGGTCAATGATCTTTTGCCATCAATAAAATGGGCTTTCGCGTAGGCCATAAGATAGCCTAATGTCATAAGCTGCTCGCTGTCTACAAGCTGTTCCACATAGCGCAGGTCGATGATTTCTTTATTAATAGAAACACTGTCACGGCCATTGGTTTTAATTTTGCTACGGTTATCTTTGCCAAGTTCACGGCTGCCGCCCTCGGATCTGTGAGGGTGTGGATAACGTGAAAAGTCCGGTCTTTGAGCAGCGGCATGGATCAACTGCCCGGATTCGCTGCCAGTTTCATAGTTTGGCTTGGCCCTTCTTATTCTGTCCGGTTTGGTACAGCCATCTGTGTCCGGAATGTCTGGCATAAGAGTACTGGCATGGGAGAACCTCCGGGCCTGCTCTTTAGCAAATGATGTAATCTCCAATGGTTTGTACCGATCCATTTGAATAATGCAGTCTGCTTTCTCAAAAAATGCGCCGCTGCTTCCGGCGACAAGGATCGATGAAATTCCCCAATCCTCATAAAGCTGCCGGATTCGGTGAATAAGGGGCGTAATGGGTTCGCAGGAACGGGAAACGACACTTTCCATTAATAAATCCCGGACCATAAAGTTAGAAGCGCTTGTGTCCTCGTCAATGAGCAGAAGGGAAGTTCCGGATTCTATTGCTTCCACCACATTAGCCGCTTGGGATGTACTTCCGCTGGCATCTTCGGTATAAAAATGTTTTGTGTCCTTTTTGTTAGGAAGATCGTTGATAAACATGGAAATATCAACATGGTGAATACTGCGGCCATCCTCGGCCCGGATTTTCATTGCCGTACTGTCTGTAATGACATACTCCCGGCCATCCCCCAAAATATGGTTATAAATCCCTCTTTCGAGTGCTTCGAGAAGGGTGGATTTACCGTGGTAGCCTCCGCCGACAATAAGGGTGACACCCCTGGGAATCCCCATGCCCGTTATTTTTTCTCCGTAAGGCGGCTGTAAAGTAACCTCCATCGAAGCTGGGGAGCAAAAGGGAATGGCATTTTTCATAGGCTTTTGGGAAATACCGGATTCCCGCGGGAGAATGGCTCCATTAGCGATAAAGGCACACAGTCCTATTGCAGGAAGCTGCTCGCGGATAAACTGCTGATTTTGAGACAGCTCCATGATTTGCTCAAGCGTCTGAGAATTGTAGGCTTTATACAGGAGAGCTTTTTGAACGCAGATGGGAAGAAAGTCATAAAATATTTTTATAAGCTCGCCGGCGTTAATTGTACGGCCATTGGCAGGAAAGCCTACATTAAGGCGCAGGGTGACATTGCCGTTTTCTGGATTCAGGGTGCAGGAGGAACGCTCAAGTATTTCCTGACCGCAGCGGCTGATGTCAATAAGACCGCTTTTGCCGGACCCCTTAGCTTTAAACGTAAAATGCTCGATCTGGCGGGCAACGGTTCTAAGAAGCATATCGCACAGCGCCGTTTTTTTCCATGGGCGGTCATAGAGCCGGGAAGGGAAATTTGCCTGCCTGCCGGAAACCTGAATACTGATTTTTGAAGGTGCCGCAAAGGGATCCCCCTGAACATGGTCAATGGATAGAATATATCCGGGAAACTGATAGCTCCCCCGGGTATCTTTATATGCCGGATAACTGCGGCGGTCGATACGCACAAGCAGCTCCTTAAGTTCCTGAGAAGATTTCATAGCTTAACGTCCTTTCCTCTGATTGCCGTGCCCCCACAGCATATAGGTATCCCCCTGTGGGATTTCCTCTGATTGCCATGTTTTTCACAGCATATAGGTATCCCCTTGCGAGGCTTCCTCTTATTGCCGTGCGCCCCATGGCAGCGCGGCTACTTTGCAAGCGGGGCTCGTTGTTTCTAATTATAAGCTTGAAACAATAGAGATTCAAGTCTGTTTGTGGAAAGGAGCGGAGAACGGACGGCCGCGCAGATGTGGTTTATAAGCGAAAGCCTTCACGCGCCCGCACCCAAAGAACGTGAGGCGCTCTTTGGGTGCAGGTATGCTTTGCTTTAAAGGATATGTGCTGTTACTATTCTCAGCGAAGCCGTGAATAGTAACTATGTGTTAGAAAATGCACCCGTCATAATGCTTGAGCATATTTTGATCCGGGCGTTCAAGAAGGCTTGTACATACAAAGTCCTTGCCAGGCTCTACGAATGGGAAAGTATTTCTTGTAGCCCATTTTGGAATTGTCCAGGCTGGGGGATTTTTAATAAAGGCGTTGGTCCAGGCAGAGTTATTTTCAAACCACATTTCGCAAACACGATCCCAGCGGTGGAAGAAAATATTATCCTCGCCCACATCAACAAATTCCGGGCCGCCGCCGCTTTCAGGCAATGGAATTGGCGGATATTGCTCATCATAGGCTTTATGGGAGAAAAATCTCAAAAGCCCGGGAAGTCGGCAAGCCTCCGGCGCAAATGTGTCAAGAAACCATTTTTCTCCGTCCTCTCTGGAAACGCCTTTTGGATAAGACATCATATAGACGAAGCGGATGAATGTCTTTCCGGCATGGTTCATTTCCTGGCCAAAGAAATCCTCGGTAGGCTCTGCGGGAACATTGGCAATGGCAACGGTCATGGCATTTTCAACCGGCTCCGGCGTCATTCCCATAAGCCCCCGAAGGCTCCTGCGGCCCTCAACGCTTAAACCAAAATTTTCATGGACCCTGTAATTAAAAAATCCAATATCCTTCATCCCTTGCGCAGGGGGCATGACGCGGAACATGACATAGCGGGTCAGCCAGGGCTCCTGAGCCATAACCTCCGGGCAGTGATGATGGACAAACCACCGCTCCATTGCGGGAATATTATCCACATCATTAATGTGATGAATAATTAATGTTTTGTTCATAACCATATTGGGCATAAAAAGACCTCCTCGTTAATTTTTCTGGATAAATTCAATAAGCACCCCATTGCAATCTCTGATAAACATTACGTTGTTGCCCTCCATCATCACCTCATGGGCAATATCTACGCCGTTTTTGACAAATTTTTCTTTGAGGGCGGCCATATTCTCTGTGGCAAACGCGATGTGCTTTGTTCCCACAGTCTGAAGATCACTGTTGGGTGCCAGCCGGTCCTCGGGCAGCTTTTTTGGGTGCTCATATTCAAACAGCTCAATTTGAAAATCTCCGTTTTGAATAAAGCAGATACGGGCCTTTAGCGGCGGAACAAAGCCGTCGTCGGACACAAGCTTAAAATCCAGATTTTTGTCGTACCATGCCAGCGATTCTTCCATGTTGTAAACGCTGATACCGGCATGAAGAACCTTTAGAACCATAAAATATTTCCCCCTTTTCATCCGCAGCAAAGCTAAGCACAGCCCGGTATGAAGATTTACTAATAAAATTATTATAAAGCCTGCCCTTAGGGCAAGGTCAAGAGAAAGCTGTAAATGCTTGTTATTTTTAGCGGTTAAAGATATAATAAAGGCATTATAGCAGAAAAAGCGGCGGATGAGCAAAGCGAAATGTTTTTATATGAATGTTATTAATTAACTGGGAGGATTTTTTATGACAGGTTTTAAAGTCGCCCTTCTACAGCTTTTGCCGGAGGGCAGCATTGAAAAAAATCTTGAAAAGGGGCTTTCGTACTGTCAAAAAGCAAAAGCTATGGGTGCTGATCTTGCTTTGTTTCCGGAGATGTGGAGTGTCGGGTATAAAATTCCGGAAAATATAGGGGAGCTTAAATCGACGGCGGTTCCGGCAGACGGAAGCTTTGTGTCAGCCTTTGGCGAGGCTGCCAAAGCGCTTGAAATGGCTGTGGGAATCACTTTTTTAGAGCAATGGGAGCCATTGCCGAGAAACACTGTCTGTATTTTTGACCGTTTTGGGCGGCGGGTACTGACCTATGCCAAGGTACATACCTGTGATTTCGGCGATGAGTGCCGGCTGACGCCGGGAGATGATTTTTATGCGGCCACATTGGACACTGCATCGGGAAATGTGGAGATTGGGGCAATGATCTGTTACGACCGGGAGTTTCCGGAAAGCGCCAGGATTCTCATGCTTAAGGGCGCTGAGATTATTCTTGTTCCCAATGCCTGCCCGATGGAAATGAACCGCCTTTCCCAGCTTCGCGCCCGGGCGTATGAGAATATGGCCGGCATTGCTACCGCCAATTATCCTTATGGACAGCCGGACTGCAATGGCCATTCGTCTGCCTTTGACGGGATTGCTTACCGTGAATCACAGCCAGGATCGAGAGATATGCTTGTCATTGAGGCCGGTGAGCGCGAGGGGATTTATATGGCGGATTTCCCTATGGATGAGCTGAGGGTTTACCGGAAAAGTGAGGTTCATGGCAATGCATACAGGCATCCCAAGAAGTATAAAATACTTGCGGAGGAAAAAATTGAAGAACCATTTATTCGGGAGGATTACAGGGAGTAGGAAATGAATGAAGGAATATTTAACGATCGGCGAGGTCGCGCAGATTAAAAGGATCAGTATTAAATCCCTGCGCTATTATGAACATATTGGTATATTGATCCCGGCGAAGATTAACCCGGAAAATGGCTACCGCTACTATGCCAGCGAGCAGCTTCTTACCGTGGATATGATCAAGTTCCTGGCGTCTATGGATATACCTTTAAAGCAGTGGAACAAATATATTGACCCGGCGAGCGGATTTCACTTAAGCGAATTGATTGAAGACAGCAAAGGTATTATACAGGAGCAGATCCATAGGCTCAAGGTGCGCCAAAAGAAGCTGGAAATTGCCGCCCGGGGGCTTAAAGATAATGAAAAATATGAGTATGTAGCAGGTTTTTATGAGCGGCGGATTCCGGCACGCAATGTTTTATGCTATCCATTAAACGAGCCGGAATCTCCGGTAGATTTTCACAAGAAATTAAGTATTCTTTTTGAAATTGCACAGGAATCCCGGGTGTCAGCCAATTATCCTTCCGGGATGCTTATGGACTATTCGCCGGAAAAGCAGTCGTTTTTTGCTTACGTGGAAATTTACGAGAGCCTTGACGGTCATCCGTTTTTTAGACATTTTCCTGAGCATACATACACATGCATACGGAAAGAACCAAAGTCAATCCTTCAAGTGGCTCATACGGAACCGGGATATTTTAGAAAATACCCTTATGCGACAGTGATTGAGGCAGATTGTATTACATCCCCGGTACGCTTTAGGCCATATCCGGTGGAACTGGAATTTTTCCATAACCCGGAGAAAATAGATAGCCTTTGCTGCTCATTAAGTCATGCGGGAAAGTAAGGCATATCAGCCATTACATAACTCTCATCTCGAAATTTCCGACAACATCAATATCCTCATTCACAATGACGAAGGCGTCAGGGTCAAAGGCTTTAAGCGCCTTGCGCAAAGTGATTGATTCCCGCTTAGAAACGACGGTGAGAAGGATGTTTGTATGCTCATCGGTATATCCGCCGTAGCCGTCCCAGTGGGTGGCGCCGCGCCCTGTTGTTTCAAATACAAGCTTTTCGACACCTTCTTTTTTAGAAATAATAATAATATTCATCATAATGTTCTGGAAATGAATCTTATCCAGCGACAGGTTTGTAAATACAGAGTAAATCAGTGAGTATACGACCGTGCCGATGTTGAAGAAAATGAGGCAGCAGCCGTATACGAAAATATTGATAATAATGGAGAGCTTTCCTACGCTGAAATTGGGGTTTTTCTGTGACAAAAAGACGCCAAGGATTTCCTCGCCGCCTCCGCAGCCGCCGGAAAGCAAAGTCATACCGGCGCCAACACCTGCGATGACGCCGCCAATGAGACAGCAGGTCAGCTTATCTTCAATAATCGGCGTTTCCGGGGATACAATAATCGTCAGAAATACGGTATAGCAAATAACCGCCAGCACGGTTTTTACGAAGAAGGGCTTGCCAATGGCTTTAAAGGAAAGAAGAAACAAAGGTACGTTCATAATAAAATAAACGATACCGGCGACATCGATATTTTCTACATTGACGCCAAGGGTAAGGAGAAGCTGGCGGAAGAGCTGGGCGATTCCCAGAAAGCCGCCGCTGTAAAGCTGCATGGGTACAATAAGAAGATTCATTGCCGCAGAGAAAAGTAAAGATCCGCCAACGATCAGACCGGCGGATTTTAATGTAATATAATCCGAAAGTTTAAAATTTTTCATGGGTACAATCTCCATTTCAATAATTTTGCGCTGAAAGCCCCGGTATCTTTATACCGGGGCTTTGTTCCTTTATAGGAAATTGTGATTTTTGAGAGGATAAAAAAGAACACATGTTTATCAAACATATGTTAGATGAACATGTGTTTGGGCGCGACAATAAGACGATGGCAGGTTTAGAAGATGTAAAAACCTTCTTCCCCAAAATCATCGTTAAACGGGTCATCTTCATTTAAAAAATAATCCATATCAAGAAGGTCATCCT
>JAGZDD010000189.1 GCA_018369015.1 Clostridiales bacterium | reverse complement strand
GCGCTGGCCGCAAACATAGTGATTAAAAGCACCGGCGTTGGCAGGGCGTCTCCCGCATAAATCATCAAAGCGGCAGAAGCAGCTCCGCCTACAAGAATCTGGCCTTCGGCACCGATATTCCAAAAACGCATTTTAAATGCCGGGGCAAGGCCGATTGAAATACACAGCAACACCATCGTATCACGCAGCGTAATCCATATCCGCCGCTCTGAGCCAAGGGCACCGTCAAAAATGGCCTTATAAACATCCAAAGGATTCATCCGCACAAGGGCAAAAATCACAACTGCGCAAAGCACAAGAGATAAAATCAGGGCAACAGCGCGGATCAGCAGGGCTTTAGGCCAGCCGATCTTTTCTCTTTTTGACATTTTTAAAAATGGTTCCTTAATCATTCACAGCGCCTCCCTTCTCATGCTTTGTCATCAGAAGGCCAATGCCTTCCTTTGTGGCCGTTTTCCCGTCAACAACGCCGCTTACCTTTCCGCCGCACAATACGGCAATCCGGTCACAAAGCTCTAAAACAACATCCAAATCTTCAATCACGCAAATCACAGCAACGCCGTTTTTCTTCTGCTCATTTAAAAGATGATAAATTGTATGGGAAGAATTAATATCAATTCCCCGGGTCGGATAAGCAACCATCAAAACCTTAGGATTTTGGGAAATTTCCCGGCCAACAAGCACCTTCTGTACATTTCCGCCGGACATACGGCTTACCGGTGAGGAAATGCTCGGCGTCATAACCTCGAGCTGGTCCTTTATCTTTACCGCCAGCTTTCCCGGCGTCTTGCGGTCCAAAAATGCGCCCCGGCCCCGGCGGTAGCTGCGCAGCATCATATTATCTGTCATATCCATAGCCCCTACAAGCCCCATACCGATACGGTCCTCAGGAACAAAGGCCAGGCTGACGCCCAGCTTTTGTATTTCGACAGAGTCCATTTTTGACAGATCCTTTATTTTATTGTCATCACTAATAAAATCTATCTTTCCTTCGGCCACAGGCTGCAAACCGGCGATAGCCTCTAAAAGCTCTTTTTGCCCGCTCCCGGAAATCCCCGCAATTCCGAGAATCTCTCCGCTATTTACAACCAGATCCACATCGTCCAGTGTTTTTATGCCCTCTTTATTTTTACATGTAACGCCTTTAAGCTCCAGACGTTTTGCTACATTTTCCGGTTCCGGACGTTCAATGTTTAAGTCAACCTTCGCGCCGACCATCATCTCCGAAAGCATATTGACATCCGCATCCTTTGTATCTACAGTATCAATATAACGGCCCTTGCGCAAAATTGCTACCCGGTCAGACAGTGCTAGAACCTCCTGGAGCTTATGGGTAATAATAATAATGGAACACCCGTCATTGCGCATATTTCGGAGAACATCAAAAAGCCGGTCCGCCTCCTGAGGCGTCAGCACCGCAGTCGGCTCGTCAAGAATTAATATTTTAGCGCCGCGGTAAAGCATTTTAACAATTTCCACTGTCTGTTTCTGAGATACGGACATTTGATAAACCTTTTCCATAGGATTCAATTCAAAGCCATATTTGCGTGTCAGCTCATTAATCTCTTCGACAACCTTTTTCATATTGAGCATTTGCTTCCCGGGAAGCCCTAAAATGATATTCTCTGCCGCAGTCAGCACATCAACCAGCTTAAAATGCTGATGAACCATTCCTATGCCAAGCTCGAAGGAATCCTTCGGGGAACGGATACTCACCGCCTTGCCATGCACAAAAATCTGTCCTTCATCCGGATGATAAATCCCATAAATCATATTCATCAGGGTCGTTTTTCCGCTGCCGTTTTCCCCAAGGATTGCCAGTATCTCCGACTTCCTTAAGGTCAGATCCACATGGTCATTGGCCAGGACAGAGCCAAAGCGTTTCGTAATCTGCTTTAGCTCAATTGCATTACTTTCTTTCACAACGATTGCCCTCCTTATCTTATAATGTAGAGTTCTTCTTAGAGTATGTTTGAAAATTTATTCCCGTCATCCGCCCCTACCTCTGCCAGACGTTCACTTCGCGGACATTATACTCTGAAAAAATTTTCAAGCACACCCTAATCCTGCTATCACCAGGCAGCCGTCAAGGTCAAGCGGGCTTGATTTTGACTCATTGCCTGCCAAAATAAAGCGGAGCTGCACGGGGGCAGCTCCGCTTTTATCAGCACAGATTATTCTTCAATAGATGTAATTCCATCAATTTTCAAATCAAATGCAGGAGCCGAACCATACTCAGATTCATGGAAATATCCGTCAGAAATATATTCCTGTCCGTTCTTTTCATAAGTTGTCACTTCTTCACCGTTTACAGTGAATGTTGATGTATCAAAAACATTAAGTGTGCCGGCAATAATTGCATCTTCAACCTCTTTTACCTTCTCGGCAGTTCCCGGAGCAACTGCGGATTCATTAAGCGGCGTAATCTTATCAGCGCCGTCTGCAAAGCCTCTGCACCAGTCAGTTTCAATGGCTGTGCCATCGATGACACACTGAACAGCATAAGTATAATATGGGCCCCAGTTAATGGATGCGGATGTTAATGCCTGGGTCGGAGCTACAGCAGTCATATCGATATTGTAGCCAACGCAAGGAACGCCTTCTGCCTCACAGGCTGTCGGAGCGCCAGTCGTATCTGCATGCTGGCTGATCAAAACACAGCCGTCAGAAATCAGCGCAGCCGCACATTCCTTCTCAAGGTCAAAGCTTGCCCAGCTGTTTGTATACTTCACTTCCATTGTTGCCGAAGGGCATACGCTTCTGACGCCAAGGAAGAAGGAGGTATAACCGGAAATAACCTCAGCATAAGGATAAGCGCCAACATAACCGATCTTTGCCGTATCTTCTGTAATCGTTCCTTCCTCAATCATCTGATTAAGCTTCATGCCGGCAACAACGCCTGAAACATAGCGGGACTCATAAACTCTTGTAAAATAGTTGTGCATATTGGAAAGTCCGCTGCTTAATGCCTGTGTTCCTGTCGCATGGCAGAACTGAACCTCCGGATATTCAGCGGCAGCCTGAAGAATATAAGTTTCATGGCCAAAGCTGTTGGCAAAAACAATCTGGCAGCCCTGGTCTGCAAGGTCGCAGGCTGCATCGTAGCAGGCTTCTGTTTCACCGATCAGTGTTTTTTCAATGACCTGAGACTCGTCAAGGCCAAGAGCCTCTACCATCTCATCGATTCCAGTCATATGCGCAGCCGAATAGCCTTCATTTTCATCACCAATGTAAATAATACCAATCTTTAAGTCTTCCTTTGCAACACCGGAACCTGTCAAAGCAGCCTCAGAACCAGCCTGGCTTTCCCCAGCAGCGGAACCGTCTGCCGCTTCTGTCTGAGCATTTGTCTGGCTTCCTGCCGCAGCATCTGTGCCGGCCTGTGTCTGTCCATCGCCAGAACCGCAGGCAGCTAAAGAAACTGTCATTGCAGCCGCAAGAGCTAATGATAATACTTTTTTCATTTCTTGATCCTCCTCGTATAATGGGTAACGGCATGCCCTAGTATAACATCCTCCAAATAACTGGGCTATATTAGTACTGCAAAGCCTGCCGAATCACCGAAACGCCTCCCGTGATGAAATTCTCATGCACAGGCGTTTCTTTTCTTACTTTGAAATGCGATTTCATAAGATAAGGCATAACAAATTTAAAGGGATGTTATGCCTGTCGCAAGTATTACAAAGTAATGATAATGAAAAAAATATAAATTGTCAATAAAAAAGTTAAATATTTCTAAATTTTCTAACAATTATTAACACAATGAATAACTACTTATAAATTATATTAATAAATCATCCGTCGTTATCTTCTCCATAACTTCCGTTTCTATACCCCGGCACCGACCATATGTGCTCCTGGACATGATAATGCAGCTCTAAATGCCGTTTTTCATTCATAAACACATAGGAGCAGACAAACTTTATTGTTTCAATTCCCGCATAATGTACTGTCTTAGACGATATTACCGCCTCAATTTTCACACTGTCATAGCCTTCAAGCTTAACATACAGCGGCCGCAAGTGCCCATTGGAATGAAATACAGCAATAACATCCACGCTATTTTGCATTTTTTCCGGCTCCGTATTGGTATAAAAATATGGTTTAAACATACCGCTTCCTCCAAATACAAACATATGTTCCCGATTCACATTTATTATACCCAAACATTTGTTCTTTGTAAAGTAGCAATAAGTGGCAAAAGCAAAACCATATTCCTGTACAAAGAGCTTCCCATAGAAAAAATAAAGAGCCTCCATACCTGGAAGCTCTTATGTGACACTATTCACTAGCAATAAGCCTGTATCTCTATTAATCAACAGAAACAATTTCACGCTTGTTGTAGGAGCCGCATTTTTTGCAAACTCTGTGGGGCATCATTAACTCGCCGCACTTGCTGCACTTTACTAAAGCAGGAGCTGTCATTTTCCAGTTAGCTCTGCGGCTGTCGCGTCTTGCTTTTGAAGATTTATTTTTTGGGCAGATAGACATATGGGTTACACCTCCTTAAAATTCTTGAAAATATCCCGGATTGCCGACATTCTTGGGTCCAATGACTCCCTGTCACATCCGCATTCGCCAAGGTTTAAGTTCTGTCCGCATTTAAAGCAGATTCCCTTACAATCCTCGCGGCATAAAGTTTTCATAGGGAAATGAATCAGTATCTCATTTGACACTAAACGGTCAACATCCAAGCTGCTATGATTAATATAACATGTTTCGTCTAAATCATTGATTCGGTCCTCATCGGACTCTTTCAAGTCGATTGTCTTATCTATATCCAAGGAAAAGGATGTAGGAACATCTTCAAGGCATCTTGCACATGGGATGCAAAGGACAACACCGATATGGCCAACAATGGAAATCTCCTTGTTCCCCATATTTGTAATTGTCAGTGCCACAGGCTCCTTTGACTGGAACGGATAACTCTCGCCGCCCATGACAAAAGCCTCTGTTTCAATTGGAACGCTGTAGCTCTCGCTTTTCCTGGCAGTAGATAATATTTCAGAAATATTTATTATCATAGGCATCTCCCAAATCTCATACGACTGTAATTATACATAGCCTGCCGCCTTTTGTCAACATAAATTTTCCATATTGTAAAGTATTTTTACTTGACAGGTTACTATTCCCGGCCGATTCAAAATTGCAGTCAGAGGCGTCGTACTCGCACGCAAACTTCTGACTGCAATTTTAAATCAGGACTGCGAAGCAGTCACCCCACCTGCATAAGCAGTCTTAGCTCCGTAAGGAGCCAAACTAGAGCCGCAAAGCGGCGTCGA
Organism: Clostridiales bacterium; assembly: GCA_018369015.1. Classification (GTDB taxonomy): domain Bacteria; phylum Bacillota; class Clostridia; order Lachnospirales; family Lachnospiraceae; genus Catenibacillus. The sequence continues at coordinate 1,981 of JAGZDD010000189.1, read as the reverse complement.
GTGCGCATGGAGGTGAGGTGGCCGTAAACAGTAACTTCGCAGGCTCTTATTTTAACAATGCCACTGTTTCACGGCAGATTGCAAGCTCTTCGTTCGTCGGGATTGTCATTACAGCTACCTTAGAGTCTGGCGTGGAAATAATAACATCTTCACCGCGGATAGCATTCTTTTCCTGATCCAGCGCCACTCCGAGATAGCCAAGATATTCGCAAATATCTGTGCGGACATACTTATTATTTTCCCCGAGTCCGGCAGTAAATGCAATCGCATCAACACCATTCATAGCTGCAGCATAAGCACCAATATATTTTGCAACTCTGTAAGCAAACACCTTCATTGTCAGCAGAGCTTCCGGCTTCTGTGCAAGGCTGTCCACTTCCAGATCCATAAAGTCACTTGTATAGCCAGATACACCAAGGACTCCTGATTTTTTATTAAGAATTTCCATAACGCCTGCAATATCTAAGTTTTCCTTTTTAGCAAGAAATTCCATAATTGCCGGATCAATATCGCCGGAGCGGGTTCCCATAATCAGCCCTTCTAACGGCGTAAGACCCATGGATGTATCTACAGACTTTCCATACTTAACAGCACAGCAGCTTGCCCCATTTCCAAGATGGCACACAATCGTCTTTACCTGGTCATAAGGCTTTCCAAGAAGCTCGGCGGCTTTCTTAGAAACATAGCTGTGGCTTGTTCCATGGAAGCCATAGCGTCTGATCTTATATTTTTTATAGTATTCAATAGGAAGGCCGTAAAGATAAGCTTCCTCTGGCATCGTCTGATGGAAAGCTGTATCAAATACACATACCATCGGTGTTTTAGGCATTAATTTCTTGCAGGCATCAATACCCATAAGGTGTGCCGGATTATGCAGAGGCGCCAGCTCAGAGCACTCCTCAATCGCTTTGTATACCTCATCTGTCAAAATTGTAGAGGAATCAAATTTTTCACCGCCGTGAACGATTCTGTGGCCTACAGCATCAATTTCACTCATATCTTTAATCACGCCAATTTCAGGATCGGTCAAAGCATCAATCACCATGGCAATGGCCTCAATATGTGTCGGCATAGCCGCTTCCCTGCGGATCTTGTCACATCCGGCTTTCTGGTAAACAAGGCGGCTTCCGTCAATAGCGATTCTTTCACAAAGGCCCTTTGCTAAAACCGCTTCTGTTTCTGAATTAATTAACTGGAATTTGAGGGATGAGCTTCCACAATTGATTACTAATACATTCATTGATATTTGTCTCCTTTTTCATTTTTTAAGACAGTTTTTACATCTCACACAGGAATATTATATAATAATTGGTCATTGTATACAAGGTGTTTTCGGCACTTAATTTGCCAGAAATTGTATTTTTTTTAATTCACGCCTTCTTGCCTTTAGCCGTACCTTCCGATATAATAAAAACTACATCCTTAAAACCGGAGGTTTCATATGAACGTACTCGGCGTCATTGCTGAATTTAACCCAATCCATAACGGGCACCGCTATCTTCTGAAAAAAGCCCGTACAGAATGTAGGGCAGATTATACCATTGTTGTTATGAGCGGCAATTTTACCCAAAGAGGGGAACCTGCAATTTACGATAAATTTATCCGCACCCGGCTGGCTCTGGACTGCGGAGCCGATCTTGTCCTTGAAATTCCCACAGTGGCGGCTACCTCCAGCGCCAGAGATTTTGCCAGAACCGGAGTGGCGCTTCTTGCCTCTTCCGGCGTTGTCAGCCACCTGGCTTTTGGCTGCGAAAATGCGGATCTGGCCCTGCTTTATAAGCTTTCCGCCATTTTATCAGAAGAACCCGGGGCCTATAAAAAGGCATTTAAGGAAGCCTTAAAATCCGGTTTTTCATGGCCTGCGGCCCGCAGCCAGGCACTCCTTAAGCTGATAGAACCCGAAAACGAAAGTCTTTCTGAATTTTTAAAGCAGCCTAATAACATTTTAGCGCTTGAATATCTTATGGCTCTTAATAGCCCT
>JAGZDD010000188.1 GCA_018369015.1 Clostridiales bacterium | reverse complement strand
AAATAAAAAACGCTCCGCTTTGGATCGCACTGCGGCGGAATGGAAGATGTCGGACCCGCCGCAGGCGGAGAATCCTGCAGAGCAGGATTCTTTGTGATGCATTGGATTTTTAATTATGTTATAATAAAGGTGCATTGAAAATATTCGGGAGGTTTACATAATATGAGAGTTATTGATTTTAAAACAGCGAGCTGTAAGCACTGTTATAAATGTGTCCGCTCCTGTTCAGTAAAGGCCATCTGGGTGACAAACGCCCAGGCACAGATTATGAATGACTACTGTGTGCTTTGCGGGCATTGCCTGGAAGTCTGTCCCCAGAATGCAAAAACATTTGCCAGTGATATGGAGGCTGTGAAGAATTTCCTGAAACGGGGCGACCAGGTTGTCGTATCGATAGCACCGTCTTATCTTGGAATTTTAAATTACAAAAGGCCGGGGCAGGTTGTTGCTGCCCTAAAGCGCCTTGGCTTTTATGAGGTGCGGGAAACTGCGGAGGGGGCGGCTTATGTGACGGCGGCCTACAGCCGCCTTATTGCGCAGGGGCGGATGAAAAATATTATTACGACATGCTGCCCGAGCGTCAATGACCTGATTGAAAAATATTATCCGGACCTGACGCCTTATATGGCGCCTGTTGTGTCCCCGATGATCGCCCATGGGATGATCATTAAGGCCATTTATGGCCAGCAGACGAAGGTTGTATTTCTTGGGCCCTGTATTGCCAAAAAGGAGGAAGCCGAGGGGGATGTACGTCCCCGGGGATTTGTGGATGCGGTGATTACCTTTGAAGAATTTGAACAGTGGCTTTTGCAGGAGGGTATCGACATCTGTCAGTGCAGCGAGGCAAAAATGGCAAACCCGGATCCCAAGGTCAACCGCCTTTACCCTGTACAAAATGGCGTGATTACCTCGGTTTTGAAAAATTATGAGCAGCTTTTAAAGGGGGATGGGGAAGGCACTGACGGCCAGGCACCTAGGACCCCGGGGCAGGCTGCTGATGGAACGCCCATTTCCTACCGCCGTATTTTCGTGGACGGTATTGACGCCTGTAAGGAGCTTTTTTCTGGTATGGAGCGGGGGGAATTTGAAAATTGCTTCGTGGAAGCAAATATGTGCGAGGGCGGCTGTATTAATGGCCCTGCGGTGAACCGCCTTCATATTTCCAGATTTAAGGCAAAAATGGATATGGAACAGCAAATTGAGTATGAGGATCCCAAGTTTGAGTCTTTTCCTGAAACGCTCCACATTGAGAAGATGTTTTATTCCCGGGCAAACCGCGACCGGATACCTACAGAGGAGGAAATCCGCGTGATTTTAAAGGCAACGGGAAAATATAATAAGGATCAGGAGCTTAACTGCGGCGCCTGCGGTTATCCTACATGCCGGGATAAGGCTATTGCCGTGTTCCAGGGAAAGGCAGAGCAGGAAATGTGCCTGCCCCATGCCTACGAGAAGGCCCATTCCATGGCGAATGTGGTTATGGAAACGACGCCAAACGCCATATTTATTTTGGACAATGATTTAAAAATCATTGAATTTAACCGTATGGCCCAGAAGTTTTTTGGAATCAGCAAGGAGGACGCCCTGAAGTCCTATCTGTTTGAAATTATGGACCCTACTGATTTTGAGGATGTTTTAAAGACGCACCAAATGATTCTCCGGCGCCGGATGGATTTGCCTCAGTACCATTTAAAAACCCTGGAAACGATTACCTATATTGAAGATATGGATGCCCTTTTATGTATTTTGCAGGATGTAAGCAAGGATGAGGAGCGCCTGGCGAAAGAGTATGATAAAAAAATGCAGATGGTTGCCAGCGCCCAGGAGGTCATCGACAAACAGATGATGGTTGCCCAGGAGATTGCAGGACTTTTGGGAGAAACGACGGCGGAAACGAAAATTATTTTGTCAAGGCTTGGGGATTTGATTTTGACAGACGAGGGAAAGTAGGTGACGTTCCATGAAGGTAAGTACGGAAATCGCATGGAAAAGCTTAAATAAATATCACGAGGAGCTTTGTGGCGACAAGGTGGAGGTGCTAAAAACAGAGGATTCCGATGTGATGATTTTGGCAGACGGTATGGGGAGCGGAGTGAAGGCCAATATACTGGCAACGCTCACCTCAAAGATACTAAGGACAATGTTTGCCTACGGGGAGCCTATTGAAAAGGCGGTGCAGACAATTGCCAAAACATTGCCGATATGCAGCGTGCGCCAAATCGCCTACTCGACATTTAGTATTCTCCAGGTTTTTCACAGCGGCGATGCCTATCTTGTGGAATTTGATAATCCGGCGTGTATTTTTATAAGAAACCGCGCTCTTGAAAAAATACCATTTCAAACGAGGGAAATTGAAGGGAAAAAAATCAGGGAATGTCGTTTTAAGGTCCAGCCGGGCGATTGCTTTGTCCTTATGAGTGACGGCACGATTTTTGCGGGGGTGGGGGAAATCTTAAACTTTGGCTGGACATGGAACAGCATGGCCGAATATGCGATAAAATGCGCCCAAAAAACGCTGTCAGCTTCCCGGATGGCTGCGATGCTTTCACAGGCCTGCGATGATTTGTATATGCACAGGCCGGGGGATGATACGACGGTGGCTGTCGCCCATGTGGTGGAACAAAAAATCGTCAGCATTTTTACCGGGCCCCCGAAGGATATGGACGATGATGTCAGGCTCATGCGGGCTTTTATGGCCAATGACGGCAAGAAGGTTGTCTGCGGAGGAACGACGGCAAAAATTGCGGCAAGGTTTTTAAATACCGGGATTGTCAATAATGAGGATGGGAACCATGAAATTCCGCCGACATCATCTATTGAAGGGCTGGATCTTGTGACAGAGGGGGTTTTGACTTTGAACAAAACGGTCAAAATGCTCAGAAAATATGCCGGCGACGATATTGATGCGGATTTCTTTATTGCTCTGGATGAGCCTAACGGGGCCTCAAAGCTGGCTAAAATGCTTATTGAAGAATGTACGCTTGCCCGGCTTTATGTGGGAACTGCCGTCAACAGCGCTCAGAACCATCTCGTACCAGAGATCAGTGTGAGAAAAAATATTGTAGAGCAGCTTGAAGAGGCTATGAAAGCAATTGAGAAGAGTGTAGAAATTTTTTATTATTAGATAAAAACAGGGAACAGTTTGGCCATGCCAAACTGTTCCCTATTTTTATCCGATAGGCATTGTTGCCAGAAATTTATACATTAATATAAAGTGGCATATGCTTCCGCCCATAACGAAAAGATGAAAAATTTCGTGGGAGCCAAAATATTTGTGGCGGCCATTAAAAATCGGGAGCTTTAATGCGTAGATAATGCCGCCCGCCGTATAGATGATACCGCCGGCCAGAAGCCAGTAAAAGGCCTCGCGGGGAAGGGCATTTAAAATTTGTGTAAATGCCAGCAGGCAGGTCCACCCCATACCGATGTAGAGTACAGAAGACACCCATTTGGGGCATGTGACCCAAAATGCCTTAAAAATAATTCCAAGGAGGGCGATTCCCCAGATCAATGCCAGCAGCCCATAGCCTAAAGCCCCGCGGATGGCAATGACACATACAGGGGTATAGGTTCCTGCAATAAGGACAAAGATCATCATATGATCCAGCTTTTTCAGCCGTTTATTGACTCTTGCATTAATATCAAGTGAATGATAGATTGTGCTGGCTGCATAAAGGGCGATCATGCTGACAATAAAAATTGTCAGAGAAATGATGTGGACATTATCTGGCGATGAGGCCGCCTTTATAATGAGAGGAAATGCTGCAAGGAGCGCCATAAGCCAGCCGATAAAATGAGTAATTGCACTTCCTGGATCCTTTGGAATAAACTTCATAAAACCACCTTCCTGATGAACATAACATGTGCGCGCTTTTCGCTCCGGATAAGCTTTGCTTGCCGCGCAAAAAAACATGATATAATGTCCACGCTGTGAACATTATATTATAACTATATACAACTATTGATAAAATGATACATAGTTTTAATAACTATATAAAATATATTTTAATACTACCATAAGAAATGTGTAAATGCAATACTAAATATGTTTGACAGGCGTTTTGGTATCTGTTATTCTATATCAGTTAGCCGTTGTGCTAATAATATGGAGGTAAAAGATTTGAAATTTAATGAATTAAGTATTAATGAAAAAATTGTCCGCGCTGTCACAGAGATGGGATTCGAGGAGGCCACACCGATTCAGGCGAAGGCCATTCCCGCAGTACTTGAGGGCAGGGATATTATTGGACAGGCCCAGACCGGAACCGGAAAAACGGCAGCCTTTGGTATTCCCTTGCTTGAGCATGTAGATCCGAAAAACAAAAATGTACAGGCGGTTGTTTTATGCCCTACAAGAGAGCTGGCGATCCAGGTAGCCGATGAGATCCGGCGCCTCGCAAAGTTTATGCACGGGGTTAAGGTCATCCCTATTTATGGGGGCCAGGATATTGTAAAGCAGATCCGCTCCTTAAAATCCGGCGTTCAGGTAGTGATTGGAACACCGGGGCGTGTGATGGACCATATGCGCCGAAAAACGGTAAAGTTTGACAATGTATCCATGGTTGTGCTGGATGAAGCCGATGAAATGCTGAATATGGGCTTTAGGGATGACATTGAAACGATTCTTGAGGCCGTACCCGAGGAGCGCCAGACGGTGTTGTTTTCCGCAACTATGCCGAAGCCGATTATGGATATTGCAGCAAAATACCAGAAGGACGCCCAGCTTATCCGGGTTGTGCGCAAGGAGCTGACTGTTAAAAATATCGAGCAGTATTACTTTGAGGTGCGCCCGAAAAATAAGGAAGAGGTTTTGTCAAGATTGCTGGATATCTATAATCCCCATTTGTCCATTGTTTTCTGTAATACGAAAAAGCAGGTGGATGAGCTTGTGACCGGCTTACAGGGCCGCGGCTACTTTGCGGAGGGGCTTCACGGCGATATGAAGCAGCAGCAGCGCGACCGGGTAATGAACGGCTTCCGAAAAGGGCGCACGGAAATTCTTGTAGCTACCGATGTGGCTGCCAGAGGCATTGATGTGGATGATGTGGATGTGGTATTTAATTATGACCTTCCACAGGATGAAGAATACTATGTTCACCGTATCGGCCGTACAGGCCGTGCCGGGCGCACCGGGCTTGCCTTTTCCTTTGTCGTAGGCCGGGAGGTTTATAAGCTCAAGGACATTCAAAGATATTGCAAGACGAAAATTGCCGCCCGCCCGATCCCATCCTTAAATGATGTGGCCAATACAAAGGCTGAAATGATTTTCAGGGATTTAGGCACAATGATTGGGCAGGAGGATCTTTCTTCCTACATTTCAATGATTGAAAGCCATGTCAACGAGGAAGACTATACGGCAATGGATATTGCCGCCGCTTTCTTAAAAATGGCGATGCGCGATGGAACCGATGTGGACAGTGCTGTGAACGAGGATGAATTTGGAGATACCGGCGCAGAGGAGGGCATGGTACGGCTGTTTATTAATGTGGGCCGCCAGCAAAAGGCCCGCCCAGGAGATATTTTAGGGGCTATCGCCGGGGAAACCGGCATGTCCGGCCGGCTGATCGGAAGTATTGATATGTATGATAAATATACATTTGTTGAGGTTCCCAGAGAATATGCAAGGGATGTACTCCGGGCTATGGATAGCGTAAAAATTAAAGGTAAAAGTATTAATATTGAGCCGGCGAACCGGAAATAATCGGGCAAAGAGTTCTGTACGCAGAACTCTTTGTCTTTTTTTTATACAGAAGCGGAGGTCATTAATCTTTTATTAAGCCGGCGTTTGATATACTTATAGTAGCTTAATGTCAGGGAGGTATCTATGATTCAATTTAATCATGTAGCGAAAACCTTTGAGGGGCGTCCGGTTCTGAAGGATTTAAGCTTTACTATTGATTCTGGCGAACTGGTAACGATCATCGGGGAAAGCGGCTGTGGAAAAACAACGACTTTGAAAATGATTAACCGACTTTTAGAGCCGTCCTCAGGCCAGATTCTTATTGACGGACAGGATATTATGAAGCAGAATGTGATCCGTCTGCGGCGGAGCATGGGCTATGTTATCCAGTCTACCGGATTATTTCCTCATATGACGATCCAACAAAATATTGAACTGATCGAACGGCTGGAAAAGCGGGATGAGCAAAAGATTATCGGACGGACAAAGGAGCTTATGGAAATGGTCAATATGGACAGGGCATATTTGAAATGCTATCCTTTTGAGCTTTCCGGCGGGCAGCGCCAGCGTATCGGCGTCGCACGGGCCTTTGCCACAGACCCGGAGATTATTTTGATGGACGAGCCGTTCAGCGCCCTAGACCCGCTGACACGTTCACAGCTTCAGGAGGAACTTGTAAGCCTTCAGGAGGAATTTAAAAAGACGATTGTGTTTGTCACCCATGATATGGGCGAGGCGATTAAAATTGCGGATAAAATATGCATTATGTACCAGGGAGAAATTCTTCAATATGATGTTCCAGAGGAAATATTAAAATCTCCCTGCAATGAGTATGTCAGTACCTTTGTAGGGAGGCACAGAATATGGGAATCCCCTAATTTTATAAAGGTGCGGGATATTATGATTACAGAGCCGGTAAGCTGCCAGCCAAACCTTCCGCTTGTGCGTGCCGTGGAGAAAATGCGCTCCAACAAGGTGGACAGCCTCATGGTTGTTGACAAAAATGGGGAGTTCCTGGGCGTTATACAGGCTAAGGATATTCGGCAGAAGGAAATTAAAAATATTCTTGTGAAGGATATTATGCACCCTCCGGTGTTTTGCGTACCGCCGGATGCTGACATTGTAAGCGTCCTTAAAAGGCTTAAAAAGGCCGATACATCCAATGTTCCTGTCATCCGTGAAGATGGATATCTGGCCGGACTTATTACAAAGAGCAGCCTTGTGGCCACTATGAGCACCCAGTTTTTGGATTTTGAGGAGGAGGGAGATCTGTTATGAATTTTTTCGATTATGTTGTACAAAACCAGTCGCAGATTCTTTCTCTTTTTCTGGAGCATATTCAATTAACCTGCTTTGCCGTAGGGCTGGCAATATTGATTGGCGTACCCTTAGGGCTTGTCATTAGCTATGTAAAGCCGCTTAATAAAATTGTCCTTGGAATTGCCAGCGTTATCCAGGCGGTGCCGAGCATGGCGCTTTTAGGATTTTCCATTCCAATTCTTGGTATTGGCCTTGTGCCTTCGGTTGTTGTTGTTATTTTATATTCCCTGCTTCCAATTATAAAAAATACATTTACAGGGATTCAGGGG
>JAGZDD010000187.1 GCA_018369015.1 Clostridiales bacterium | reverse complement strand
AGCCGATCATAGGCATTGCTGCATGACAATATTTCTAAGAAACAGCGGGGCATTTTCAATAGTCAAAGTCTCCAATGCAAATATCGAGGGTTTTGTTCTACGAGGCAGTCGCCAAAGTCAAGCGAGCTTGACTTTAGCTCTTTGCCTGCAGAAATAAACGTAAATTAATTTTAAAATTCGTAACTATTCAGCCATGCAGCCCGGATTCGCAACTGACGCTGCTTTTTCGCTGCTTACGCAGTTAAATCCTCAATTATGTCGTACCGCCATAGGTCTGATGATACAAAAACTCCTCTGCAAGCCAGCTTGCGGTCTATGCTGTGCTTCGGTCTGCGCAGGGTATACGTCCGCCGAACGTCTTACGCCGGATTTTTTGCGTCACCAAACACATGGATGAATAGTTACTAAAATTCAAACTATCTTCATATTTATATTGAAACAAAAGCAAAAACATTATATGATAGGAGAAGGATTGCAAATTGTTTCTTATTCACAGCAAATTCCATGATACTAGATTACTTTCATTGTCCAGATGGCTAGTATTTGCCGCATAGCTGAATAGTTACTACCTATATTGAGTAAACGATTCGTAATAGCACAGTCGTCTGAACAATTACGAATCATGCCAGGCTTTGCTAGTGTCTTTCATAATACACAATTATGCTGCCCATGCGCAGCACTATTACAAGACAGAATCCTGCTTTTCAGGATTTTCCGCCTACAGCGGAGTATTTAGTCGTTTCACTTCGGTCGGCGCTTAGCAACACTAGCACTTAGCGCCCCTTTCGGCAACGAACCAAAATCAGGCTCACTCGATCTTGGTTCGTTGCCATCAAAAATAAAATAGTAGCTGCCGCGCCCTTATCAGAGGCATAATTAAACCGTTACTATAAATTACATTTAGGAGCGATATTATGGTATTTTCAAGTTTGTTGTTTGTTTACTTATTTCTGGCGCTTAATTTATTTATCTATTCAAGAGCGCACAAAATAACGACAAAGAATATAATAATGCTCGTGTTTTCCCTGATCTTCTATTCCTGGGGAGGGCCTAAGTATTTATTCCTTCTTGTCGGTATGACATTTATTAGCTGGATCATGGCTCTGGCAATTTCCCGCTACCATGACCATAAAAAAGCACTGCTCATTGCAGACTGTATTTTGCAGTTGGGATTGCTGGGCATATTTAAGTATACCGGCTTTATTCTTGGCAATATCCAATCCATTACAGGTTTTCCGGAGGTGATTCCACAGATTGCATTGCCGATCGGTATTTCCTTTTATACCTTCCAGCTTCTTTCCTACGTTGTGGATGTTTATCGGGGTGATGTACTGCCGCAAAAGAAATTCTGGCTCCTGCTTTTGTACGCCAGTCTTTTTCACCAGTGTATTGCCGGCCCTATCGTGCGTTATCAGGACGTACAGGAAGATATTTTACATAGAAGGCCAAAAATCAATGAGATTGACCGCGGAATAAAACGCTTTTGTATTGGACTTGCCAAAAAGGCAATACTTGCCAATGGCTGTGCGGTTATCGCGGATACTTTTTTAATTACAGATGATTTGAAAGCACTATCCAGCGTTTCGGCTCTTGGATTATGGCTTGGGGTGCTTTGCTTTATGCTTCAGATTTATCTGGACTTTTCCGCTTATTCCGATATGGCTATCGGTATGGGGCTTATGATTGGCTTTCATTATAAGGAAAACTTTAACTATCCCTATATCGCCAACTCAATCACTGAATTTTGGCGCCGCTGGCACATATCCTTAAGCACCTTTTTCAGGGATTATGTTTATATCCCATTAGGAGGTAACCGGAAAGGACCTGCCCGCACTATCATTAACCTGCTTATTGTCTGGTTCTTAACAGGTATGTGGCATGGCGCAAGCTGGAATTACATTTTATGGGGGCTGTATTTCTTTATCTTCCTCGTCCTTGAGAAAAACTTCCTGTTAAAGAAATTTGCCAGACTCCCTGGCTTTATTAGTCATATTTATGCCCTTGTTGTCATATATTTCGGCTGGATCCTTTTTAAATTTGAAGATCTTTCCGGACTTGGCATTGTATTAAAGGGAATGTTTGGTTTAAATGGCAATAGCTTCTCCGATATGCAGGTTGGACTTATGTTTAAAAATAACGTCTTTTTCCTCATTTTCGCTATTATTGCCGTAACGCCATTATTAAAAACGATCCGTCAAAAAATCATTCAGTGGTTTAAAAGCCGGAAGGCAATTCCTTATCCGGTATATGCCTATGAAATCATTGTTCCGGTCGTTTTATTGCTTCTTTCCACAATGGCCCTCGTTGGAAATAGCTATAATCCATTCCTTTACTTCCAATTCTAACGTATGTTTGAGTTTTTAAACATACTCCAGAACAGCTAAAAAATTGCTTTTATGAAATCGGGCGGACAAAAAGGCTTTTGCCGCCCACAAGAAAGATGGTGATATAACATGAGGAAACCCCAAACACCTCAAAAACGTAAAAAGATTCACAAAACTTACTTATATTTAAAAAAACGGGTCTTTTTTGGCATCTTATTTTTAATCGCTATTATTGGCCTGCTCCTTCCCCTCCGCCCCAAAACCTCAACGATTGAAAAACGCACGCTGACAGCTTTTCCAAAATTCAGCCTTGCAGCCTTTTGGAACGGAGATTACCTGAACGGCATATCCACATGGTATTCCGATACCTTTCCTTTCCGCGAGGCCTTATTAGCCGCCAATTCCGGCTTTCAGAACCTTTACGGGATTCAGGGTGAACAAATTATTCACAATTCCAATAAAACCAGAGACGAAATTCCTGAAGGAGGTATGATGGTTCCCTCCACGCAAGCCCAAACAGATACAAAACCCCAAAGCCAGTCAGACGAAAGCAATAGCCAGGCGCAAACAGATTCGGCTGCTCAGTCAGATTCAGCTGAGGAAACCTATGAGGACGGCGCCATCCATACGGTTCCTGAAATGTCCGGGGATGTCTATGTGGCCGGTGATACTGCCTTTGGTATTTATTATTTCAATCTGGACGGCGCCAACGCCTACATTAATATGATGGATAAGGCACAGAAACGCCTTGACGGTGTTGCTAATGTCTATGACATTCTTGTTCCTACAAGCGTGGGAATCTGTCTGGATGAAAATGCCCAGAAAAAAATTAATTCCAGCGATCAGAAGGAAGCCATTAATTACATTACCTCTAATGTTAATAAGATGAATGAAAAGGTTAAAACCGTAGAGGTTTTTGACACTTTAAAGAACCATAACAGTGAGTACATTTATTTCCGCACAGATCATCATTGGACGGCTCTGGGCGCTTACTATGCTTATGAACAATTTTGTAAGGCCAAAGGGATAACCCCTACCCCCATCGATGATTACCAGAAGGTGGAATATCCCAACTTTGTAGGTTCTTTCTACGCCAGCAGTAATCAGGTCGCTTCATTAAAGGAAAACCCAGATACCGTCATTGGATATATTCCCAAAAGCACCAATGATATGTTCTTTATTGACAGTAATCTCCAGCGTGTAGACTGGCGGGTTGTTTACGATGTGTCTGACTATGACACCGGGGCAAAGTACAGCGCCTTTGCCGCTGCTGATCAGATGTATGCCCAGATTGATAATCCTGCGCTTTCTGATGGTTCCTCCTGCGTTGTCATTAAGGAATCTTACGGAAATGCATTTATCCCATTTCTTGTGGATCATTATCAGCATGTTTACATTGTGGATTACCGTTATTTTTACAAATATCCTGACTATAATAATAGTATTTATCAGCTTGTTACAAAAAATAATGTATCCGATGTTATCTTTTTAAATAACGCAGACGCTATGACAAATCCAAACCAGGTTAAGCTTATGAGCGATATGTTTAATTAAAAGCGGTATTGCTGCCGCGTTGTTCTAAAATCAAAGAGCCAGCCCTTAAGAATACTTGTCAGACCGACAAGCCCCGCTCTTAAGGACTGGCTCTTTTTTATTTCATAGAAAAGTGCTTTCCTATGAAATAAAAACGCTCCGCTTTGGATCGCACTGCGGCGGAATGGAAGATGCCGCTTGCGCGGCCCGCCGCAGGCGGAGAATCCTGCAAAGCAGGATTCTTTCTTATTATTATATAAAATTCACACTCCCGGTGCAGTAATGACAACACCATGGGCGATTCCCGGAACACTTTTTCCCTCATTAAAGCTAATGGGCGACAGCAGCGCTCCCGTAGGCACAAACAGAACCTTTTTCCACTCTCCTAAGGCCAGCTTCGGCAAAATCCAGGACGACAGCACAACGGCGCTGCAGGCACATCCGCTTCCTCCGGAATGGGTATCCTGAGCTTCCCGGTCAAAAATTTCCATGCCGCAGTCAATATGCCTGCTGCGAAGATCAAAGCCTTTTTTCCCCATCAGCTCAAGCAAAATATCATGGCCGACATAGCCCAGATCCCCGGTAATGACTGCGTCATAATCGTTGGGAGAGGTCTTTGTATCCCGGAAATGATTTTCTATCGTATCACAGGCTGCCGGGGCCATACACGCCCCCATATTCATAGAATCCCGGACGCCCATATCTACAATCCGCCCGGGAGTTACCTGCGTTATCCGCGGACAGTGCTTCATTTGCTCCCGAACCTTCTGACTGGCGCCGCAGCCTTCACGGGCGATAAGAAAAGCTCCGCTCCCGGTGACTGTCCATGTCGCTGACAAAGGTCTCTGGTTGCCATATTCCAGCGGGAACCTAAACTGCCGCTCCGCGCTGGCAAAATGGCTGGAGGTTACTGCCACCGTTTTCCCGGCAAAACCGCCGTCAATGCATAAACCTGCCAAGGTCAATGCCTCCCCGATGGTTGAGCAGGCTCCGTAAAGCCCAAAGACCGGCCGGTGAAAATCCATTAGACCAAAGCTGCTGGCAATACTCTGCCCGAGAAGATCCCCGGCAAAAAAATAGTCAATATCACTGGCTCCAACCAGGGCTTTTTCTAAAACTTTGGACACAGCCGCAGCCTGCAGAGCACTCTCCGCTTCCTCCCATGTTTTTTTACCCATCATAGGATCCGCCTGTACCAGATCAAAATGCTTTCCAAGCGGTCCTTCTCCTTCCTTTGGCCCTACAACACAGGCGTGGTTGCATATCACCGGAGGATTTTCAAATTCGATCGTTGCCATTCCCTTTCTTTTCATTGAAACCGCCTCCTATACGATACTGATTTCTGCCAGAATAAAATATAAAGCGCCAAAAAGACCTGAGGTAACAATGCCATATAAAATCACAGGCCCGGCAATATTAAATATTTTGCAGCCTACGCCAAACACAAGACCTTCCTGACGGTACTCAATGGCGCAGGAGGCAACCGAGTTGGCAAAGCCTGTAATTGGAACAAGGTACCCTGCTCCGGCAAATTTTACAATAGGAACGACTAAATTAAAACCCGTTAAAACAACACTGGCCGCAATCAGACACAGCGTTGTGTAAGCTGAGGCCATTGTCATCGCCATTCCCGTCTGCAAAAAAGCATTAGTCAGCCCCTGCCCCAGCACACAGACAATACCGCCAAACACAAACGCTTTGCAGGTATTAAGAAAACAACTGTGCTTTGGGGTAACCTGCTCCACATATTCATTATATTTTTTTGCGTTCATACAATACATACTCCTTTTTCCCCGTTCATCCGGGATTTATAAACAGTATGCGCCCATTCTTCCTGTTTTATGCAGGCCTTTTGGCAGCTTAAACAGCACGCCAAAGGCTACTGAAACGTTTTTCCATCGTTACATACAGCAGTTCAGTTCGATCAACCGCTGCATCTCCAACATTACAAAAAATATTGAAAGACAACGCCCAGCAGCTTTCCCACAGCCAAAGCGGCAACAACAAGGGCTGTACCAGATTTTAAATCCAGACGTCTGAAAAAAATCGGGAATGCATTTAAAATTTCTGCGATAGCCCCAATCAGGCACCCTGTAAAAATTCCTCCAAACAGCCCCAAAAATAAAAGGCCGGTACCTCCAAAAAGGACTTGCGGCCTGTAAATCCATAAAAGATTTCCAATAATTCCCCCGGCAATAAAGCTGTTCTCATACCAATGTATAAAACCTGCGGTCCGCGTTACCTGAGATAGCCTTGTCACAATTCCCAGGGTAGAAATAAACGTAAATAGGCCGGCAGCCACAACGGTGCCGGCGCAAAGTCCTAAAAAAATCTGCCATCCCATTTCCCAAACAGTCATGTTTTTTCCTCCGGCCAATCTTTTGAGCGCTTATATTTTTCTCCGTCAATAACCTCGCCCTTTCTTGATGCCTCTTTAATGAGAGTTTCCGTAATATCCGCCTCATATTTTTCCATTTCAATCTCCATGGGCGTTGGTTCCTTCGTGAGCTTTTGCTTTCCAAAATGATTAAAAAATATAATAACTCCGGCGCCTACCCCCACAGCATAAGCAGCTTCTAAAAGTCCCGGTGAGGTACGCGCCCTGCCCATGACAATCCCGTAAAGCTTATCAAAAACCCCGGTCACATCCACATCTTCATTATAGGTCATAATTGCAAAAATACTCCCGAAAAATGTAATCAGCGTCACAAGTGCGGCTTTTCCCCAAATGGCTGTTTTTGTCTGCGTTTTTGCTGCGGCAGAAATAACAAATTCCTTTTCCCCAACGTTTTGGATCACCACCTGTGCCCCGGCCTCCCGGTCGATACAGGCGATAAGTGCCATAGACGAAACCACATATTTCTTTTTAGAATCTATGTCGATATGCATAAAAACAAGCTGTTCAATCTGGCGCTTTTTCTCTTCATCCTTGCAGTACACACAAGCCACATCTACGATACGTACATTCCCATCACACACCTCGCAGCTTGCCTCCGGCTGGATATACACAATCTTTGGTTCCTCTGTCATACAAGCACCGCCCCGGCATAATCGGGTACAGCCCCAAAGTCCTGAAACAAAAGCCGGCATAGCAATACTGCCACCAGGCAAAGCAGAAAAATCACAAGAAAGCTTTTTAGAATAACAATCAGCCTCCCACCGTCCATCCCAGCGCCTCCTTTCCTCTATTTGCCGTGTTTTTCACGGCATCAGGTATCCCCTTGCGGGGTTTCCTCTATTTGCCGTGTTTTTCCTTATTATGCCTGGTTATCCATAACTTTATTCATAAAACTTTGCCGTGCTTCTTAAAAAGTAACACTCTTCCTTCAAAATACTTACGCAAAAAACGCCGCAGCCCATCCGACCTTTCACCCGGGCAATCTCATACGCATCCCCTGGAGTATCTTCTTTTCCATGCGAGATACCT
>JAGZDD010000186.1 GCA_018369015.1 Clostridiales bacterium | reverse complement strand
GTAGACCGCTTGTCCAGCAACGACCGGAACGGAGTGTAGACCACGCGTTTAGCGCCGACCGGAGTGGAACGTAGACATACCGGCGGCAGATGGTGGAGTACCGCAGGCACGGAACCATCTGGCTTTCATCCGTGGTGGAGCCGCGCCCAGCGTGGCATGTCCGTTTGCTATGAAGGCACAAAACGTCGATTGTTAAACAGGGCATACTTACACATATTTAGCGTTCCACATACATGGCTCTGGATTTTTCAAGCAAATAAGGCCTTAAATACCCTTCTGTGTTGGACAGGGGAAGAATCCCGTCACTGATTTGGATGCCTAATATTTCGATCATGTATTTTCGCCGGGCTAAAATACGCTCCCATGTTTTCGGATATAGCAAGGCCAGGCTGTGACGAAGCTTTGTGTCCGCAACAGCTATACCGTCTTCACAATTTATGCCGCCATAGCCCGGGCGTTTAGGAATAATATCCATCTGCAGCAGCATACCGCTTTTAATATCTATGCAGGACCCGGGATAAATGGGGGAGGAGAGCCATTCCTCCGAAGCTGTCAAATGCCCGGGATTAAGAACCCACCCATAGATTGACGGCGGAAGGATATGTTCAATCTGCTCATACAACTCCCCTCCGGTCACTCCGATGTCCACATGCTCATACCACTGTACGGCTGCTGCAAAATAAGGCTTTACCATAGCTTCCATATAGTCGCTGGCAGCCTTTGGCAAGCCATCCTGTCCATAAACGACATAGCCTGACCGGGAGGTCAGCCCGCCCCGAAGCCCCATTGTGACGGAAAAAGGATCGCCCTCGCATACTTTTTTGTTCCTCGGCGCGACCTCCCCTCTTGTAAACCGTTCTCCGCCGGCACATATTGGCTGAACCGACAAGGGCTGGCCGCAGGCGTTAAGTTCTGACGCTACCTCAAGCTCCGTTTTTCCAGGCGCAATGGCCTCCATCACGCGGTACACGCAATTTGACGCCATTGCCGCGCCATATTCAAAGTAAGCGATCTCATTGGCATTGTTTAAAACACGCACCCCATACCCTGGATGTATCAAAAGCTCTCCCACATTCGTACAGCTTCCCCGGCTTCCCACAATATCCCTGATTTTGTCAACAATCATGCTGGGAACCTCGAATAATCCATGATTATCCTCCCAGGGCGATGTAAACATTTTCCAGCCCGCAATACCTACATGCATCCCGGCGCTAAGGCCCGCCGCCCTAAAAAGCTCCCCCACGGGCCTTCCGCCTTTCATAGGCTGGTTCGGCAATGAAAAATGCGGAACATGAATCACCTTAGCGTCTTTGATCCGGCAATAAGGCCCCATCTTTAAAGATTCATTTCCCAGAAGCAAATATGCCGGCCCATTTTGGTGCAATATCAAAAGAGTTTCCTCAAAGCGGGGCCAAAAGCCTGTAAGATACTCAAAATTACCGCCATGCTCCCGGTCGCCGTAAACACACAGGGCGTCTAAATTTCTTGCGGACATGGCTTTCTTCACCCGCTCAAAACGCGTACGCATTGTTTCATCCGTCAACGGTACTGGTTCGCAATCCCAAAGCTTTGGGGCCGGAATAATACCATATTTAATATGAGAATAATTGTTTTGTTCCATAAAAATACCTCTACAACTGTCGTATATGCTGTCCGTATGGGATCAGCGAAATATCAAGAGGCGCGTTTCCCGGAGAAAGGGCGAGCATTGAAATTCTTGCCAAAGGCTCAAGCTCAGGGTACAGATAGCCCAGCTTGACACACACAAGGTCATACTGGCACAGGTCAATACCGGCCGCCAAAAAAACCTGCGGACATGTAAAAGCAAATCTCTGTTGAGTAAGCAAAATTTCTTCGGCTCCCCACCGGATATGTGCATAGCCAATCTCCCTGTGCTTTTTACCATCTAAAAGAGTTCCCGTAGAAATCAGCACAACCTTGGCGTGGCCATGAACGCTGCCCTCATCGAAGTTTCCCCCAAAATGAAGGAAAAATTCATCTCCCGGTTTATGGCAAAAGCATTGTCTTACTGCCGCAAGGTCAACGATACCGGCAGTCAAAGCCTTAAGCCTTTTCAATTTGGCGTCTGCTTCCATCTGCCCGGCTAAAAGCTTGGCCATAAGGCTATTATCCCCTGACGCGCCTGCGGTCACATTATCTCCGGAATCTGAAAGAAATACCCCCGGCCCCTTCAAAGCCTCACAAAGCGCCTGGCGTACGGCTTCCTTTGGCTCATAGGCCGGCACCCCCAGCTTAAAATCCTGGCGGCAGCTCCACAGCTCCCTGGCAATCCTGTCAATTTCCTCATTCAGCTCCTTGTTAAAATCCGCAGCTGTTACCGCAATACTCATCTGCCGGTCCTTCGTGTCGGACCAGACAAAGCCGCAAAACCAGGCCGCCTCTAACGCCTTTCCGGCTCTGGCCACATCCGAAAGCCTTCCAAGAATTTTTTGTGAAACGGGCAGACTCGTCAAGACCATTTCCCCCGGTAAGGCGATCGGAACCTGCCAGCAGCGTACAGCAGGCACCCGACCGGTTTTGAGTACTTCAACCAAAGCTTTTGCCGCCCGAAGCTGTGTTTCCTCTTCATCCACATGAGGCGCTGTCTTATAGGCGGTGGCATAATTAAGAAGCCGGGCCAGCTCCGGGAACATATTGCCGTGAAAATCAAAGGCGGCAAAAATAGGAATGTTCCATCCATATTTTTCTCTAAGCCTGCGAAGCAGCACAACTTCTCCGCTTCCTATTTCAGGGATATACATAGCGCCGTGAAGATTTAAAAATATAGCGTCCACATTGGTATCGCTGCCGCAGGAGGAAAAAAAGTCTTCTAAAAAATATTCAAACTCCTGCCTGCATGGCGGGGCCGACGGAAGAATCCGCGCATAAGCTGCGGGAACAACCTTCATTCCCGCAGCCTCAAAAATCCCGCAGGCTGGCAGCTCATCTATAAGCTGGCGGCCGTGGTATCTTGAAAAATCGTCATAGGTCACTTTCACCTTAGAAAACGAATTTGCCTCCTGGTAAATACCTCCCACAAGAACCTTAAAACAATTTTTATTTGACATTCCTGACAAGCTCTCCCAGCATTTTAAACTTTTCCAGCGCCACATAAGGCGGACAGCTATCGCTGTTAGCAAGCACGTATCTCGTATGGCTGACGGATTTTAAAAGCTTTTGGGCATAAGCCTTAAGCTCCTCTAGCGGAAGATTCAGGAAATTGACCGCTTCGATACCTCCAATAAGGGCAATATGCTCTGGAAGCTTTGCTCTGGCATCCCAAATTTCAATATTTCCTGTCGGCGGCGGGGAAATCGATTCGATACAGTCAATTTTTGACTTGGCCATCGCAGGCATAAGCTGCTGCAAATGTCCGCAGGCATGCTGTATATAATACTTTCCTGCCTTATGCAGGGCGTCGCACCAGTCGTTAATCTCAGGAACAATATATTCCTCATAAAGTGACGGCGATATATTTGTCGTGGAGCTGTCCTCCCATGTCAGCAGGCACTCTGCGCTTGAGGCGGCGCATATTTCCACGGCCCGCATATTTAAGGCGCGCATAGAGGCAAGCGCTTCCTCCACAACCTCAGGGTAATCGTACACCGCATAAACAATACCTTCCGTACCTACCCAATATTCAACCATAGACTGAAAGGAGGATTTCAGGTCCGGCACTAAAATCGGCAGCATTAGCCCATCCTCGCCAAGCTGCGCAGCCTCCCGCTCAAACCTCTCATAATTTGGGGTAAGCACCGTATGGTCCTTCAGATAAGCCAGAGTTTTAAAATCCTCCTCCTCTTTAACACCGTGTTCTTTTAAAAACCATGTATCCCCGCTGGCGGAGTAAATGTATGTAAAATCCAGCTTTCCTACCGGGGTTTCATAAATGACATGCTTTTTATCGGCGTCCACAGTTTCCTTAACGGCGCAGCCGCCGTCGTAGGAAACATCATACAGCATCATATTATCCCAGCTCCTGCTTCCAGGCTTATAGGCAAAATGACCGCGGATTAATGGATCTGCGCCGATGGATTTTAAAAATTCAACTTCTCCCATATTGACAATGTCATCACTGCTGTGCTCCCACCAATAAGCCAGATTCGGCGACCAGGCAAAACGGTCAATTTCTTTCCCTGTAATGCTTGCCAGAAGTCTTTGTTTTGGTGTCATTATTGACCTCCTCCTTTTGCTTTCATACAATTATATTGTAACTATCTATACTATAAGCGCTGCCTGTCAGAGCGTAAACGCAAAACTTTTCCGTTTTACAACAAATTTTCCTGAAATTCCTCCCAAACAGTTTTTAGCGGTGAAAAAAATGGTATAATGTCCACGTAGTGGACATTATACCTGCGCATAAAGCGGTTTCTGCGCCCGCCGCAGAAAGCCGCTGCGCATCCGCCGGGGTTGCCATGGCCGCAGGCGGCCATGGTATAATGACTGCATACGCAGACATTATACCGCGTTTTACGCGCGGCGGCGCAAGACGTCCGGTGGACGTCTGTTTTGCGCCGACCGAAGCGGAGCGTAGACCGCAAGCGAGCCTTCCTCTGCGCGTAAGTACGCATGGCCGGCGAAGCCATATCATGGCCGCTTGCGGCCATGATATAATATATTTACATGCTAAGAAGGGAGTTTATTTATGTATAAAATACTTGTTGCTGATGACGAAGCCACAGAGCGCAGCGTTATTTCTTTTTTACTCAAAAAGTTCAATTTCCCGATGTCGGTCACTGAGGCTGCCAACGGCAAGGAAGCCCTGCAAAAGCTCAATACAGGCACCTATGACCTTTTATTCACAGACATCCGTATGCCGTTTATCGACGGCCTTTCCCTTGCCGCAAAGGCGCGGAGCCTTTACCCGGATATGCCGATTATTTTTTTCAGCGGGTATGACGATTTTGAATATGTCAAGGAGGCGCTTTCCCTCCATGTTGTCAACTACATATTAAAACCCGTCAATCCCAGGGAATTTCAAAAAACAATCCAAAAGGTTTTAGATGAATTGCATAAAGCGGAAAATTCCGCCAGGCAGGAAAAAAACGCCCTTGAGTTTTTAAAAAACCATATTCTCTACCAGTTAATCAATAAAGTGAGCATTGATTATTTAAAAAGCATTTACCCAAGCCTGGATTTTTCTTTCATTTATTCGTACCACCGGCTATTTCTCATACAGTTTGAAAAGGATTATTTCGGGCCGCTGCCCGCGGATTTCATCAATCTGAATCCTTCCCAGAACCTGCTTTTATTTTCCGGCCCCAGGCACCGTTTTGAGTGGTACGAGCAGCAGGCCGCCATTGTATCAAAAAATGTACGCAAGCTTTGCCAAATAAATTGTTCCATCGCTATCAGTGACCCTTTTGATGACCCGTCCAGGCTCCCGGCAGCCTATGAGCAGGCGGAAGCGCTTCTTGAGGAACGCTTTTTCTTTGCGCACCAAACGCTCTACAGCAGTAAGGCATCACAATTACCCCCCCCCTAACGCAAAGCCAGACATTAATGACGATGACATTTTAAAGCAGCTCCAGACAGATATTGCCTTTAAGGACACTTATAGCATACGCCAAAATATTGCCCTCCTGCTTGGCTCATGGAAAGCAAAAAAATCCTGTTCTATGATTTATATTCGCTTTTTTTGCACAAGCCTGTTAAAGATCCTTCTGGACGGCTTTCCTGAAAATCCCCCTGAGGACTTTGATAAAATGGCAGAGTCCATTTATACAGCCCGTCACTTTTTTGATATTGAGCAAGACATTTTAAAGCTGTCCAACGCTCTGTGCCGCCAGCTTGATTGTTCCCAGGAATCCCCAAAGCACGCTGTCTACTTGGTCAAGCAATACGTCTATGCCCATTATGGCGAGGAGCTTTGCCTCAGCCTTTTAGCCGATAAGGTTTACCTGACCCCCAGATATTTAAGCACCATGTTCATTCAGGAGACAGGCTGCGGAATCAATAAGTTTATTAAAAACGTGCGCATGGAGAAGGCCAAAGAGCTTTTACTCCATACAAATATGAAAATCAACGATATTTGCCAAAGAGTTGGCTATTCCAATGTATCCTATTTTTGTAAAAGCTTTATGGAAAGTTTCGGAACAACACCGGAAAAATTCCGGCAGCACGCAGCGGGCCAGGCAGGGGGCGAACAATGAAAAAAAGATTAAAAGATATGACCTTCAGAAATAAAATATTTATTGTGTGCCTGCTGATCAGCCTGATCCCTGTCCTTGTTTTGGGAACCTTCTGCTACCGCCAGATCCGCAGGCTCCTCATTGAAAGGGAAGAAACTGCACTCACAGAAACATTGATCTTAGAATGTCGTTCACTGAATAATAAAACCCAGGGCTATGTCAATGCCATGAATCATATTTTGTGGGATAACAGCATTTTGCAGGCTTTGTCAAAGAGCTATTCCAATAATTACGAAATGTACCTGATGTACCGGGATGTTATTGATCCCATGTTTACAACAATACGCTCCCTGAATACGGATTTTAATAAAATTACTGTATATACGGATAATCCCGTTAATCCCCACGGGAGCGAGCTGCGCCCCCTTAAGGATATTTGCGAAATGCCCTGGTATTTAACGATTAGCGAGCGCCAGAAGCCCTTTTTTGTTGTCCAGGAGCAAAACAAAACACTGCTCCTTGTAGGGAAGCTCCAGGAGCCGTCGGCCCCCTATACGAATATCATTGTCATCGATATTGATTACCAAAAAGCCTTTTTGTCCATGGAATCCCTTTATGAACAGTCTTATGGCATTGTCCTTATGAATGAAAACCAGGAGCCGGTCTACGCGTATTATTCTTTTGACGAAGCTGAAAAAGACTACGTTTTATCTGCAAAGCAGCTCACCGGCGGCGCCGGTTCGGCCTTACGGCAAGCCTATGTCATCAAAAGCACCAATGAGCTGGACAATGGGTGGAGCCTTTACCTTTACCGCCCCACAGGCGTTATATCGGCCCCGGCAAAGGATATTTCCCAAATCATTATTTGCATTATCCTTTTATGTATTGTCTGTATTATTCTCATCAGCTCTCTGTTATCCCGGGTTTTAGTCAGCCCTATTGAGCTTTTGACGCAAAAATACGAAATGAAAGCGCTCCAGGCGCAAATTAATCCTCACTTTTTATATAACAGCCTGTCTCTGATCAACAGCAAGGCACTGATGGCCGGCCAGGAGGACATCGGTAAAATGGCCCAGCTTTTGTCAACCTTTTACAGGACAACACTGAATAAAGGAAAAAACATCATTACTGTTGCCAATGAATTGGAAAATATTAAATCTTATATTAATATCCAGTTTATTATGCACTCCGATTCCTTTGACGTTTCCTA
>JAGZDD010000185.1 GCA_018369015.1 Clostridiales bacterium | reverse complement strand
ACGTTCCTCAAAGGCTTCGGTTCCAAGATTTTTAATAAATTCATCCGGGTCCTTATAGGGCTTCATATCAATAACACGGGAGCGCAGTCCGGCTTCTTTTAGCATCGGTATTGCCCTTAAGGCCGCCTTAACGCCGGCGCCGTCACTGTCATAGGCCAAAAGAACCTCGTCTGTATAGCGCTTAAGTAAAGAAGCCTGCTGGCTTGTAAAAGCCGTGCCAAGCGAAGCGACAGCATTGTCAAAGCCTGCCTGGTGCATGGAAATCACATCCATATAGCCCTCGCATATAATCATATTGGGCCTTCTTGACCGTCTGGCCAGGTTAAGGCCATAAAGGTTGCGGCTTTTGTCAAAAAGCTTTGTTTCCGGAGAATTAAGATATTTAGGCGTTCCTTCACCTAAAACACGACCGCCAAAACCAATGACCCGGTTATTCACATCCATGATCGGAAACATGACTCTATTCCAAAACTTATCATGGGCGCCCCGCTTCTCATCAATCGTGACAAGCCCGGTTTCTTTAAGAATAAAATCATCATAATTTTTACTGCGCAAATACTGGTACAGGTCATTACTGAATTTGTTGGAATAGCCAAGGCCGAACTTAAGTATCGTATCATGGGAAAGCTCGCGCCCCTCAAGGTAAGCCCGCGCATGTTCTCCCTGCGGCTGGGTAAGCTGATAATAAAAATACTTTGCCGCCAGCTTGTTGATCTCTAAAAGCCTCTGCCGGGCAGATGCCTCCTTTTTTTGCTCCTCGCTTTGCTCTACTTCCGGCAGATCAACGCCGGCACGGCTTGCCAATGCCTTAACCGCCTCTACGAAAGTGTAATTTTCATATTCCATTAAAAAGGTAAAGACATTCCCTCCGGCACCGCAGCCAAAGCAATAATACATCTGCTTTGAAGGGCTTACAGAAAAGGACGGCGACTTTTCGTTATGAAAAGGACACAGGCCGAAGTAGGAAGCCCCTTTTTTTTGCAGCCTCACATATCCTGAAATAATATCAACAATATCATTCCTTGTCCGGACTTCTTCGATCAAATCATCTGAATAGTACATTGACATACCCCTTCACATATTAAGTGTAGCAGCTCTAATATATATATTCGACGCCGGGATTTTAAATCCTTCTTTTTTTTACAAAAAAATGTTATACTATGAAAGCTCGGCAAGTGTACGCACAGACGGGCAAGCTTGCCTGGCCGGATGCGCGGATATTTGCCGACAAGACGGTATGAGCGCGTGTTATGCCGAAGGCAGAACGTAAAGCGCGGCGCTGCGTGCCTGCGACACGCGTTTAGCGCCGACCGGAGTGGAACGTAGACATACCGGCGGCAGATGGCGGAGTGCCGTAGGCACGGAGCCATCTGGCTTTCATTCGTGGTGGTGCCGCGCCCTGCGCGGCATGTCCGTTTACTATGAAAGTTATCAAGTTAAAAGGAAGTTGATTTTATGATACAGTCTATGCCAAAAGAAACATTTTTTGATACCTTTGATTCTCAGGGCTTTGCAGGGGCTATCGCCTCCTGGTATAAGCAGGCAGGCAGAGATCTGCCATGGCGGCGTACCTGCGATCCTTACGCCATATGGATCAGTGAAATTATGCTCCAGCAGACCCAGGTTGATACGGTAAAGCCTTACTATGAGCGTTTTATGGAACACTTTCCTACAGTAGACAAGCTGGCGCAGGCGCCAATGGACGACATTTATAAGCTATGGGAAGGGCTTGGATATTACCGGAGAGCCGCCCACTTAAAAGAGGCGGCAATAACCGTTGCAGGCGAGTATTCGGGTCATTTCCCGGAAACCTTTGAAGAAATTATTAAGCTTAAAGGCATTGGCAGCTATACGGCCAGCGCTATTGCAAGTATTGCTTTTAAACAGCCAAAGGGCGTTATCGACGGAAATACACTAAGGATCATTTCCCGGGTTTTTGACCGCCAGGATAATATTGCAAAGGACGCGACAAAAAAGCTTTATCAAACCGTTATGGACCATCTGATCGCATATACAGACCCGTCGGACTTCAATCAGGGTATGATGGATCTGGGCGCTACAATATGCACCCCCAGAAAGCCGGACTGCGGCCAGTGTCCGGTCATGGCATTCTGCCAGGCCTATCATCACAAAACAGCGGGGCTGCTCCCGGTCAATATCAAAAATAAAAATAAAACAGACATTTATCTTATTACGGCAGTTCTTTGCTGTCAAGATAAATATTTTCTTATTAAAAACAAGGACGGCCTGCTTACCGGACTCTACGGGCTGGCCCAATATGAAGTTGAATCACCGATGGGGTTTGAAGATCAGTTTTACGAAAGCTACCGCACAAGTGTGCGCCTTTTAGAATATGAGAAGGAATTTCGTCATATTTTTTCCCACCGGGTATGGCATATGAGTGTTTATTACGGGGAAATACAGGACTCCCAAAGTCCTCTGATCAAAGAAAATCTCTATACATGGGAGGAGCTGACAAAGCTTCCGATTCCTACGGCCCATAAAAAAATCATCCAGGAAACGGCCGGGGCAGCCCGTTTGCTCTAAGCACTGCAAACAGCTTTGCTGTGAGCTGGCTGTTGTATCGCAGCGGATAAGGGAAGAAGCTCTTCCCCTATCCGTTCCCACAGGACTGGGCCGCGGCTGCAGCCGGCCGGATTTTTATAGCATTATCGCACAGAGTCGACGCTTCGCCAAAATCGCTCAGTCTTGATGAAAGCAGCGCGTTGACGGACAGGCCTCCCGGCATAGATTCCATGTCATAGACGCCCTCCGCCACTGCTGTTCCTTTAGGAACCTGACGCGTTACCAGAGCATAAAAAAGGACGGAGGCCAGGTCGTTAGAAGCCTCAATCAAATCCATATGACGAATCCCCCGCTCCTTAGCGTCGGTGGGATTAATTTTAAGACAGGCCGGCCCCCGCTTTGTTTTTAGCCGGTTTTGTTCTGTAAATGTAGAATTTAGCGTTTCCTTTGCAGGAGCAATAACTAAAGCCAGCCAGCCCTCATTGCTGCCGGTAAGCCTTTGAGAATAATTAGGCCTGTAAGCCGGCATAGGTTCTTCAAGTCTTTCATTATACAATAAGATTTTTCCGCTTTCCGTTTTAAAGTCCAGCGCATCCGGCAGCGGCAGGACGACGCCTAAGCCTTCCTCAAACGCCTGTGCGTGAGCCTGATCCCATTGCTCCCGCCACGGGTTTTTTTCGTCTGAAATTTTTTCAACAAGCTGTTCGTTGGTCAGCTTCCATAAATCATCATCATAGCCCATGGCCGCTGCTAAAAGGATAAATGTATCCCAGTTGGACTTACATTCTCCGGGAGGGCTGACAACCGGGGCAATTTTCTGGACACATAAGGCTCCGTAGGGAGTCACAATGTCCCCATGCTCCACCGACATATCCGCTGGAAGAATAATATCCGCATATTTTGCCGTATCTGTCATAAATCGCTCATGGACAACAGTAAATAAATCCTCCCGCAAAAGGCCCTCAAGCACCTGGCGCTGCGCCGGGGCTACATTGGCTGGATTAGAATTATATACATACAGGCTGTATATGGGCTGTGCCTTGTCCGAAAGTGCCTTGGCAAGCTGGTTCATATTGATTGTTCTTCCATTTTCGGGAAACCAGCCGGGCTGTTTTATGATATTGCGGTTAAAAGCCTGCCCGCTGTTAATATGGGCCAGATACCCTCCCCCGGGCTTTGAAAAAGCTCCAACGAGCGCCGGGAGGGCTGCAATACACCGGGTTGTCATAGCTCCATTACCATGTCTTGAATAGCCAGAACCAAAAACAATCAGAGGTGCAAGTGCCCGGCCATAGGAAAGAGCCAGCGACACAATGACACAAGGAGCAATCCCGGTGATTTCAGCGGCCCACTGGGGCGTATATGCGTCCAGGGAATTTAAAAAGGCTTCATGTCCGCTCGTATAGTTCTCTAAAAAAGCTTTGTCAAGCAGCCCATAGTCTCTCATTACCCGGGCCATACTCAAGGCCAGGGCGCCGTCGCTTCCCGGGCGCACAATGATGACTTCGTCGGCCAGGCTTGCGCCGTCGTGGGCATAGGCTTCAATTAAGACAACACGACTGCCGCCTTTTTTGGCCTCCACAATTTTTCGGGCGGCATGAAGCCACGTAGCCTTTATATTGCCGCCCCACATAATAATATAATCACTTTTAGGAATGTCATTGATAAAAATACCGGGCGTCTGTCCATACATCTGTTCAAAGCCAGCGCTTTTTGCAGGTGAACAAATGGCGCGGATCAGGCGCACAGCTCCCATGCGGTTAAAAAATGCCTCGCCGCATTTATTTTGTATAAGATGCTCCACCCCGGAATAAGAATAGGGAAGAATACAGGAAGGGCCGTGGCTTAGAATGAGCGCTTTCCAGCGGTCTGTAATTTCTTTTATAGCCTCATCCCAGGATATCCGCATAAAATTCCCCCTGCCTTTTTTCCCCAGGCGTTTCATGGGGTAAAGAATACGCTCCTTATGGTTCACTGTATCTTCATAGCGGCTCATTTTCCGGCAAATAAAGCCATCGGTTACAGGATGTTGTGGATCGCCGGACACTTTATAAATTTTCTGTCCGTCCGTTTCCACAAGCAGCCCGCAGGCATCCGGACAATCATAAGGACAGGCACTGCGCGCCAAATAATGGCCGTAAGGAACCTCCCGGCCGCAATCCCTGACCGGCCGGGCTTTTGAGATAGATATATTGATGCCTGTTCCCGTCATCCCTGCCGGCGCCCCACATTGATCTCAAGAAGTTTATTTTTCAAATCATTTTCCATCTTAACAAGCTGGGCTTGGGCCTCAATACGTTTTGCCCTTCCGTCTTCATGGATTTTTGCAACTTCGTCGATTGTGGATATAAGAAGCTCATTGGTCGCCGTCAGCGTTTCAATATCCACAACGCCCCGCTCCAATGCCTGGGCGGTTTCTACGGAAGCCAGCTTTAACGTTTCGGCATTTTTACGTAAAAGGGCGTTGGTCATATCCGTAACCTCCTTCTGCGCCTGGGCAGCCTGCTTTGAGTGGGCGACGCCAAGAGCAAGCACCATCTGGCTTTTCCAAAGAGGTACCGTATTGACAATCATTGACTGTATTTTTTCAGACATAAGTATATCGTTATTTTGAATCATCCGTATCTGGGGAGCCATCTGCATAGCAACCATACGGGTCAGTTCCAGGTCGTGAACCTTTTTTTCAAAGCGGTCGCACAAAGCTGTAAGATCGCTGACGGCATTCATATCTTCTGGTTTCTGGCTAAGCCTTGCTCTGTTAATAAGCGCTGGAAGCTCCTGGCTCTTTACCTGTTCAATCTTTTGCTTTCCCGCGGCAATATACATCGTCAGTTCTTTATAATAATTTTTGTTAAGCTCATACATCTGATCGAGCATAGCCGAATCCTTTAAAAGCTGTACCTGATGATCCGTAAGCACCTTGCATATGCGCTCAACATTGCCCTCCGCTTTGGAATAGCGGGCTTTCATAGAATCAATTTTTGAAGGAACCTTTTTGAAAAATCCAAAAATCCCTTTTTCTTCTTCCTCGGCGTCAAAATCCTTAAGCTCATTAACCACATCGGAAAGCAGCTTTCCAGTTTCACCCAGATCCTTTGTGCGTACATTTTCCAAAGCGCTCTCTGAAAAGTCGGCAATCTTTTTCTGGGCGCCTGCGCCGTACTGCATAACCATCTGGCTGTTGTTTAGGTCAATCTGGGCGGCAAACTGGCGCACCATCTCCTTCTCCTCGTCTGTCAGCGGTATTTCCTCAGCCACCAAAGCCTTGGCCTCTGTATCTGGTTCAGGCTCCTTAG
The DNA here is from genome assembly GCA_018369015.1 of Clostridiales bacterium. GTDB lineage: Bacteria > Bacillota > Clostridia > Lachnospirales > Lachnospiraceae > Catenibacillus. The sequence goes on along the minus strand of JAGZDD010000185.1, from coordinate 1,616 downwards.
CCTCCTCCTTAAAAGGTTCAAATGTCAGTGTTGGCCCTTCTTTTAACATTTCACTAAAATCACTCATACCCATTTACTCCTACTTCTTTTTATCTTTTTTCTCAAAAGCGCCTTTAGTCAGCCCTTCTCTTGCCAAAAGCGTGCGAAGGACACTAATGTCGCTGGAAACGTCCATAGCTGTTTCCTGGTACATACTATCATAAAGCTTTTCATAGGCTTCATTGATTGTATCAAGAGTGCCTTCAATTTCCTGCTTAACTTTTTTTATATTTTCGCCCTCAATAGGCTGGCCGTCCAAATCCCGGTATGTTTCCACAAGCTTAATCGTCATGGGCATATAATAATTCTGGAACTGAGACAGGCGGTCAGCTTTTTGGGGATATTTTTTGACATGATCAAAAATCTTTCCGATAATCATTTCCATGCGGTACAATTTATTGCTGATTTCCACATCTGGAATGTCGTCATTGGCCTTTCGTATAATTTCCATATATCTTTTGCCCAGAGCTTCAAGCTCAAGAACCTGCCGCCTCTTTCCGGCATCCGCCTCCTGTTCCGGACTTTCTTTTGCCGTACCGGCACTGCCATTGCCGGTACTCTGGGCATTTTTCATTGTTTCTAAATATTGCTGGTAAATCGAATCTGTCACCATAAGGCATGTTTTCTGGCTGTCAATGTGGCCCTGGGGAAAATACCCAAGCTTCAGCATTTTAGATATATCCCGGACAGTATAACGCGGGCTTTTGCCTGTAATTGACGAAAGGTTTTTAAATGTGGCAAAGCTTTTGCCTTTCATAGACGCAATATATCTGCGGTAACGCTTTACCCGGTTCCTTTGATGAGTTCCTATCATCATCATTATGATAAAAGCCACAATAAAGGGTGCGATCCCCCAAAGGGCGGCTATGGAAAACAGCCATGAGCTAAACACTGCTGTAATTCCAAGAATAATAGCGCCAAAGCCTGCCAGGCCAAAGCCAAGAGCACCAAAAACCGTCAGGAGTATGCCGGAAAGCTCGCCCTTTGGACACCGCTGTACAGGAAAGCCATAATCAGGCATGGCTGCCTGCCGTTTTGCCTTTGCCGGGCGGTTTGATGCTTCAGCCGCAGGATCTTTACTTTCCGTACTGCTCCACTGGCTTTTGTTCCAGCTGTTTTTAGAGGCTTCCTGCCATTTTGGTTTTACATTCCGGTAGGTCTGCCAATTTTCTTTATGATAACTGCCAAAAGAACCAAAGCTGTTTTTGCGGTTCCTAAAACGGCGCTTTTGCGCGGCGCCGGGATTTCTGTAATCATTAAATGAGCGCTTTACGCCGGATATGACATCTTCGGCATTTTGCCGGATTTCCTGATTTAATTTTTCAAAATCAAAGGAATCTATCGCATCACGGATTCTATTGCTCACCTGCTGTCCTAAATTTTCTAAATCCCTATAATCCATCCATAAATTTCCCCTTTTGAAATATTAATGATGCATATTCTAATCTGCTTTTAAGTTTACCTTACTCGGGAAGGGATGTCAATTTTTTCTGTAAGAAACACGCTTTCCGATATAAAAAAGTGTCTTCGACACTTCAGCCCCCTAGCCCCCATTCATGGGGGAATTAGGGGGGGCC
>JAGZDD010000184.1 GCA_018369015.1 Clostridiales bacterium | reverse complement strand
CACCTCGCGCTCATACCGTCTTGTCGGCAAATGTCCGCGCATCCGGCCAAGCGAGCTTGCCCGTCTGTGCGTCCGCTTGCCGAGCTTTCATAGTAAATACATTCTAATTATAACTCATTTCAAAAAACTTTTCCAGTCATTTAACAGAAGTGTTATGAAAAATCGTTACTACTCAGCCATGCATCTCGGATTCACGCAGCTAACGCTGCTCCCCGCCGCTATCGCGGCAAAATCCTCGATTCGGGCTAAACGCCCTAGACTAAAGAATGACAAAACCTCTCTGCAAGCAAGCTTGCGGTCTACGCTGTGCTTCGGTCGGCGCAGGGCAGACATCCACCGGACGTCTTGCGCCAAGTTTTTGTCATTCTCAGCCGCATGGCTGGATAGTTACGAAAAATCAATGTGCCCTTTCTTCATAGAAAGCTGGATGTGGTCGCCTTCCTGGATTTTCTCATCTAAAATAGCCTCCGCCAGGGCGTCCTCCACTTCGTTCTGAATCGCCCGGCGCAGCGGTCTGGCGCCATAGGTTGGATCAAAGCCATTTTCCGCAAGATGGTCGAGGACGGTGCGGCTTGCAGACAGCTCAATATTAAGCTGTTCTTTTGTCCGTACAAAAATTTCATCCAGCATAATCTTTACAATCTTACGGATATTTTCTTTACTTAGCGGATGGAATACGATAATATCGTCAATGCGGTTTAAAAATTCCGGTTTAAAAATCCTTTTCACCTCGTCCATCACGCCATCCTTCATCCGCTTATAATCCTCTTTTTCATCATCGGAAGCCATAAAGCCAAGCTTTTTAGGAGCTACAATGTTGGCCGCCCCCGCATTGGAGGTCATTATAATGACCGTATTTTTAAAATCCACCTTACGGCCCTGGGCGTCGGTAATATGCCCGTCATCCAACACCTGAAGCAATATATTAAAAATATCAGGATGAGCCTTTTCCACCTCGTCAAAAAGAATGACGGAATACGGATTTCTCCGGATTTTTTCAGAAAGCTGCCCGCCCTCCTCATAGCCCACATAGCCCGGGGGCGAACCAATCAGCTTAGACACGCTGTGTTTCTCCATATATTCCGACATATCTACGCGTATCAGAGCCTCTTCCTTGCCAAACATAGCCTCAGCTAAAGCCTTGGATAACTCTGTTTTTCCCACGCCTGTAGGTCCGAGGAAAAGAAAAGAACCAATGGGCCGCTTTGGATCCTTAAGGCCGATACGCCCCCGCCGGATGGCCTTGGCCACAGCCGCCACAGCCTCATCCTGCCCGATCACTCTTTTATGAAGAATTTCTTCAAGGTTTTTAAGGCGCTTTGATTCGCCTTCCGTAAGCTTTTGCACAGGAATTTTGGTCCAGCTTGAAACAATGCCGGCAATTTCATTTTCACCGACAACAAGCTCCACATCCTTCTTTGCCCGCTCCCACTGGTGATTCAGGCTTAAAAGCTCCTGGCGCAGCTCGTTTTGCTCCTTTTTAATAGCCCCAGCCTGCTCATAGGCTTCCTCACGGATCGCATTTTCCTTGTCCTGCTCAAGCTGCTCGATACGGTTTTCCAGCTCCTTCATTTTGGGAGATGCGGTAAATGATGAAAGCCGCACCTTCGAGGACGCCTCGTCAATAAGGTCAATCGCCTTATCGGGAAGAAAACGGTCGTTAATATAGCGCGCAGACATTTTTACAGCTGCCCAAAGCGCCTCATCTGTAATATGCACATGATGGTGCTCCTCATAGGCCGGACGAAGACCCTTAAGAATTTCAACCGCTTCCTCTTCCGATGGCTCCTCGACAACAACCGGCTGGAAGCGCCGTTCCAGGGCTGCATCCTTTTCAATATACTTGCGGTATTCTTCCCGGGTCGTAGCGCCGATAATCTGTATTTCTCCCCGGGCCAGCGACGGTTTTAAAATATTGGAGGCGTCAATAGCCCCCTCGGCGCCGCCGGCGCCAATAATTGTATGGATCTCGTCAATAAACAGCAGCACATTGCCGTCTTCACGGACCTCGCTGATAATTTTTTTAATCCGTTCTTCAAATTCGCCTCTGTATTTTGAGCCTGCGACAATCCCGGAAAGATCCAGGGTCACAAGGCGTTTATCCTTAATTGTTTCGGGAATATTGCCTTCTACAATTTTTCGGGCTAGTCCTTCGGCAATCGCCGTCTTACCAACGCCCGGCTCGCCGATAAGACACGGGTTATTTTTAGTTCGCCGGCTTAAAATCTGCACAACACGGGTAATTTCATCATTTCGCCCGACAACCGGATCAAGTCTTCCTTCTCTGGCCAGCGCTGTCAAGTCCCGGCTGTACTGGTCAAGGGTTTGAGTCGAACTCTTTCCTTTATGCCGTCCATTTTTAGCGCCAAATTCACTTTTAGCGGCTGAGGTGTCTAACCCCATAGCGCCTAAAATATCGCCGTACAGCTTTTGTATATTTACGCCAAGGGTCGTCAGCAGCCGCACCGCTACACAGTCGCTTTCCCGAAGCATTGCAATAAGCAAATGCTCTGTGCCGATCGCCGAGGCATGGAAACGCAGCGCCTCCCTGGCAGATAATTCAAGTATCCGGCGGCTCCGGGGCGTATAATCGACGACATCCGCCACCTCTACATTGCCTCCGGTAATTAACTGCTCCACCAGGCGCATAATTTTTTCTTCCGTAATTTCATGTTCTGAAAGCACCTGGCTGGCAAGCCCCTCTTCTTCCCGAAGGAGACCGATCAGCAGGTGTTCTGTGCCAATATAATTATGAGAAAGCTCAGAGGCTACGTCCGCAGCATACTGCATGGCGTTGGCAGCCATCTGGGTAAACCGATATTGCATAAATTTCCTCCAATCTGCAACAATAATCTGCGTCAGCGGTTTAATCCGGCGCCTGATGCGAATAGGCATCATCAATATCCGGCAGACTTGTATGAATATAGCCTGCACGGCATAAATGCCGGTCAGCGCTTCCAAAATTTTTGCCCTTAGAGCACATCAGTGTTCCGGGAAGGACATTCATCATTATGGCAAAAATGTCGCCAGCGCTATCGGACCCATGAAGGATACCCTCATCAAAGCCCATACGGATATTGGAAAGGTGGTTTAACGCCTCCCCCGCTCCGAACATTTTTCCATATTTCAAAACGCCATAGCTTCGGTAAATGATATCCTCGATCTCAGGGCGCCGCTTCCTAAGAAGCCGTTCCCTTGAGCGCCTCTCCTGATCCGTCACCTGAACCATCATATTTTTTAATGAAATAAGAATATCCTCCTCGGACATTCCCAGTGTCCTCTGATTTGACAATTGATAAAGGCTTCCAAGAGCACCAGAAGCATCGCCATACATATTGCGCATTATAAAGCCCAGACGGTTAAGCTCATCCGCCAGGGGCTTTATCAGATTTTCCTTTTCCAAAAACGGCAAATGCATAATATACGCGGCGCGAAGCCCTGTTCCCATACTTGTGGGACAGGCGGTAATATACCCATATTTATGGTTATAGGCATATTCCACATGCCCGCCCATTTCATCATCTAACTGGCAGGCCGTCTGATACGCAGCGTCCATGGTATCTCCCATAGATGCTGCTTGTATACGTAAATGGTCTTCTTCCCCAATCATAATACACCTTGATTCATCTTCCGAAACAATAAGCCCGGCAGGCAGCTTTTTATCCCGAAGCAGCGGCGTCATCGTGTACCGCTCAGCCATAGCATTTTTCATCCGGCTATCCGTACTTTCTAAATCATAATAGCGGTAAAAATTATCTTCCTGGCAGCACTGCCGGAAAAACTTTTCACGCACTTCATCTGTAAGCGCTCTTGACTGCTCCTTTGTAATCTTCATAGAAAACGGATAATCTACCAGATTTCTCGCCAGCCGTACCCGTGCGGCAACAAGAATATGATTGCCGCTCTTTTGAGACTCATACCACATTTTCACCAGTCTTCGCCTCCTTTGCCGTAAGCGCCCGGATCTCATCCCGAAGCCGGGCAGCCTCTTCATATTCTTCATCCCGGATCGCCTTATCAAGCTTCTTCTTTAAGGACGCTACCTCTTTAGAATCTTTGTCATTCACCTGCACAGCCGGCGCCATTTCAGGCGCTGCGCTGGTGCTGCCGTCACCGGCGACCGCCGTAATATCAGGAATGAAAACCGTTTCTCCTCCATGATAGACCTTACCGCAATGCTCGCAGCTTCCCTGTATTTTTTTAAAGTAATCATCCAAAAGAAAGCCAAACGTATGGACACATTCCGGACAGCCAAACTTACTGTATTTCAAAAATTCATTATAAGTCATCCCACATTTAGGGCATACAAGATTTGTCTTTTTAGCGTCATCCTCCGCAGCAATCCCTGTCTGCCCTAACACACTAGTCAAAAGGCTGGCCAGCAAATTTCCCGGGGCCATCCCCAGTGTATCTGAATCAAAGGATGTATACTTTGCCGCACATTCCGGGCATAGATACTGCTCCTTTTTAACGCCGTTGATAATTTCAGTATAGCAAATCACAGCTTCATTTTTATGGCACATACTGCACAGCATAAAATCATCCTCCTTTACCTGTTGCTGCCCGGACAGTAACATTTCAAGCAATTAAAATATCAGTCCGGACGGTCCTTCTTTTCATAAAAATCATAAATACTGTCCACAATGTCGTGAACCTCGCTTCTGTTGATATTTTTGCATATAGCCTCTGCCAAAACAATCTGTAAAGTCTCAAAAAGCTCCTGCTGGGCCAGACATTTATCGTAATCGACAGCAACATAGGCTCCGCGCCGGCGGTCAAGCTTTACAAAACCATCCTGCTTTAGTACAGAATATGCTTTATTCACCGTATGCATGTTAATTCCTATATGATCCGCCAATTGCCGCACCGAAGGCAGCGGCTGGCCCTCCTCGATCTGGGAAGTGGCAATGCCAATCACAATTTGGTTTCTTAATTGTATGTATATTGCTTCTTCACTATTAAAATCAATTTTCAGAACCATAAGCTTCACCCGATCCTTCTTTTGTTATAGTTATGATATAACAGTTATCTCATTTTGTCAATAAAAAAGTGGAGATCCCTTATGAGACCTCCACACATACGTTACAATTCCCGGCAAAGCCGGGAATTGTAACACGCATACGTCAATGTTTTGACGGCGTAGGCTTTGCACTCGGGTAAATCTTCTCCATACGCGCATCGTCAAAATACTCATCCATCGCCTGCTCCCACCGGCTGTCTGCCGGTTCTCCCTTGGCTCTCGAATCATAACGGATCAGCGCCAGCATTGACACGCACATATTTACTGCCATAAATACAACAACGACCCATGTCACCATCTTGCCCGGCAATTTTGGTACTTTCTCAATCAGCCGGGAAATTCTTGGATATAATATCTTAATCCAGACAACAGCGGCAATCCCCCAGAAAAGGCAAAACAAAAGATTAATACGGCCGCCAAGATTAAAAGGAATTTTACTGTAATCCCAAAATATTTTTCCAAAAACAATTTCTGTAAAAACACTGCATATGTATTCGTAGGCACCGCCCAAAATAGTACCGACAAAGAAAATGTGCCGGTCTGGCTTATCTCTGTCTTTATAAAGCAGCACAGTTGCCAGGACAATTGCCAGCCCCCATACAAGGCTGAAAGGCCCCCATACAAGACTGCTGCGGCTCATCCAGCGCCCCATACTATACCGGCAAAATACCGTTTCAACCAGGTCTCCAAGAAAGGCTCCAAGGAAAAACAACCAGAAAAGCTTGTAAAAACCGCACCCAGCAGCAAACCTGGCGTCGCTTTCGGCACTTTGTGTCTCCTTTTCCTTAGAGATCGCAGGATATGCCTTAACCATACGTTTCTCTACATGGCTGACAATCCATTTTCCCAGGCGGTGTGACAGGCGGTCAAGCTGACTGTTCCACCGGTAAATCGCATACAATCCTTTTTTGATGTGAAATACAGCGGCAAAGGATGCAATACCGTCCAAAATTCCGATAACAGCAAGCGCCCAAACAATAATCCCCCGCACAATGACCGGAAGAACATCAAAAATGCCAATGAAAAAGCTATTGACATATTTTACCGCCAAAGTACCTAAAAGCCCCCAAAGCAGCGAATATTGAAGACATATATAACCGTCAAAATTCCACTTCTTCCCGGAATAATCCCACCATTTATGCTGATTGATCCGTTCCAGCAGCTTTCCTGTAAACCATTCAATCGCTGTCGCCAGAGCCGCGCACCCGATAAACAAAAAGACCGGCTGGCTTTTAAGATCAATAAAAACAATACTCATCAGCACACCGGCAAAGCCATAAATAAAGCAAAACGGCCCATTGAAAAATCCACGGTTCACAAATTTTTTCTCCGACAACGACTTAACAACTGTTTCTACGATCCAGCCTAAAAACGAGTAAATAAAAAAGAGCATCGCCAATTCATAACCCATACGGCCCATTCCCTGTTATCCTCCCTTACTATGAAAGCCCAAAGTAAAAGCTCTCAAATCTAAATATTCAAGGAGTATAATAACATCTTAACGAAAGTGAAGCAACCAATAAAGAAAGGTTTATAAATTTTTTAGATTCATCAGTAAGCCGCATAAAAGGACGGCGGTCAAAAAAACACAAGCCGGGTACCACAGATTTCCCACCACAAGCCCGTTATTAAGCATTAGCCTGTAGCCCCAAAAAGCTGGAAATGCCCTGCCAAAGGTTTCAAGAAAATCCGGCAACAGCCCGGAGGGAAACATAATTCCTGAAAGCATAATTGACGGCAAAAACACAAACTGCTCAACCATCGTCAGCTTTGCCTGATTTTTAACCGCAAGCCCCAGCACACTTCCAACACTTAAAGATACGGCCGTAAAAATTCCAAGGGCCAAAAAAAATGAAGGGATGTGTGAAGGCAAGGCAGCCTCAAAAAGAGCCGGAGCCAGCAAAACAATCACAATACTCATGATCATTAAATGAATAAATGTGGAAATCGCCATAGCCACCAGCCCAAAACATAAAGGAACACCATTGGCCCGGTAAAGCTTTTTTATATCACTCCCGTAAGTTTCAGCCAGTGAGGGCGGCAAACCAATCAAGGCGCCCATAGATACTCCCATAACGATCATCGAAAAAATCAGCGTTTCTTTCATTTCCGGCATGACCGAAGTAAACAGGCTTCCCATAAGCAGGAAAAACATTAAAGGAACAATATAACAGGTGACTAATAAAGACCTGCTCCTTATATCCAGCTTCCACTGTAATGCTATGCTATATAATAAAGCGTTCCATTTGCGCAGATTCCCCGCTTTTACTTTTGCTTCCATTTTTCATCCCTCCCGGTGTTCTTCGTCAGATTTCCTGCTGCCCCCATCCCCGATCTGCCCGGTGCATACAGAAGCCAAACTCCCAGCGCCCATGTCCGCCTGGCTCATTATCTGCGGGAATAAAATGCTCTCAAGACTTCCTCTGTCCACCTGCATATCCAATATCCTGACACCGCTCTGTTTTAATTTCGTAA
>JAGZDD010000183.1 GCA_018369015.1 Clostridiales bacterium | reverse complement strand
GTACTGCTGGAGAGGCGGCCATTAATATTTGGCTGGCAGGAACGGGAGAGGCTGAATATGATGCGGCTTTCCGGGAATGTTTTGATAACTACTGTGCTGATCATCCCGGTGTCACTTACGAACTGACGTTTATTCCGTGGACAGATTATTTTACAAAGCTGAACACAGGTCTTGTCGGCGGGGCAGGGCCAGATATTTTTATGCTTGGTTATGGTCAGATGGGTTCTGTTATGGATCTTGGCTATGTTGAAAATCTGGATGCCTACATTCCCGAAAATTGGGATGGGCTGACAGATATTAAAGCGAATATTCTTGACGCGGGCAAGAGCGAGGGTAGTCTTTACGGCCTATTCCAGCCGTCGACCCGTGTATGGATGTACCGGAAGGATATTGCGCAGCAGCAGGGCATTACTGAGGAAGAGCTCCATATTAAAACGCCCGAAGACTTCTATAACCTTGTCCGTAAGATGACAGTGCGTGATGAGAGCGGAAAGGTTGTCACCTATGGGCTTGAGCTTGACCAGGATGGTGAGCAGTTTTTCTATTCTCTGGCCTCCATGTATTCTGAGGAGCCTGTGAAGTTATGGAACAGCGATCTAAAGGCCACATTTAATACGGATGCTGCCGTGCAGTCTATTGAGGAGCTTAAAAGGCTCGTAGACGAAGGCTGTGTTACCTTCTTAGGGCCGAGTGCATCTATTAATGGAGTGCAGAGCGGCGTAGCTTCTATGACCCTTGTTGCTGAAACATCATTTACGACTGCAGACGCGGCGTTCCCGGGACAGATTGGATTTATCAAGAGCGATATGAATACTCTCCTTATAGGAAACTACATTGTTGTCAACAGCGAATCGAAAAATAAAGAGATTGCCGCCGAGATGCTTTTCGACCTGTTCTCTAAAGAATCCTGCTCGATTCTTGCGCAGAAAGCTTCCCTGTATTCCGGGCGTGCGTCTTTAGATGAGGAATTTATTTCACTGAATCCGGAATTTACAAATGTTGTTGACGCCTACGGACGTTCCACACCATTTGCCGATGTTTTTGACCCAACGTTTAACGAACAAATTACGAACTTCCGTCTTGGTCTTGAGCAGATTTATGCTGGTGCTGATACAAAAGAACAGCTTACGGCAATGGCTGAGGAATGGGATTCTATGATTAAATAAACGGAAAGGGGCAATTTTATGAAGAAGAGGCATAAAGTCGGCGGACAATATCAAAATGTCGGTTATTTGTTAATAGCTCCTGCGTTCTTAATTTATGGATTGTTCGTTTTGGTTCCTATTGCCGTTACTATAGGCATGTCCTTTACGGATTTTAACTTAAAAACCTTTTCTTTTGTAGGGTTCCAAAATTATATTGATTTGTTTTCAGATAATGTATTTGTAAAGAGCTTGCTAAACACCGTTTTATACAGTGTGATTACAATTCCTATCAGCATGGCGCTGGGGCTTGCCCTGGCGTCTCTGCTGAATCAAAAGCTTCGGGGCCGGGGATTTTTCAGAACATTATTTTATATGCCAAATATTTTTTCCATGGTCGCTGTTTCTATGGCATGGCTCTATTTGTTTGATACAAACAACGGTATTTTAAACCGTATTCTGGATATTTTTGGGATTGCACCTATTGGCTGGGTAACGTCGTCGTCGACGGCGCTGCTGTCGATTGTGATTATGAGCGTATGGAATACGACGGGCTATAATATGATCCTGTTTTTGTCCGGGCTTTTGTCGATTCCTGAGTATCTCTATGAAGCGGCCAGTATAGACGGTGCGACACGCTTTAGAAAGTTTGTTAATATTACAATTCCGCAGCTTGCCCCAACGACATTTTTCGTGTTTGTTATGGCATGTATCAATTCCTTCCAGGTGTTTGGCCAGGTATTGATTGTTACGAATGGAGGGCCGCTGAATTCAACAACGACCATTGCCCACCAGATTTATAAGAATGGCTTTGAATATTATAAAATGGGCTATGCTTCCTCGCAGGCGGTAATCCTGCTGATTATTATCCTGCTGATTACCCTTGTAAACTTTAAATATGGAAGGAGCAGTGATAATTAATGGCAGAAACAAATCAGGCATTAACGGAGGGAAGAACGGCGGCCGCCCGGAAAATTTCGCTGGGAATGAAGAAAAAGGGCAATATTATTAAGGCCGTGACAATAATTATTCTGGCTATATGGGGAATTATAACATTACTTCCGATTCTTTTTGTTGTATTTACGGCATTTAAGACCGATCCCGAGATTTCTCTGGCCGGGTTTAAATGGCTGCCGTCAAGCTTTTTCAATGTGGAAAGCTTTATACAGGCATGGCATATGGGCGACTGGCTGAATTACTTTAAAAACAGCATTGTTATCACGGTCGTTGTTGTCGTGGGAAGCCTGATCGTCAATTCCATCGCTGGCTATGCTTTTGCGCGGCTGAATTTCCGGGGCCGCAACGTGCTGTTTATGATAATTCTTATAGGCATGATGGTATCCCCACAGTCCATTGTTATTCCCCAGTTTGTTATGCTGCGTTCCTTCCCGCTTGCCGGCGGCAATAATATTTTAGGACAGGGAGGAACCGGCCTGTTGGACAGCTATGCGGCGCTGATTATTCCTTTCCTCGCAGGTTCCTTTGGCATCTTTTTGTGCAGGCAGTTCTATACCTCTTTTCCAAGGGAATTGGACGAAGCGGCAAGAATTGACGGCTGCGGCCCATTTAAAACCTATTTGTATATTTTCCTGCCGATGTCAAAAACAATTTTGGCCACATTGACGATTTTAAAGGGCGTCGCTACATGGAATGATTTCTTCTATCCTCTGATTATGACAAGCTCAGAACGCATGAAAACTATCCAGCTTGGACTTCAAATGTTCCGGGGATCTACGGCGACGCATTACAACTGGCTCATGGCCGCCACACTGATGACGTCAATCCCGATGGTCATTTTATATTTCTGCGCGCAGAAATACTTTGTACAGGGAATTGCATCTACAGGCATGAAAAACTAACAAGGAGATGAGAGGAGGAAAAGGATATGCGTGCGATTATGGTTATGTATGATTCGCTGAACCGGCATTATCTTCCAAATTATGGGTGCGATTTGGCAAAAATGCCGAACTTTGTCCGGCTTGGTGAGAAAACAGTAACCTTTGACCGCTCCTATTCGGCGAGCCTTCCGTGTATGCCGGCGCGCCGGGAGCTTCATACAGGGCGTTTAAACTTCCTTCACAGAGGATGGAGCCCTCTGGAACCTTTTGATGATTCAATGCCGGAGCTTTTAAAGCAGAATGGTATTTACACCCATATTATATCCGACCACCAGCATTATTGGGAGGATGGCGGGGCTACATATCATACCCGTTATCAGTCCTGGGAATGTGTCCGGGGGCAGGAGGGCGATCCGTGGAAAGGTTCGCTGGCTCCGGTAAATGAAGAGGACTATACCGGATTTGGGCCGAAGGCATCCGCGCCTCAGCCAGAGAAACTGGCGTTTAACCCGGTGAACTGGCGGCGGCAGGATCAGGTCAACCGAAGATACATCAAAACCGCCGAAGATTTTCCACAAGCAAAAACACTGGGGCTTGGCCTGGAATTTATCGAAGAAAATAAAGATTATGACCAATGGTTCCTGCAAATAGAAACCTTTGATCCCCATGAACCATTTTTTGCCCCGGATGAATTTCAGGCACTGTACCGGGAGGCCGGGGAAGCGCCGTTTAAATACGATTGGCCGCCTTATGGACCAACTATGGAGGATGACGATTTTGTACAGAAGGTACGCAAAAAATATTTTGCACTTCTGTCCATGTGTGATCACTATTTAGGCCAGGTATTGGATCTTATGGACCGGTACGATATGTGGAAGGATACAATGCTTATTGTCAATACAGATCATGGATTTATGCTTGGCGAACATCGCTGGTGGTCCAAAGGCTGTATGCCGGCCTACGAGGAACTTGTCCATACGCCTTTGTTTATATGGAATCCAAAGATTGGCGCCAAAAATGTCCGGCGGGCTTCTCTTGTACAAACGATTGACCTGGCCCCGACGATTCTTGATTATTTTGGCGTCAACCTTCCAAAAGATATGCAGGGTGAGGTTCTGACCCCGGTGATAGAGGCCGATACACCGGTAAGGAGCTGCGGGCTGTTTGGATTTTTTGGGGCCCATGTGAATATCATCGACGGTGATTATGTATACATGAGGGCGCCTGTTCATCAGGACAACGAACCTTTATATGAATATACGCTTATGCCGAATCAGATGCGCTGCCGGATGTCTCCGGAAAAGCTCAAAGATATAGAGCTGGCCGGCCCGTTTGAATTTACCAAGGGCTGCCGTGTGCTAAAGCTTCCGGGTAATGATGGCTTTTCGCCAGCACCGACATTCCGGTACGGAAATCTTTTGTTTAATGTCAGAGAAGATCCGGAACAGCGCTGCCCCATCGACGACCCGCAAAAGGAAGCCGAAATGATGAACGCTATGGTTAGGCTTATGAAAGAAAATGACGCGCCCAAAGAACAGTTTGAACGGCTCGGCCTGCTAGAGAACGGAGAAATGACATCAGATTATGTATTGGAACAAAGGGCAGCCCAAAAAACTGTGCGTTTTCCAGAATTTCTTGGAGCCATTGCCCCGCAATGGGAAGAAGGGGCTGTATGGGCATACAAGGCGCTGCTGAATATGAAAACTGTGCGCATTAAAGGAGATGAAGCTGAGGGCGATAAACTGTGCGGAGCCGATAACGCCGTAATGCATAAGTTACTTAAGGATTATTTGGAAAGGAGAAAAGAAACAACATCTGTGAGCGGCGAAACTTGTGCAGATGGACAGCGTCTATGCGCCGGGGATATTTTTGATTTTGCCAAAGAAATTATACCAGAAGAAGATTACGAGAGCGTATTATATACGATGAAATTTATTGCGCGGCTGGACTGAGCTTACTATGAAAGCCCGGAACATTGTGTTCCGGGCTTCTGGCGTATGTGAAGCTTTGGCGAAATGAATTTATAAAAGCTGCTGCTTTATTCGATGGCAATGTAACGTTTAGTATCTTCGATTTTTCTTGGTACTTTTTTGGGAATGGTAAGCTTTAAGATACCGTCGCGGAAAGCGGCCTTGATGTCTTCCTGGTGAAGCTCATCGCCGACATAAAAGCTTCTCTTATAGGAGCCGTGGTAACGTTCCTGATGAACAAGCTGCGGGCGCTCGCTGCCCTCGTCGATACGTTTAGGCTGATCAGCAGAGATTGTAAGATACCCCTTTTCAAGCTCTGCCTGAATGTCATCCCGGGAGAAGCCGGGAAGCTCGATTTCGAGAAGATACATATCGCTTGTTTCGTAAATGTCTGTTCTCATAGGCTTATCTTTAGAATCTTTATATTGTGTTCTGAAAAAAGGATCTTTAAAAAATTCGTCAAATAAATCTAAACCATAATTATTACGTGATAACATAGAAAATCCTCCTTTTATATCTGCCTGCGGAGAGTGGTTTGGCCCGCCAAACGGTTATGCCTCCGGCTTTATAAATCAAAAATCTGATAGTAACAAAGGAATCGCTATCGGAACTGTTACATCGGATGTACTACTTGTTATATTGATAATATAACACTTGTTGTTAGCAGTGTCAAGAGGTGAGTGCTAATAAAAAAGAATCCTGCTCTGCAGGATTCTCCGCCTGCGGCGGGTCGCGCAAGCGACAGCTTCCATTCCGCCGCAGTGCGATCCTCGCGGAGCTTTTTTATTTAATAGGAAACGCAGTTTCCTATTAAATAAAAATAGATTTTCAAAAAGCGGCGCCTACGCTATAATAAGATAAAGGTAAGGATAAGAAACAAAGGAGACTGAAAATGCAGATTCATTATTTAGGAACAGCGGCCGCCGAAGGGTGGCCCGCGTTGTTTTGCAGCTGTAAAAATTGCCGGGAGGCAAGACAGAGGAGGGGAAGAAATTGCCGGAGCCGGGCGCAGGCTTTAATTGACGGCTGTTTGATGGTGGACTTTGGGCCGGACACATTTTATCATGCTATGAAATATGGCCTTGATATGTCCAAGGTGGGAAATGTCCTGCTGACCCATTCCCATACAGACCATTTTTATCCGACAGAGCTGATTTTAAAGGCAGCGCCCTACGCCGACAGCGGCGCGCAAAACGCGATGACAATTTATGGGAATGAAAAATGCCATTGGATGTTTTTAAATACCCAGGAGGTTGAGGATGATTCGGCAAATTTCAGGGAATGTGTAAAGTTTCAGGAAATCGGCGCCTTTGCTGACTTTGACATTCCGGGTTATCACATTAAAACATTAAAGGCCTTTCACGACCCTAAAGAGGACTGCCTGCTGTATGTGATTAAGGACAGCACAGGAAAGTCACTTTTATATGGAAACGATACAGGTTATTTCCCTGAAGCTACGTGGGATGCCTTAAAAGGGATAAAATTTGACGGGGTAAGCCTGGACTGCACGCTTGGGAAAAACAGTGAAATGACATGGGGGCATATGGGGCTTGCCGCCAACCGGGAGGTTGTGCGCAGGCTAAAGGACATAGGCTGTATTGATAATAAGACCCAAATTGTTTTGACCCATTTTTCCCATAATGACGGGCTGCTGTATGAGGAAGCCAAAGAAGCTGTGGCAAAGGACGGATTTATTATCGCCTATGACGGGATGGTTCTTGAGCTTTAAATGTATAGCAGCGAGGAAAAAACGTATGGAAAAAAAGTGGCAGAAATATTTGTTTTTATTATGCTGGGGCGCCTATTTTACGTCCTATATCGGCAGGCTGAACTATTCGTCGGCAATGTCGGTGATGGTTGAAGAAAATATAATGACATTTTCCCAGGCGGGCCTTGTCAGTATGATTTATTTTCTGACGTATGGGATTGGACAGATCTGCAATGGGATTTTGGGCGACCATTTAAAGCCGCGGAATATGATATTTGCGGGGCTGTTTTTTTCCGGCACCGCTAATTTGCTTATGGGAACCGCCGGGGGATTTCTGATGATGGTTGTTTTATGGGGGATTAATGGGTATGCCCAGTCAATGATCTGGCCTCCCATCATCCGTATTTTTGCGGAAATGCTGCAGGAGGCGCAGAAGGTGCGCTACTGTATCCACATTGTCTCCTCACAGGTAGCCGGAACCCTGGGGGCCTATCTATTGGCGGCGGCAGTCATGTGGCTGGCAGGCTGGAAAGCCGTGTTTGGCGCTGCGGCCCTCTGTCTGGGCCTTATGGCAGCGGACTGGTTCTTTGGTTTTGGCCGTATTGAGCGGTACAGCCTGGAACACGGAACAGAGGAAACAAAGACCTCTGATGCTTCCGATCCCACACCTCCAAACACCAAGGCCATACCATTTTCCTCTCTTTTGTTCCGTTCTGGCCTGCTGGCAGCCATATTTCCGGTGCTTGTCCACGGAATGCTGAAAGACGGCGTGGCCACATGGGTGCCTACCTTCATCAGCAAAACTTTTCTGACTTCTCCGTCTCTCTCTGTACTTGTGACAACGGTTCTACCCATGGTAAATCTCACAGGTGCATATGCTGCACAGTATGTATACCGCAGAGCGGGCAGACGGGCCATAAAAGCC
>JAGZDD010000182.1 GCA_018369015.1 Clostridiales bacterium | reverse complement strand
CGCTAAAAAGAAGGCGGCCACAATGGCCAGTAACCCGGCGGTGATTTTAGAAAAGTTTACGGAGATTGCCAGGTCCGGCAAAGATATTTTACATATCAGCTTTTCTTCGGCATTAAGCGGTGGCTACAGCAATATTGTGTCCGGAGCTAACGAGGTAATGGAGGAGTACCCGGATATGAAAATCAAGGTCGTCGATACATTAAGCGTATCTTTAGCCGAGGGGATTCTTATTAAAGCCGCGCTTGACATGAGGGCTTCGGGAAAATCTGTGGAGGAGACAGCAGCATATGTGGAGTCCTTGGTTCCCCATTTGTGTGTTCAGTTTACAGTGGATGATTTGAACCATCTTTACAGGGGAGGAAGGCTTTCAAAGACAACGGCTATTGTCGGAACGCTGGCAAACATTAAGCCAATTTTATATATTGACGATCAGGGGAAGCTTGTGGCGTTAGACAAGATGCGGGGACGCAAAAAATCTCTGAATCTTTTGATAAAAAATATGGCGGACCGCCTTGGAAGCTTTAGGGATAAGCAGGTGTTTGTTGGCATTGTCCACGGCGACTGTGAGGAGGATGCCAATTATCTGGCAGAGCTTGTCCGCCGTGAATTTGGATATGATGATATTATCATCCAGCCGGTAGGGCCAAGCATTGGCGCCCATTCCGGGCCGGGAGCTATTGGGCTTTTATTCCTTGGCGACCACAGGTAACTGTCAGCATTGCTTTGATTTGCTCGGAGTATAAGAAAATATTCGTAACTTATTCAGCCATGCCTGGATTGCAGCCGGGCTTAACGTTTGGCATACCTGCACCGGGATATTGGATGGAAAGGAGATTTTTGATGGATTACACACAGGTTAGGGATATGCTTATCGCTGCCGGCGTCGATTATGATACGGCACTTCGCAGAATGATGGGAAAAGAAAGTCTTTATTATCGTTTTCTGAACCAGTTTTTAGCTGATGAAAATTATGGCTTGCTTTTAGAAGCCGCAGGACAAGGAGACAGCGACATTGCCTTCCAGGCAGCCCATACGCTAAAAGGTGTTTGCGGAAATCTTGGAATGGACCGTCTGTTTGGCGCGGTAAGTATGGCAGTGGAAAAGCTGCGCGCCCATAAGGGGGAGAAAATTCCCAGGGGATTTCTCGACAGTGAAATAAAAGAAATTACGAAAGCGTATGAGGATGTTACGCAGGCGATACGCGGGGCAAAGCTGTAACTAGAGAATTTTAGTAACAAGCCAGGTCTGCGCACTTGCTACTTTGTACGCTTTCTCACTAGGCTTGAAAATATCTCGCCAAGTGTTCAATGTGTGCGCTGACCGTCAGAAAGTGAAGCAGGAGTGCAAAAATCCCATCGCCGCAGGCGATTTTTAATGGATTTTTGCAGGTAGCAGTTTGGCATGGCTGAACTGTTACGAATTTTAAATAAGGTGATTATGTGTGTCAAAGGATATGACCAGCGGAAAACCGCTAAGACTGATTATTTCATTTTGTATTCCCCTGATGCTTGGAACGCTGTTTCAGCAATTTTACAGTATGGTGGATGCCATTGTCGTGGGGAAATTTGTAGGCGTTGATGCCCTGGCCGGCGTAGGCTCCACAGGAGCTGTCAATTTTCTTATACTTGGCTTTGCCAACGGCGTATGCAGCGGTTTTTCAATTATGTATGGACAGCGCTTTGGGGCTCGGGATTATTCGGGAATGAGAAACTTTATTGCCAACGCGATTTATCTTGCTATTGCCATTGCCGCGCTGCTGACACCGCTGACGGTGATTTTTTGCAGGGAAATTTTAATTCTTATGGATACGCCGGCTCAAATTCTTGATGAGGCTTATGGTTATATTGTCATTATATTTGCGGGAATTGCGGTACTTATGATGTATAACTGCGCGGCGGCCATCCTGCGATCCATCGGAGACAGCCGGACGCCGGTATACGCCCTTGTGGGAGCTGCGCTTTTAAATATTATTCTTGATCTTTTATTTGTTATTGTATTTAAGCTCGGGGTTCACGGCGTGGCAATTGCTACGGTGATTTCCCAGGGTGTTTCTGGAGCCGTGTGCTTTATTTATATGTTCAGGAAGTATGATGTCCTGCGCTTTTCACGGCAGGAATGGCGGTATGATTTAAAAAAGATGGGGCGCCTGCTGTCTGTGGGGCTTCCTATGGCTCTCCAGTTTTCCATCACGGCTGTCGGAAGCGTTATTATGCAGGCCGCGGTCAACGGCCTTGGCGCTGTCAGTGTGGCAGCTATGGCTGCGGGGAACCGTATACATATGATTTTTGGCGCCAGTATGGAATCAGTGGGCCTTACAATGGCGACTTACTGCAGCCAGAATATAGGAGCCATGAAGTTTAGCCGTATTCGCCAGGGAATTAGAATTGCTCTGCTTATGGAACTTGTTTTCAGCCTTTTTGCCCTGGCAGTCCTTTACCTTTTTGGAACAACGCTGGCCCTTTTGTTTGTGGATAGCACAGAAGTAGAGGTTATGGAGCTTATACGCACCTATCTGCACATTAATACATTATTTTATATGCTTTTGGGAATCCTTTATGTATTCAGGAACAGTATTCAGGGTATGGGATATGGGGTGCTTCCAATGTTTGCCGGTATTTTTGAGCTTGTGGGAAGATGCTTTGTCGCCTTCGCTCTTGTAGGCCGCCTTGGATTTGTAGGCGTGACTCTCGCCAATCCGGTCGCCTGGCTGGCCGCGGATCTTTTGCTTCTTGGAGTTTATATTTACATCCGCCAAAATGTTTTGATCCACCAGAGAAAGCTTCCGCCGGGGATAGGAAATGCCCGGTAATTGCTATATAGGGAGTGTTAAAGAAATGGCTTGTGCTTTTGAAAATTACAAAGATTATATTTCCGGGGAGGTTCCAGAAATTTTCTATATTCCGGAAAAGCTTGATAAAGAACCTGTGACGGAAATTAAGGAGAAGGCCTTTTATGGGTGCCGGGGGCTTACACGGGTTGTTGTGCCAAAAACTGTGGAGTGTATCGGGAGCTATGCTTTTGCTGAATGTCGGGAGCTTAAGCATTTTGCATGTCCAAAGGCGGCGGTTTCTATTGGGGATTATGCTTTTTATAACTGTATGGGGCTTAAAGAAATTTCCATTGGCCAGGAATTAAAAAATATCGGCTATGGGGCTTTTAAAAATTGTCTGGAGCTTTCCAAAATCACGATGGATATTGGACCGGACAAACCAAATGCCCTAAATTCCATTCTTCAGGATGAGTTCCAGGAGGTGGATGTAACGATTCATTATCTTGACAGTGAAGGAAGCTGTGCCAGTGAGGCCCGCCTTGTGTTTACGGACTATCAGTATGAGTATGTGCCGGAAATCGAGGCACGGCAGTTTAACTGGGAAACCTATGGCTCCGGCGACTCTTACCGGATCAGTATCCGGGATAAAGACATTGACTATGGGAAATATGATTCGGTGTTCCCTGTGGCTATGGTGGAGGATAATGAGGAAACCTTGTTTAAGATCGCGGCTGGCCGTCTGTGCTGGCCTTATAGGCTGTCAGACGAAAGCAGGGAGCGCTATGAAAGCTATATAAAGGCTCATATGCCAAAAATACTTGAGCGGATCATTGGGGCGGCGGATCAGGATGAGCGGGCAGGGCGGCTGTTTCCTTATCTTCTTGAACACAGCCTTCTTACGGATAAGGATCTTGACCTTGCGCTTGATCTGGCGCAGCGCTGCCAAAAATCAGGCCTGACGGCTCTTTTGATGGATTCCCTGGGAAAAAGGAAGCCAAGCGGCCGCCAGGCTCTCCATTCCCGATTTTCCCTTTAAACGGAGAGAACCTATGAATGACATTAAAGAAAAATTAAGACAGACAGGTATTCATATTTTAAGCCTTTCCCGCAATGAGCTTTATGTGTCCATGCGTTTTTTGGACATTGCCTTGTCAAGGCTTGGCTTTGAAATGAATTTATCCACAAAAACTATCGGTACAGACGGATTGTCAATTTTGTTTAATCCGAGGTATCTTTTAGATACTTACGCTTTGGACCGGGTTTTTGTCAACCGGGCGTATATGCATATGCTCATCCATAATTTATTTTGCCATGATTTTTCAGGAAGAGGCAAAAATAAAGAATGTTGGAACCTCGCCTGTGATATTGCGGCGGAAGCCCTCATTGACAGTATGGATTCTAAGGCTGTTAAGGTGACGGTAAGCGATTACCGGGAATATGTTTACGGGCGCCTGAAAAAGGAAATGCGCGTATTAAGCGCTCAGGGAATTTACCATTATCTTCAAAACACATTCATCTCTGACCGGGAGTTTGGCCGGATGTGCCGGGCTTTCCTTGTGGACGACCATAAATTCTGGGAACATGAGGATGAGCAGCGCCCGAAAGAGCAGCAGCAAAATTATGAGGACTGGAAGCAAATCAGTGAAAAAATGCAGACAAATATGCAGACCTTGTCCAGGGATTATGGCGATGTGAGCGGAAATCTCCTTGTGAGCCTTAAGCTTTTTTGCCGGGAGCGCACAAATTACCGGGAATTTTTGCGGCAATTTGCCGCCTGGGGAGAAGAAATTATACCAGACGATGATAGCTTTGATTACATTTTTTATACCTATGGACTAGAACACTATGGAAATCTGCCGCTGATTGAACCGCTGGAATACAAGGATGTCAAAAAAATCGACGAGTTTGTCATTGCTATTGATACCTCCCAGTCATGCCCGCCGGAAACGGTCAGGCTCTTTTTAGAAGAAACCTTTGGTATGCTGTCGGATAGGGAGAGTTTTTTTAAAAAGGTCAATATCCATATTGTCCAGTGTGACGCGGGAATTACATCAGATACTGTGATTACGGACCGGGAAGCGCTTTCAAATTTAATGGAAAATTTTGATGCTTCCGGCTTTGGCGGCACCGATTTCAGGCCGGTGTTTGACTATACACAGCACTTGATCGACGAGGGAAAGCTTACGGCGCTAAAGGGGCTTATTTACTTTACCGACGGCTATGGGGAATTTCCAAAGCAAAAGCCTCCCTTTGAAACCGCTTTTATTTTTTTTGAAAAGGACTATATGGACCGCAACGTTCCTCCCTGGGCGATAAAGCTGATACTGACACAGGAGGATCTGGATCAGTGATTGAAATGAAACATAAGAAGGAAAGACGATAATGAATATATTACAGGCAAAGCTAGAAATTAAGGGCGCCATTGAGGCGTATTTGATGAAGGATGACTATGGGAAATACCGTATCCCTGTGCTGGCCCAGCGGCCCATTTTGCTCATAGGGCCTCCGGGAATCGGAAAAACCGCGATTATGGAACAAATTGCCGGGGAATGTGGCATTGGCCTTGTGGCTTATACGATGACCCACCACACACGGCAGAGCGCTGTCGGACTGCCGATGATTGAGAAGCATACTTACGGCGGCAGAGAATACAGTGCCACCCAGTATACAATGAGCGAGATTATCGGCGCTGTCTATGACGCTATGGCCGCCACAAAAAAGAAGGAGGGCATACTGTTTCTTGATGAGATTAATTGTGTTTCCGAAACTCTGGCTCCCACAATGCTTCAATTTTTGCAAAAGAAAATGTTCGGGAACCATAAAATTCCTGATGGCTGGATCATTGTTGCCGCCGGGAACCCTCCGGAATACAACAAATCGGTCCGGGAATTTGACATTGTGACATTGGACCGGGTACGAAAAATAGATATTTCCGAAGATTTTTCCGTCTGGAAAAGCTATGCCTATGAAAGAAATGTCCACCCGTCGATCATTACTTATCTTGAGATTAAGAAGGAAAACTTTTACAGGATTGAAACAACCGCCTCCGGGAAGCGCTTTGTGACCGCCAGAGGGTGGGAGGATCTGTCCTTTATGATTTTTGCCCAGGAGCTTCTTGGCCGCCCGGTGACAGAAGCAATGGTTTCCCAATATGTACAGCATCCTCAAATTGCTAAGGATTTTGCCAATTATTATGATTTATATAATCAATATAAAGAGGATTATCATGTGGAGGAAATTCTTAACGGGAAAATCCGTCCTGAAACCTCCAGCCGGATTTTAGAGGCCCGGTTTGATGAAAAGCTCAGCCTGATCGGTCTGCTTATGGGCTGCCTTGGAAATGATTTTAAAGAATGGTCCGCTCAAAATACAGTTGTCACCCGGCTTTATCAAGTGCTTGTGGATGTGAAGGCGGCCGGCGGGGCGGACGAAGCCATGGTGCTCATGCTTCAGGCTGAGCAAGTAAGGCTTGAGACAGACGCAGCCGTTAAAGAGCAGGCACCAAAGCTTTTAGAGACTCTGGATCGTTATTTGCGGCTCATTAAGCAGGGCAATGGCTTTACGGCGGTAAAGGCGGCGTTTGAGAAGGAAGTGGATGAGCTTGGAGCGCTGGCTGATCGGGGAAATGCCCATTTGTCGGCAGCTTTTGATTTTATGGAGCAAACCTTTGGGGAAAGCCAGGAAATGATTATTTTTATTACTGAGCTTAATACAAGCCGCCCGGCAGTGGATTTCATACGGGAAAACGGCTGCGAGCGCTATTACAAATATAATGAAGGGCTGCTTTTTTCTTCCGGCCGGGATAAGGTGCTCCAGGAAATTGACAGTGTCCGTTCTTATATGGATTTTCTCGGTATATAAGCAGCCCGTGCTTTGTGCTGGAAACAAAACTACAGAAAGCTGAATAGTTACGAATTATGTGCAGGGAAGCCGATGGATTTGTGAATGAAATGGCAGCAGAGGGAATAAGCTATAGAAAAGATACTGTCTTGGCTGTTTATCTGTGAGTATACGTAACAGTTCAGCTATGCCAAACTGTTACGGGTATACGGATAGAGGGCTTAAGAAGAAAGGATTTAAAAATTCTCGTGGCTGCATTTTTAGAAAAAATAAATACGTGGGTTTGGGGCCCCTGGCTTCTTATTTTGTTTATCGGAACCGGGATTTTCCTCACTGTAAGATTAAAGTTTTTACCGTGGAGAAATCTCGGTTTTGCTTTGCGCCAGGTTGTGCTTGATATTATACATCCAGGGGGGAGCGGCGAGGGGGATATTTCGCCCTTTCAGTCGTTAATGACTGCCATGGCGGCGATGATGGGTACGGGGAATATTGTAGGTGTTGCTACGGCGATGGTGCTTGGCGGCCCGGGCGCGCTGGTATGGATGATGCTTTCCGCGTGGATATGCATGTCGGCAAGCCTTGTTGAGAGCGTTCTGACAATGAAGTACCGCCAGAAAAATGCTTTTGGACAAATTTGCGGCGGCCCTATGTACGTTATGGAAAAAGGGCTTAGGCCCCGGGTTTTTGGAAAATTCCTGGCTGTCCTTTTTTCCGTCTTTACTCTTTTTGCCTCTCTTGGCATGGGAAATATGACTCAGGCAAATTCTGTTTCACAGGCTCTTATGGATTCCTTTCATATTCCTTATAGCCTTACTGGCCTGATCCTGTTTTTTTTAAGCCTTCTTGTGCTTCTCGGAGGGATTGCCTGTATTGGCAAGGTGTGTGGTATCCTTGTACCGGTCATGTCAGTGGCTTATTTTTTAGCTGCCATTTTAGTTATTGTATGCAACTGGCGCAATGTACCTGACGGCGTGAGGGAAATGCT
>JAGZDD010000181.1 GCA_018369015.1 Clostridiales bacterium | reverse complement strand
CTGATTTCCAGCGCAGGAGCGAACCGCACCGCAAAAAGGGCGGCAATCATCCATTTCCTGTTTAATATGATCGGGGCAGTATTATTTGGCGTAATTATGTTTGTGATCTTTCAGGTTGACCCTGGTTTTGGAACATCGAGGATTAACAGTGTGGAAATTTCTATTTTCCATTCAATTTTTAATATAACGAATACCATTGTGCTGTTCCCATTTGCAAATAAGCTTGTGAAATTGTCCGGTGTAATTCTTAAAGATAAAGTGGAAAACGCCGGCGAGGAAAGCGAAACAAGTATGGTACTGCGCCATCTTGACGCGCGTATTTTGGAAAATCCGGCCTTTGCTGTACAAAATAGTGTGGCCGAGGTTATTCATATGGGCCAGATTACTTATGATAATGTGAAGCTGGCATTTGATGCCTGTCTTTCTAACAGCGAGGAAAAGATCGCTCTTGTGTATAAGCATGAAAAGGATATTGACCTTATGGCCCATCAGATCTCAGATTATCTTGTAAAAATATCAGGGCTGTCCCTGGCCGAAAAGCAGCACCAGCTTATCAATCATCTGTTTTATACCGTCAGTGATATTGAACGTATGGGGGATCATGCGGAAAATCTGGCGGAGCTGGCACACTTTAAGGTGGAGAACCATATTGAATTTTCAGAAACCGCTAATAAAGAGCTGGAAGGTCTTATGGAATATGTAACGAACAGTGTGGTTTATGCTCTGCGCGCAAGGGAAAATCCAGAAATGAATACAGTGACAAAGGCCAGAGAATATGAGGAGCAGGTAGATTATGTGGAAGGGGAGCTGCGCGAAAAGCATATTGAGCGTCTTGCTGCCAATTTATGTGCGCCCCGGTCCGGTGTTGTCTTTTTAGATATTTTAAGCAATCTGGAACGTATATCTGATCATGCGGATAATATTGCAGGCTATGTGAAAAAAGAGTTATAATAGTATAATTGACTGCAGCGGTTTTGCCGCCCGAACAGTTACAATTCATAGGCAAGGAGGCGCATATAGTGGAAAAGATGATTTATTATATTGAAGATGACGCAAATATCCGGGAGCTGGTTATTTATGCCTTAAAGGCATCGGGTTATCAGACAATAGGCTTTGAAAATGCCCGGGATTTTTACCGGGGAATTAAGAGTATATTGCCGGATCTGATATTGCTGGATGTGATGCTTCCCGACGAGGATGGTGTTTCTGTCTTAAGAAAGCTGAAAAAGGATGATAAATATAAGAACATTCCCGTAATTATGCTGACTGCCAAATCGACAGAGTATGACAAGGTGATTGGCCTGGATCAGGGGGCTGATGATTATGTGACGAAGCCCTTTGGAGTCATGGAGCTTGTGTCTAGGATTAAAGCGGTACTCCGGCGCAGCAATGAGAATACCCAGGAAGAAATCATTACGACCGGGCGTCTGGCCCTAAACCGTAAAAAGCACACGGTGATGGTCGATGACCGTCCGGTGGAACTTACCTATAAGGAATTTGAGCTTCTGGATTGCCTGATGAAAAATAAGGATCTTGTAATGACGCGGGAGAAGCTTTTGGATACTGTGTGGAACATGGATTATGAATGTGAGAGCCGTACGGTTGATGTACATATTGGAATGCTGCGCCAGAAGCTGGGAGACGCAGGCTCCATGATTGTTACCATACGGGGCGTTGGCTATAAACTGGAGAGCCGCCCATGAAAAAAAGAATATTTAAAAATATGTGCCTGCTTGCTGTCGGTATATGTATTTTGTCTTATACAATTATATTCTTTGTGTTTAATTATGTTTTTGGCCTTCAGACTGAAAAATATGTGCAGGACGAGGCATATTATTTATCCGGAGTGGTGAATGAGCTTGCCTCCGAAGATGCTGCTGTTAAATATATGGAAAATATGGAGAATGTCAGCTCATCAAGAATGACATGGATTGCTTCCGATGGAACTGTTTTATTTGACAGCCGCGGCGACTGGCAATCGATGGAGAACCATATGGAACGGCCGGAAATTATTCAGGCCAAGGAAGAAGGAGCGTCGTCGGAAGTGCGCCATTCTTCCACCTTGCAGGAGCGGACCTATTATTATGCTGTACGCCTTAAAGACCAGTCCGTACTTCGCTTGAGTATCAGTACAGACAGTGTGTATGCTCTTTATATATCCATGCTTCCGGTGCTGATGATTATTCTTGTCGTCTTTATTATTATTGTTCTCATACTCGCGCGCCGGATGACGAATGGTATTGTACGCCCAATTAATAATCTGGATCTTGTAAAGCCGGAAAATGGCTGTCCTTATGAAGAACTGGAACCTCTTTTGGCCCGGATTCACAGACAAAATGAAGAACGGCAGAAAAATGAAAAAATGCGGAGGGAATTTTCCGCTAATGTTTCCCATGAGCTAAAAACCCCCCTTACTTCTATTTCCGGTTATGCAGAGCTGATGAAGGACGGGATGGTGAGGCCGGAGGATGTATCTTCTTTTGCGGAAAAGATTTATAAGGAGGCGGCGCGGCTTATCGGGCTTGTCAATGATATTATTAAAATTTCCCGGTTGGATGAACGGAAGATTGGTATTGAAAAAGAACCTGTAGATCTTTACCATATGGCAGAGGATGTGTGCCTGCGCCTTGAAAGTGTGGCTCAAAAATATAAAGTATCTCTGGATGTACAGGGCAGTTCAGTGATTGCCCAGGGCGTTTTGCAAATGATTGACGAGCTTTTTTATAATTTGTGTGAAAATGCAATCAAATACAATAAGCCGGGAGGAAAAGTCCATGTGAAAATTGACAAGATGATGAACCGCCCAAGGATTATTGTAGAAGACACGGGAATCGGTATTCCTTCCGCCTATGTGGACCGGGTGTTCGAGCGCTTTTACCGTGTAGATAAAAGCCATTCCCGCCAGACGGGAGGAACGGGCCTGGGGCTTGCGATTGTAAAGCATGTGGTGGAGTACCATGATGGAAAAATTTCATTGGAAAGTGAAGAAGGAAAAGGAACACGGATTACTGTAGTTTTATAGAAGCAAGATAGCATTTTATCTATGCTGAGTTGTTAATAAGAGTGTTACTGTTTGCCGGCGCTGCTGACAGACAGTAACATTTTTTTCTTGTCGATGGTGATAGGCCATGATATAATGTCCAAAACGGTATGGATTATGGCCGTTTTTATGTTGTGTACGATGAATGGAGGTAGACATGCCAAAAGCATTATATATTGCAGAAAAGCCCAGTGTGGCCAGAGAATTTGCAAAGGCGCTGAAAATTGGCGGCCAAAACAAGGATGGATACCTGGAATCTGCCAAGGAGATTGTGACATGGTGTGTCGGGCATCTTGTAACAATGAGCTATCCGGAATGTTATGATCCGAGGTTAAAGCGATGGTCATTGGAAACTTTGCCCTTTATACCTAAAGAATTTAAGTATGAGGTCATTAGCGACGTTAAAAAGCAGTTTGATATTGTCAGCGCCCTGCTTAACCGGGAAGATGTGGACACAATTTATGTATGTACGGACTCAGGGCGGGAGGGCGAATATATTTACCGCCTTGTAGAGCAGCAGGCAGGCGTTCATGGCAAGAAACGTCTGAGAGTATGGATTGACTCTCAGACAGAAGAGGAAATCTTGCGCGGCATAAGGGAGGCCAAGGATCTCTCGGAGTATGATAATTTGTCGGCTTCCGCTTATTTGCGGGCGAAAGAAGATTACCTGATGGGGATTAATTTTTCCCGGCTTTTGACATTAAAATATGGACAAAATATTTCTAATTTTATGCATACGCGCTATACTGTGCTGTCTGTTGGCCGGGTGATGACCTGCGTTTTGGGGATGGTTGTGCGCCGGGAGCGGGAGATCAGAAGCTTTGTAAAGACCCCTTTTTACCGGATATTGGCGAAGCTTTCGCTTTCTGACCGGGAATTTGAAGCAGAATGGCGGGCTGTAGAGGGTTCTAAATATTTTGCCTCGCCCCTGTTATATAAAGAAAATGGATTTAAAAAGAAAGAAGACGCTAAGACATTTCAGGATGAACTTAGAAAAACAGATCCCTTTTTTGCTGCGGTCACATCGGTGGAGCGGAAAAAGGAAAAGAAAAATCCGCCCCTTCTTTATAATCTGGCAGAGCTTCAAAATGAATGTTCAAAAATGTTTAAAATCAGCCCTGATGAAACGTTAAAAATTGTTCAGGAGCTTTATGAGAAAAAGCTGGTAACATATCCAAGAACCGATGCCAGGGTTATGTCCACAGCGGTCGCAAAGGAAATTTATAAAAATATTTCCGGACTTAAAAGTATTTCCGGGCTTGGAAGCTTTGCCCAGGAGGTGCTTGATATGGGAAGTTATAAGTCCATTGCTTCAACCCGCTATGTTAATGACAAGCAGATTACTGATCACTATGCGATTATTCCCACCGGCCAGGGGCTTGGGGGGTTAAAAGGTCTTTCCACCAGAAATATGGTGTCTATATGGCCATTGTCCGCCGCTTTTTAAGTATTTTTTATCCTCCGGCAGTCTATCAGAAGGTGTCGTTAATATGTGCTATTGGCCAGGAAAAGCTGTTTTCAAGCTTTAAGGTGCTTCTTGAGGAAGGCTATCTGAAGGTTGCGGGAAATGGGAAAAAAGGTTCCGGTGATGTTAAAGGCGGCAAAGATGGCCAGGACGGCCAAGAAAATCCTTTGCCCCAAGAGGGCGCCGCTGACAAAGGGAATGGGGATTCTCTTGAGGATATCAAGTGCGACGCCGTTTTTTTGGAATCTCTGAAAAAGCTGAAAAAAGGTGATGTTTTGGACATCCGAGACATATTTATAAAAGAGGGCGAAACAGCGCCGCCTAAGCGGTATAATTCCGGATCTATGATATTGGCTATGGAAAATGCGGGCCAGCTTATTGAGGATGAGGAGCTGCGGGCGCAGATTAAAGGAAGCGGTATCGGTACGAGCGCCACCCGGGCGGAAATTTTGAAAAAGCTTGTGTCCATTAAATATCTGGCGCTCAATAAAAAGACCCAGATCATTACGCCGACCCAGCTTGGAGAGATGGTTTTTGATGTGGTTGATTTATCCATCCGTTCATTACTTAATCCAGAGCTTACGGCAAGCTGGGAAAAAGGGCTGACGTATGTGGCTGAGGGAAGTATTACCGAGGAAGAATATATGGAAAAGCTGATGAATTTTATTATATCCAGAACCCAGGGCGTTTTAAATCTTAATAATCAATATGCTGTGCGGAATAAATTTAACGAAACTGCTGGATTTTATAAGTAGTTGTTACTGTTCGCGGTTCACGTAAAAAGTAACATTTGCGGATTCGTTTAGAGTTTTGTTTCGTGCGAAAGGAGTTCCGCCGCTATCGCGGCTAAATCTTCGATACGGGCTAAACGCCCTATGTCTAAGGAGGACAAAACCTCTCTGCAAGCAAGCTTGCGCCAAGTTTTTGCCCTCCTCAGCCGCATGGCTGAATCGTTACCTATATTGTTTTGTAGAAAATCGTATAGACAATTTGAAAGTAACGTGCTAAAATATTTGTGATTTTGTTTTTTGATGAAAGTACTTTCAAAATAGAATTGGCGGACAGCGGCTGCATGTCAGGGATATTCGCGCCGCTGATATGCATATGCCAAAGGGTATGTCAATTCGTAATGAATGGAGGTTTATAAATATGTGTGGAATTGTAGGATATATAGGCGTCCGTGAAGCCGCCCCCATTTTGCTTGAGGGGCTTGGCAAGCTTGAGTACCGGGGATATGATTCTGCCGGGCTGGCAGTTTTTGACGGAGAGAAAATTAATGTTATTAAAACAAAGGGTAAAATTAAAAATTTAAGAGCGATCTGCCGCGACGGCGCGGATCTTTCGGGAACAGCAGGAATTGGCCACACCCGTTGGGCAACCCATGGGGCTCCGTCGGATATTAATTCCCACCCGCACTTAAATTCCGGGGAAACAATTTCTGTTGTCCATAATGGAATTATTGAAAATTATTTAACTTTGAAAAAGAAGCTTGAAAAGAAAGGCTATAACTTCCAGTCTGAAACAGATACAGAGGTTGTGGCCCAGCTTATGGATTATTATTTTGACGGAGATGTACTTTCGACAGTAGCTAAGGTGCTTACCCGTCTTGAAGGTTCCTATGCCCTTGGAATCATTAGTGCCAATAATCCTGATGAGATTATTGCAGTTAAAAAGGACAGCCCGCTGATCGTAGGGCTTTCGGACGAAGGCAATTTTATTGCATCGGATATTCCTGCAATTCTTAAGTACACGCGAAAAGTTTATATTCTTGAGGATGGAGAAATTGTACGCCTGACAAGAGATGGCGTGACCGTCTATAATATGGATTTAGAACCAGTGGAAAAAGAAGTCACAGAAATTTTGTGGGATGTTTCCGCTGCGGAAAAGGGCGGCTACGAGCATTTTATGATGAAGGAAATTCACGAGCAGCCAAAGGCCGTAAGAGATACGATTCATCCTCGGATTAAAGATGGCAAAATTGTGATTGACGAGCTGCATATGACGCCGGAGCAGCTTTTAGATATTCACCGGATTTTTATTGTTGCCTGCGGCTCTGCTTATCATGCAGGGGTTACAGGAAAATACGTGATTGAACAGCTTGCAAGGATTCCGGTAGAGGTCGATTTAGCTTCGGAGTTCCGTTACCGCAATCCGATCCTTGACAGTCATTGTCTTGTTATTATCATCAGCCAGTCCGGCGAAACCGCCGATACTCTGGCAGCAATGCGCGAGGCAAAGAAGCATGGGGTGCGCACCCTTGCGATTGTTAATGTTGTAGGCAGCTCCATTGCCAGGGAGGCCGATGATGTGCTTTATACATGGGCCGGGCCAGAAATTGCTGTGGCAACGACAAAAGGCTATACGAGCCAGCTTTCTGCCCTTTATCTTCTGGGAATGTATTTTGGCTGCGTCAGAAATACGATAGACAGTGCTTTTTATGAAGAACTTCTGAATGAGCTTTTGCAGCTTCCAGAAAAAATCGAAGCTTTGCTTGATAAAAAAGAGGATATACAGTATCTTGCCAATCGCTATATTGGCCTTAAAAATGTCTTTTTCCTTGGCCGTGGCATTGACTACGCTACAGCGCTGGAAGCATCTTTAAAGTTAAAGGAAATTTCCTATGTTCACTCGGAAGCTTATGCGGCAGGGGAACTCAAGCATGGTCCAATCGCACTGATTGAGGAAGGAACGCTTGTTGTCGGCCTTGTGACCCAGGAAGCTTTATATGGAAAAATTGTCAGCAATCTTGTTGAGGTTAAGAGCCGGGGAGCCTTTGTGCTGGCTGTAACGAATGAGGACAATAAGGATATTGCCAAAACTGCGGATTTTGTGTTCTATGTGCCTAAAGTACACAATATGTTTACAGGGCTTATGGCAACAATCCCACTTCAGCTTTTTGCGTATTATGTTGCTGTGGCGAAAGGCTATGACGTAGACCAGCCGAGAAATCTTGCAAAGTCGGTCACTGTGGAGTAAACTAAATTAAAAGCGTTTAGCGTGAGAGTTCCGCTTGCGGAACTCTTTTTATTTACTATGAAAGCCCCGGACGGCGGCTGTGTGCCAGGGGTGCTTGCGCACAATGGTACGCAGACATCGGACGGGCAAGGTGGTATGAGTGCGGGGTGCTGCGTGCCAGTGGCACGCGTCCAGCACCGACCGGAGCGGCA
>JAGZDD010000180.1 GCA_018369015.1 Clostridiales bacterium | reverse complement strand
CGAATCTCATTAATGTGGAGATTATTGTGAAAGGAGAATGCGGCGAAGATAAAGTGACAGCCTATTTTGGAATGAGAAGCATTGAAGCTTCTGGCAGCCATATTCTTCTAAACGGAGAAATCTTTTTTCAGCGTTTGATTTTAGATCAGGGCTATTGGGAAGAATCCTTATTAACACCACCGTCAGAAGAAGCGATTGTTAAGGATCTTGAGCTTATTAAGACGATGGGATTTAACGGGATACGCATGCATCAAAAAATAGAAGATCCTTTATTTTATTATCATGCCGACCGGATGGGCCTGCTTGTCTGGGGAGAATTGCCCAGCGCATATATGTATAACGACCAGATGGTGCAAAGCTCAATAAATGAAATGGGGAATTTCCTTGACAGAGATTTTAATCATCCATCTATTATCACATGGGTTCCTGTCAATGAGAGTTGGGGGGTACGCAATGTCCGAACAAATAAAATGCAGCAAAGCTATGTCCTGGCCATGTATCATTTTATTAAAGCGATGGACGAAACGCGGTTGATCAGCGCTAATGACGGCTGGGAACAGCCGGGCTGTACGGATATATGTGCTGTCCACGATTATATATACACGAACCGGACCCCTGGGAAATATAATAACGGCTGGGAAGATATATTGTCAGGAGGCCCGGAGAAGCGGCTGGCTTTTGCGAAGGGGGAAAGTTACGGGGGGCAGCCGGTGATATTGTCGGAATATGGCGGCATTGCTTTTGATAACGGCGAAGACGGCTGGGGATATTTAGAAAAGGCAACGTCAGAGAGTGAGTTTTTAGAGCGGCTTCAGGGAGTTACTGAGGATCTTATAAAATGTGGAAGGTTTGCTGGTTTTTGTTATACACAGTTGACAGATGTGCAGCAGGAAGTGAATGGACTTTTAACACCGGAGCGCAGCCCCAAAGCGGATATAGGCAAGCTAAAGGAGATTTTTGGGTTTTATGCTTAGAATCATGCTTATTGACAGAGACATAAAGATTGCTCAAAAAATTAGGAACAAGATTCCCAATACGATTGGACATGCAAAGGAAATCCATGCCATCGGCTGTCAGGATATGACTCTGGATCTGAGCCATGTGAGCAATCCTAATATTAATAATAAGGTGACTTGTGTTGGAATTGGAGATACGTTGGCCAGTGCTTTGGCGCTGTATGAAAAATATCATCCTCATTTAGCCATATGTTCATGTTGTTTTGTTCAGGGAACAGCACTGGAGCTGATAGGACACATCCGGGAAAAAGAAAAAAATATGCATTTTGTTGTTTATGATACATCCATGAATTGCCAAATATTACGCCAGCTTATATTTTATGGTGTTGATGCCTTTTTCCTTTATCAAGAGCTGATGGATGGCAAACTCATACCAATCCTGGAAGAGGTCCACCGCCGGACTCTGGCAGAGGCGACACGGCGCCAGTTCTTTTTTGAAAAGGCGATTATGGATATGTTTAATAACAATACTCAAAATTATCTGCGCCATCAGGATTACTTGTTTTTTGAAAAATTGAAAATACCCTATTATTTTGTTTATTTTGAAAGGGATATTCTATCGTCCTTTGATGAAATGTCCGGGAAAATGGTTTCTTTTGAAAATGATAACTATTTTTTTAAAAAGGTTTATTCTGCTTTTGAATTTCTTGTAGATACACACCTATATGTAGCTGCCTGCATGAAGGTAAGACAATTCCGATATTTACTTGTGTGTGAGCCGCTGAAACCTTTTGTGCCTATGACAGCCGGACAGCTTAAACAGTCAGCGCTTAACTTTAAAAATCAGTTAAGGTCCTCTGGCCTGGGCGGGTCAATGTCATTTATGATTTATGAAAAAGCAATGAGTCTTGAGGCGCATATGGAGCTTTACGGGCGGACAAAATTTCAATTTTACAATAAATATTGGTATCACCGTCCGGCACTGTTTTTCATAGATCCTGGAAAGCGCCTGGTTATGGAGGATTACAAGATAGATTATAATTATCTGGACACGTTAATTCTAACGAAAAATATGGAAATTTATGATTATCTGGATAAAGTATTTGAGCCAGGCGTTAAGGCCAGGGATTATGCTGGATTTAAAATGCTTTTTTGTAATATTGAAAATTATTTGCAAATGAATTATCAAGGAAAATACGTACCGTCTTTTAGAAAAGAAACATTGCGTTATGCCTCCCTTCAAGAAATTATTACCTGGCTGAAAATGAATATCGCCAATCTTATGGAGTATCGGGAAAACGATGGAATTGCGCAACATTCAGAGCTTGTGGAGCAGATTATTGATTTTATAAAGAAGAGCTATGGAAATCCCAATCTTACATTGGCTCAGATCGCGGGGAGTACCCGCTATCAATCGAATTATTTGAACATTATTTTTAAGAAGGCTGTTGGGTGTACGATTATGGATTTTGTAGGGGATTTTAGAGTACGGGTTGCCAGACATTTGCTGATGAACCACGAGTTATCCGTTAAAGAAATCGCTTCATCTGTGGGATTTCATTCGCCCCAATATTTTGCGGCAACCTTTAAAAGACGTACTGGCCGTACGCCTAAAGAATTTCGGTTTGCCCTGAGCCGCCATACAGGTGGTTTTGAGAAAGAAAAATAGCAACCTGTAATTGTGTTATACTATACAAAATAGTGTTTATTTATACTAATTTATATCGCAAAGCTTTGATATAATATACGCATAATCATAAGTCGGGTGGGAAATTGCAGTACGCCGGGCTATTAAGAGGAGGGGATGCTATTCGTGGTCATACAAAATCCAATCATTCCTGGTTTTCATCCAGATCCGAGTATTTGCCGTGTTCATCAGGATTACTATTTGGTGAATAGTTCATTTGAGTTCTTGCCGGGAATACCAATTTTTCACAGCAATGATCTTATTCACTGGAAACAGCTTGGTCATTGCCTGCATCGACCGGAACAAATGGAATTTCCAAAATGTCAGCAGAATGCCGGGATTTTTGCACCGACCATTCGTTATCATCAGGGGGTATTTTATGTCATTGCAACAAATGTAGCCCGTGAGGGCGCTATGGAACCCGGAGGAAGCGGAAATTTTATAATAACGGCAAAACAGCCGGAAGGGCCATGGTCACTACCCTGTTGGGTTTCACAGGGCGGGATTGATCCATCGATATTTTGGGATGATGATGGCAAAGCGTATTTTATGAGTACTATGCCGGCGTTACGGGAGGATGGAAGCGAAGGAAATGGAATTTATCAGGCACAGATTTGCCCGGATACAGGAGAATTGCTTACAGAAAGTAAAATAATCTCAAACGGGTGTGGAGGCCGTTTTGCTGAGGGCCCTCATATGTATAAAAAAGATGAGTGGTACTATTTAATAACGGCTGAAGGCGGTACGGAATTTTGCCATATGGCATGTATATCGCGTTCCAGATCTGTTTGGGGGCCTTTTGATCCGTGTCCGCATAATCCAATTTTAACAGCGAATAAAGAACACAATCCGGAATTTGCGGGGCTTGGCCATGGAGATCTTGTACAAGCCCATGATGGCAGCTGGTGGCTTGTATATCTTGGGCATCGATTGACCGAGGCTTATTATCATCACATGGGCAGGGAAACGGGAATTGCTCCTGTAGAGTGGGTTGATGGATGGCCATTAGTCTATTCGGGCCGCACTCCTGGGCTTGAGGTAGAAACAAAATTGTTACCTTTAAAAAATGATAACCATAAAGAGAAAAAGCAGTCCGAAGATATTTATGGAAATATAGATAGACGTACATGGTTTGATGGGAAATCATTAGGATATGAATGGAATTTTTTCAGAACTTTTTTTGATGGATATTCTATGACAAAAGTTCCAGGATGGTTGTCGCTTTACGGAAATGAAAGGACTCTTAATGACAAAGATACCCCGGCTTTTATAGGGCGTCGTATTGATCATTTTGAGTTTCGTGCGGAAACGCTTATGAAGTGGATACCTAAAGCTTATGAGGAGGCTGGATTGGCAATTGCGCATACGCCATTTGTCCATTATGAATTTGTAGTAGCTTTAAAAGATGGAGAACGGCGTCCGCTTTTGCGGAAACGCATTTTTGACATGATTACAGAACAATGGGGCGCTCCTCTTTCGGGAGATTTGGTAAAACTCCAGATTATTGGTGATCGGTATTGCCTGGAATTTTATATTTGTGAAGAAAATGAAAGCAGCTATAAAAAGGTTGGAAGCGGTGCAGTGAAGCTGCTTTCATCGGAAGTTGCAGGCGGATGTATTGGATGTTATATAGGGATATATGCTTCAGGAAATGGATGGAAGTCTGAAAATGCAGCAAAATATCGCTGGTTTGACTATGAATGGCTTCCTCCAAAGCCGGTGAAAGCGCGATATTTTCAAGATTGATTTGCGAGGAGGTATAAGTATGAAGCTAAAGAAATTGGCAGCTATTAGTTTAGCAGGAACAATGGTACTTGGCGTATTGGCGGGATGTGGGGGCAATGCCGCGCAATCTGGTGAACAAAGCGCAGGCCGTACGGAGGCTTTGAGCAGCGATACTGGCGCTGCCAAGCCGGACAGCGGTGGAGATACTGACGAAGCAGTTGGCGGGGCAGATAGCAGCGGTAGTGCGACAGCTTCAGGCGAAGGCGACGCGGCTTTTGACGAAGATATGTCTGAGATTAATATTATGTATATTCATACCGGAGGTGTGACGAATTATAAGGATGTTGAGGCTGCGTTAAATGAGCTGACAGAGAAAAGGATTAATGTCCATGTAAGTATGGAGGTTGTGGGAATTGCAGATTACTTGCAGCAGCTTAATCTTAAAATTTCCAGTCAGGAAAAGCTGGATGCCCTGGTAACGATTCCCGCCGGAACCGGGCGGTTTGTCAGTATGACTTCGCAAAATCAATTAATGCCTATTGGAGATCTCCTTGAGGAGTACGGGCAGGGAATACTTGAAACAGTTCCGGAAATTTATTTAAAGGCCGGGCAGATCGACGGCGTACAATACGCAGTTCCCTGTTATGCAGACAAAGTAGATACTTTTTACTGGTTTGTGCGCAAGGATCTGGCAGAAAAATATAATATTGATACAGATTCTATGACTTCGCTTGCAGATATTGAACAGGCACTTTCGCTGCTTGCCCAAAATGAACCTCAGATGTCTGCGCTTGTGCCTTCCATGGAAGCGCATATGTTGACAAAATCCACGATGTTTGTTACGGGTGATTTTGAGGATACGGTTCCTTTTGATCCGATTTTGGACAACCAGGTAATTATTCAATTTGAAGAAGATCCGGATACGATTGTCAATTATTATGCGACAGAAGGATTTAAGGAAGTTTGCGAAATTATGCACCGCTGGTATGAAGCAGGGTATGTATATAAGGATGCAGCGACGAATATGGACGCCGGAGAATCGCTGATTAAATCTGGCAAGGGAGCCTCCTACTTTTCCGGAAGTGACGGACAGATTGCAAGTATCAATTCGAGCTGCGGCTATGAAATGACGGCAGTGCCTATTTTTACTGTGCCGACCTGTACAAGTTCTTTTACAAACTGGACATGGGCGATTCCGGTGACAGCAACAGAGCCGGAGGCAGCGATGAAATTCATAAATCTTTTATTTACAGATGAAGAAGTGATTAATCTTCTGAATTTTGGTATTGAGGGCGTTCACTGGGAAGAAAAAGAGGATGGAACCATCGGTTTTCCAGAAGGCGTTGATAGTACAAGCAGCGGTTATTATCTTAATGCAACATGGATTTTTGGTAATCAGTTTTTGTCGAGAGTTTGGGAAGGAAACGACCCGGATTCCAGAAAAATTGCCCTGGAAAAGCAGGAGCGGGGGCTGTATTCTCCGGCGATTGGTTTTACGGTAGACACATCCCAGTTTGAAAATGAACTGACCTCGATTAATAATATTATTGAAGAATACCGCAACAGCCTGATTTCAGGCGTCCTTGACCCGCAAACTGAGCTGCCGAAATTTCTTGAAAAACTGGAAAATGGCGGGATGCCTGAAATTATACAATCTTGCCAGCAGCAGTACGATGATTGGAAAGCAGCAAATCAATAGCGGCTATCTGGATGTGTGAGGAGGGAATTTATGGATGGAGAACTAAAAATATTAGAAAGCCGTATTGCGGCAATGGAGAAAGAAATTGAGGCATTGAAAAAGAGTAACACGCTTATGAAAGACAGAAATGAAATTTCCAATCTGATGTCGAAATATATGTTGCTTCATGCTGCTTTCAGGGATGAGGAGATCATTGATTTGTGGGCCAAAAGAGAGGATATCCATGCTGAGTACGGAAATGTGGGTGTGTATGAGGGATATAAAAGTGTGACGGATTATCACAGAGGACGGCCGAACCCTCCAGGGAAATGGATTTTCCACGCTCTGAGCAATGAAGTTTTAGAGGTTGCAGGTGATGGGAAAACGGCCAAGGGGGTGTGGCTGCTGTCGGGAACAGAATCCGGCCATGGGCCTTTGGATGACAAAAACGCGCCTGAAAATTTCTATTGCAAAGAAACCTTTGATGGGCGCCGTGTGTGGGCACACTGGGTCTGGTCGCGTTATGGCGTTGACTTTATTAAAGAGGACGGTGTGTGGAAATTTTGGCATTTCCATAATTACGAGCTGCTGAGGACGCCCTTTGACGAAAACTGGGTCACTTATAATATGCGCCTGGCTAAGAGAAGGGCAGAACATCCGGGGCAAAAAGAAAAAGTCATCCAGTACGCCGGGAATAACGGGGAGATAAAATTCTTTCCTGAGCCTGACCGGCCAAGTACATTTACATGGACCTATGACGGACTGACCTCCCTCTCTGTGCTGGCCCCACCGCTGCCTAAAGCCTATGAGCACTTTGAGGACACTTTTGAATACTGAAGTTCCTTTGCTCATACTGCGGCGATCTCTGCGCCGGGAGCAATAAATAACGGTCAATTAGGCTGTGGTATTGCGGCAGATAGGCGCAATATCACAGCTTCTTTGTAAAGCAAATAATCCGCCCTGCTTCTTTAAACCCCATATTTTGATGGAACCTAAAGCTTGCGTCATTAGACAGCTCGCAATCACTGGCAAATTCCAGGCAGCCCTGGGATTTGGCCCATCGCTCGCATGACTTAAGCAGCGCCTTGGCATGGCCCTGTTTACGGTATTCCTCACGGACAAAGATACCTTCAAGATACCCGACAGGGCTGCTGTCTGTACCCTCCACATAATCATGGCGGAGCTGGCACTGAGCAAAGCCGGCGGGAACGCTGTTAATTTCAAGGACGAAAAAGGCGGATTCCTTTTTTTCCATAATTTCTCTAAATTCATTTTCCAGGCTCTGGAGTGTATGTGAAGGCCAGAGCAAAAGTGCCAGCCCGGCAAGTATATGCAGCTCTCCAGGATGGGCTAAATGGATTGTTATTTCTTCGGAGTTCATATTTTTGTTTCTCCATTACAGTTTAGTATGGACACCGCTGGCAGATAGAACGGGCAGAGCGGTGTAGTTATGTAAAATTTTTGTCGGTTTTATTATATTATATGTCTAAAAAAGCATTGTATCAAGGCTTATTTGACGGTATTATTCTTTTGGTGTAACTATTCAGCCATGCGGCTGAGAATGACAAAAACTTGGCGCAAGATGTCCGGTGGACGTCTGCCCTGCGCCGACCGAAGCACAGCGTAGACCGCAAGCTTGCTTGCAGAGAGGTTTTGTCA
>JAGZDD010000179.1 GCA_018369015.1 Clostridiales bacterium | reverse complement strand
CATACTCATTTCCTCCTGTTGGCCATCCTTTTAAGGCCATCATGGTATGCCCCCTAGGGCGTTCCCTCCTGTTGGCATCCCTTTAAGGCCATACTATCGTCCTACACAGACTTTCCTGCTGCCCAGGCCGTCGACCAGGCAATCTGCAGGTTAAAGCCCCCGGTCAGGGCGTCCACATCCAGCACCTCTCCGGCAAAATACAGACCCGAGACAAACTTCGATTCCATTGTGGATGGATTGATTTCCCGGACAGACACACCGCCCCGGGTAATTACCGCTTCATTATAGTCTCTGACACCTGCAACTGTCATTTTCAGTTCCTTCATCAGATGTACGAGGGCGAGCCGTTCTTCTCTGCTGACCTCATTCACCTGCTTGCGCCCGTCAATGCCGGACAGCTCCACAATTACAGGAACCAGCTTTGACGGAAGAAGCCCGGAAAGACTATTTAAAAACTGGCGGTTTTTATTCTCATTAAAATCCCGGAGCACCCGGGCGTCGAGCTGTTCTATGGAAAGAGCTGGCTTTAAATCTACCTTAAGGATCACTTCTTTCTTTTTTTGAAGTACAGAAGCAATATGGGCGCTCCCCGATAGAATTAATGGCCCGCTCACCCCGTAATGGGTAAAAAGCATTTCTCCAAAGTCCTCATACAGCTTCTTTTTCCCAGAAAAAAATCCGGCGCGCACATTTTTTAAGGACAGCCCCATAAGCTGGCCGCACCAGGGCTCACAAATATTTAGAGGAACAAGAGAGGGCATCGTATCCGTTATCTTATGCCCTGCACATCTCGCAAATTCATAGCCGTCTCCGGTGGAACCTGTTGTTTTATAGGAAAGGCCCCCAGTGGCGACAATCACGCAATCTGCCTTCATCGTCCTTTCTTTTCCGTCCTTTTCAAAGGTTACAGAGTTCACCCTATTTCCGGTAATTTCCAGCGATTTTACAGTGCAAAAAAGATGGATATTCACTCCCAGGCGCTTCATTTCCCGCTCCAGCGTCCGGATCACATCCGAAGATTTATCCGATCGGGGAAATACCCGGCAGCCCCGCTCTGTTTTCAGGGCCAGCCCCGCAGTCTCAAGAAGCTTCATCATATCCTGGCTTGTAAAACCATAAAAAGCGCTGTATAAAAATTTCGGATTGGAAACCACATTTTTCAAAAGAGTTTCCACATCACAGTTATTGGTCACGTTACACCGCCCTTTGCCTGTGATAAACAGCTTTTTCCCCAGCTTTTCATTTTTTTCAAGCACATGGACCTCATGGCCGTTCCCAGCCGCAGCAATAGCCGCCAACATTCCGGCCGCGCCGCCGCCGGCAATCACAATTTTCTTTTTCATAAGCCGGATTTATTCCTCCTCATCCTGGGATGTCTTATATACACCGTATTCTTCCCATATATTTTCAAGAGTACGCATCGTTGTCATAACTTTTTCCTTATTTCTAAGGCTCAGCGCTGTAATAAGGGCATTAATCACACTTAGGGGAGCAACAAGGGAATCTGCGATGGATGCCATATTGCTTTGGGCAAATAAATTAAACCGGGCATATTCTACCATAGGCGAGGCCGCGCTGTCTGTCAGAGCAATTCCTACAGCCCCTCTTTTTCTTGAATATTCCATGACCCGTACCGTGTCCATAGAATACCTGGGGAAGCTGATTCCAATAATAACATCACTATCACCAATACGGTGTACATCCTCCATAGACTCCGCCAGGCTGTTAGAACTGACCATTTTCACATTATCAAAAATATAGTTTAAATAATAATAAAAAAATCTAGCCAGAATTTCTGAACTTCGTCCCCCAACAATATAAATACGGTTTGCCCGGCTGATCATTTCTACGGCCTTGTTAAACTCTTCCTTATTTAATTCCTCCAGAGTCTGTTTTATATTTTCATAGTCTCCGCGAAGCACGGATTCTATCATATCGTTTTCGTCTAACCGGTCGTCCGTAAGAGCCATACGCTGAATAGAATTTAAACGGTTTTTAACAATTTCTTCCAGAGCCTTCTGAAACTGCGGATACCCTTTAAAGCCCAGCTCTGTGGCAAAGCGTACCACAGTAGACTCACTGACCCCAACAATACCTCCCAGTCTTGCTGCCGTAAGATTTACGGCCTTATCATAATTTTCACAAATATAATTTGCAATTCTTTTCTGTCCCTTGCTGAAGGTTTTATAGGATTCCTCGATTTTTTTCAGCAGGTCTGTCGCTACTTCCATTTCGTCACCTCTTAATGTTGTACAAGTCCTGCGCATAGACTGCACAAGCCGCTAATTTGTATTATACATGTTTTTTGCATTAAAAGCATCCAAAGCCGTCAAAAAATTAATGATTCATCTAAAAAAATTCATTTTCCAACAGCTTTTTGTCATATATCACTTATAATCCTGCAAACAACTTTCATGCGCAGGAAAACCGAACGCAACGTAGAAAAAAGTTTACAGCAAAAACCGTCAAAACGCCCTGAACACAGCCCCTAGTGAAGCCTTTTGCCATTGACATCAGATCATTGGCTTTAAATCATCAGCAATAATAAGCTTCGCTTCGGTCGCTTCCTGGATCTGCTCAACGGTAAATTCTGGATTATACTCTTTTAAAACAATACCTTCCGGGGTTACATCCATAACGCCCATTTCGGTAATAATCATATTTACCTGGCCTTTAGCCGTCAGCGGAAGCGTACATTCCTTAAGGATTTTATGCTTGCCTCTGTTTGTATGCTCCATAGCAACAATAACTTTCTTAGCACCTACAACAAGATCCATAGCTCCGCCCATACCTGGAACCATCTTCCCTGGAATAATCCAGTTGGCAATGTTCCCCTTTTCGTCAACCTGGAGAGAACCCAAAACAGTCGCATCTACATGGCCGCCGCGGATAATTGCGAAAGATGTGGCACTGTCAAAGAAAGCGCCGTCGTCAGCAATACCTGCATATACGCCGCCGGCATTAACAACATGAGGATCTTCCTTGCCTTTTTCCACAGGCTTTAAGCCGACAAAGCCATTTTCAGACTGAAGAATAATATGGGCGGAAGGATCAAGATGTGCCGGAATCAATGTCGGAAGGCCAATGCCTAAGTTGACAATGTCACCGTCATGTAATTCCTTAGCAACACGAGCTGCAATAAAATTCTTTATATCTGTCATTATTCTTCACCTCCGACAATGTAATCTACAAAAATCCCCGGTGTCTCCACATAGTTTGCACCAATTTCGCCGGCCTCTACAATCTTGTCGCCATGAACAATGACTGTATCCGCCGCCGTAGCCATAACAATATTAAAATTTCTTTCAGAACCAATATAGCGGGTATTTCCCTTCTTATCCACAATATGTCCGCCAATCAGCGCAACATCTGCATGAAGAGGCTTTTCCAGAATATATTCAATGCCATCAATGACTTTAGATTCCTTGCCCTCTGCAATGACTGTGCCTACACCGGTCGGTGTATAAAAACCGCCCAGGCCATTGCCGCCGCAGCGGATACGCTCTGCCAATGTTCCCTGGGGAACAAGTTCCATCTCTGTCACGCCTTCTTTATACTGGTCGCCAAATTCTGGATTTAAACCAACATGAGAAGCGATCACCTTCTTAACCTGGTGATTTTCAATTAATTTTCCAACACCGCGGGCCTGGCCTTCATATTCGCCGGTTTCTTTATTTTTCTTTCTTCCCCAGCCGGCGTCGTTGCAGATAATTGTTAAATTTTTAACCCCGGTTTTTACAAGTTCGTCGATAATCGGTTCTGGTGTTCCGTTGGCCATAAAACCGCCAACCATCACAGTCATACCGTCTTTTACAAGCGCTGCCGCTTCGGCAACTGTAATCTGATGTGCTTTTGACATATCTGCTCTCCTTTTTCTTTTCGTGGCAGCATCCCTGGCACTTGCCGGAATACTGCCACTTATTTTCTGTAACTATTCAGCCGTGCGGCTGATGATGGCAAAAATCCAGCGCAAGCTTGCTTGCAGAGGTTTTTTGCCATCACAAGACTAAGGCATTTAGCCCGAATCGAGGATTTAGCCGCATCTGCGGCGGTTAGCTGCGCAAATCCGAGATGTACGGCTGAATAATTACGATTTTCTATCATTATACGATATTCACGGAAATGATTCAACCATTATCTGCCGCTGTGCTCACCGGCTGAACTGGTAAACGGCAACGATTATCTCTTAACAATCAAAGCCTGGCCCTGACCGCCGCCGATGCACAGTGTGGCAAGGCCATATTTAGAATCGCGTTTTTCCATTTCATGGAGCAGTGTCACAAGGATTCTTGCGCCGGATGCGCCTACAGGATGGCCAAGTGCAATGGCTCCGCCATTGACATTTGTCTTTTCCATATCAAGACCTAAGTCATGGGCAACTGCTAAGGACTGAGCAGCAAAAGCTTCATTTGCCTCTACAAGATCCATATCTTTAATGTCAAGCCCGGCTTTTGCAAGTGCCTTTCTTGTTGCGGGAACAGGGCCTACACCCATAATCTTCGGATCTACGCCTGCCGTTGCATAGGAAACGATTGTAGCCAGAGGCTTAATTCCCAGTTCTTCTGCCTTTTCTTTAGACATAACAACTAAGGCGGCAGCGCCATCGTTAATACCGGAGGCATTGGCAGCAGTCACTGTGCCGTCCTTCTTAAATGCCGGGCGAAGCTTTGCAACCTTTTCCATTGCAGAACCAAATTTAGGAAATTCATCGGTATCAAATACAATCGGATCGCCTTTTCTCTGGGGAATGGTAATCGGAACAATTTCATCTTTAAATTTGCCGGCCTTGATTGCAGCTTCCGCTCTATTCTGGCTTCTTACGGCAAATTCATCCTGCATTTCTCTTGTCAGCCCATACTGTTCAGCAACATTTTCAGCAGTAATGCCCATGTGATAATTATTAAATGCGTCCCAAAGGCCATC
Organism: Clostridiales bacterium; assembly: GCA_018369015.1. Classification (GTDB taxonomy): domain Bacteria; phylum Bacillota; class Clostridia; order Lachnospirales; family Lachnospiraceae; genus Catenibacillus. The sequence goes on along the minus strand of JAGZDD010000179.1, from coordinate 2,838 downwards.
GTTTACTGTAATATCTATCATCTGAACATTGTTCATTCTGGCTCCCCAGCGTGCTGTTGGAACAGCATAAGGAGCTGCGCTCATATTTTCTGTACCGCCGCATACAACGATCTCAGATTCCCCGGCAATAATCTGGTTTGCTGCTAATGCAACAGCCTTAAGGCCAGAACCGCACACAATGTTAATCGTCATAGCTGTGCATTCAATAGGAAGTCCAGCCTTGATAGACACCTGCCGTGCCACATTCTGGCCAAGGCCAGCCTGAAGCACATCACCAAAAATAACCTCATCTACCTGCTCTGGCTTGATCCCGGCTCTGTGTACAGCTTCTTTAACAACGGCTGCACCAAGATCAGCAGCAGGAACGCTCTTTAATGTTCCGCCATAACTGCCAATAGCTGTTCTGCACGCACTTGCAATAACGATCTCTTTCATCTTAATCTCTCCTTTAATCATACTTGGTAAGGTTGTAACGATAAAGCCATGTCAAAATCAAAGTGGCTGCATCGTTTTTCAAGAAATTCTCTGAATAAAGAATTACTCGTTAAAAATTATAGCAAAAATCATGCCAGTTTTTATAATCCTTCGGGCAGGATTTCCCGCTCTGTCATATCACCAGGACTTTCATCTCCCTTATTAATGATCCAAACAGGATGGTTGGCACCTTTTTCTTTGCTCAAGATTGATATTTTTTTGTCAATCTCTGCGAACCATTATACACCTCTATAACATTTTTTGCAATACCTGTTTTAAAAAAAGACACCTTTCTTCAAAAGTGTCTTTTTTTAATCAACAAGTAACCAAATAGTTACTATGAAAGCTATCAAGTAGGCAGGCGCAGGGGCAAGTTTACTTGCCCCTGTGTATGCACATTTGATAACCCCAAAGTATGAGCACGAGTTGCCGCTAGGCAACGGAAAGTGCAGCGCTGCGTGCCGGTGTTGCTAAGCGCCGGTGTTGCTGCGTGCCAGTGGCACACAGCAACGACCGAAGCGGAGCGTAGACCACGCGTTTAACGTAGACCGCTTGCTTGTTAAGCACCGACCGGAGCGGCAGCGTAGATTGCCGCAGGCACGGAGCAATCCTGGCTTTCATGCATGGTGGAACCGCGCCCAGCGCGGCATGAAAATTTAAATTTCTCCCCGTTCTTTTTGTTCCTTAGAAACAGAGGGCGCTTCCCCAATCGGATTATAAATCTCCATATACAAAGAAATCTTTCCGTCTTTACATTCGTAATAGGTATACATTTTTCCGTCCTTAATTTCTCCGTCGCCAAAAGCGCCGCGGCTTGTCACATTTCCCCAAAATTTATCCGGGTACTGGGTCATAAAAATTTCAAATTCCGGATAGCCCCAATTAGGGAAATCTCTTGCAGTGGCCTCGTTCCACTCAGGCATATTGGATGCATGGGGAATCCCCGACTGAGTAAATGCCATTACGGCCTTACCGTCCTCGGCCAGCAGCGGTTTACGGCCAATATTTCTGTCCGGGCCTGACAGGCTCATAAATTTTACAACCAGTTCATAATTTTTCTGGCGAAGCTCCTCATCTTCCTTACTTAATACAAATGTCGGTGTACTCATTTTTATTCCTCCTACTACCATTTATTTATAATGCCAGGCACAAAAACCTTCTATTCCAACGTCTATCTATAGTTCATGCTCCTGACAGACACCTATTTATTAAAACTCAAATGTTGCTGTTTTCTCCTGCACATAACATTGCTATAATAAAATACGTAACTATCCAGCCATCCGGCTTTGATTTTCACATGGAGGTATCCCTTATGTCTATTTCTAAATATAAAACCTTTATTGAGGTCGCCCGGCATGAGAGTATGCGCAAAGCTGCATTGTCTCTGAATCAGACGCCTTCAAGTGTCAGCTATGCAATTTCCAGTCTTGAAGATGACCTCGGCCTTTTGCTGTTTACCCGGAGTAAATCCAAGATAACGCTCACCCCTGCCGGCCAGTCTATTCTTCCAGCAGTTAAAAAGGTGCTGGACGCAGACCAGGAGTTAAAGGAAGCAGCTGCAGCCTTTGGCAGCCTCTTTGGCGGCCATATCCAGCTCGGAGGCCTCCAGATTGCCATTGCCCGTTTTCTACCTGGGCTTATAAAAAAAATGCAGAAGCTTTATCCCGAAATCTCCATCACCCCTGTACTGACACCATACCCAAAGCTTTCAGAGGATCTTATGTCTGGCTGCCTGGACCTGGCATTTATGGACCGTCCCGCGGCCAAACAGCTTGATTTTATTCCTCTGACTGACAGCTATTTTATATTCATTCTACCGGACAGCCATCCGCTGATTCATAAAAAATCCCTAGGTTTTGATGCATTTCCCAACGATCCGTTCATCATTCCGGCCTGGGAAAGTGACCTGCATTTTCAAAGTCTTATTGACAGATCCGGCATCCGCAGCCAGATTGCCTATACGATTAGCGATATTAATACGCTCATCGCCTTTGTCCAAAGCGGCTTTGGAATTGGCATACTCACATCCACAACACTGCCTCCTGGATTTATCCGCGATTATCCGACAATAAAAAATATACGCCCAGTATCTTTTGGCATTGCCCTGCCTTCTATGGAAAATGCTTCTCCGGCTGTCAAAGCCTTTATCCGGCAGGTACGGCTTGACTTTAGCGGACAGTAACGGCTGGCCCCCTTTCCTAGCTATGATCCCATGATCACTGCGCTCCTATAGGATGGACCCGCCACAATGCGTATCTTCGCGCAGCGGAAGGCTCCCTGGCGGTCTACGCTCCGCTTCGGTCGGCGCAGAACAGACGTCCACCGGACGTCTTGCGGTCTACGCTCCGCTTCGGTCGGCGCAGA
>JAGZDD010000178.1 GCA_018369015.1 Clostridiales bacterium | reverse complement strand
TTTATGAGGAGCTTGAAGAGGTTTTAGTGATGGCCGATTTAGGCGTTCATACGACGCAGGCCATTATTGAGGATCTTAAGCAAAAGGTTAAGGAGCAGCATATTAAAGAGCCTGCCCAGTGCAAGGAGCTTCTCGTGGAGTCTATTAAGGCGCAGATGTCTGTGAACGAGAGCGCCTATGATTTTGAAAAAGAAACCTGTGTCATTCTTGTCATCGGAGTCAACGGTGTTGGAAAGACAACTTCCGTAGGTAAGTTAGCAGGGCAATACAAAAAGAGCGGAAAGCGGGTGCTTATTGCCGCTGCGGATACCTTCCGGGCGGCGGCGACAAACCAGCTTGGGGAGTGGGCGAACCGCGCGGGCGTGGATATGATTGCCGGCCAGGAAGGCTCAGATCCGGCGGCCGTTGTTTATGACGCTATTGCGGCCGCAAAAGCAAGAAAAGCGGATATCTTGCTGTGCGATACTGCCGGACGCCTCCACAATAAAAAGAATCTTATGGAGGAGCTTAGAAAGATCAACCGTATTATTGATAAGGAATTTCCTGAGGCAAGACGGGAAACATTAATTGTCCTTGACGGAACAACCGGACAGAACGCTTTGTCACAGGCGCGCCAGTTTAAGGAGGTTGCCGACATTACGGGGATTATCCTCACGAAGCTGGACGGAACCGCCAAGGGCGGCATTGCCATTGCCATACAGTCGGAGCTTAATGTTCCGGTGAAATATATTGGCGTGGGAGAAAAGATTGATGATTTGCAAAAGTTTGATTCTGACGCTTTTGTAGACGCTCTATTTACAACACAGCAGGAACATTAATGTAACTATTCTCGGCGAAGCCGTGAATAGTAACACATTAATTAATATTAGGCCATAGGGAAGGAGTCTGACCGAAAATGTTGACATTGGAAAAATTTGAAGAAGCCTGTGAAATTCTGCAAAATGTTATCTCAAAAACAAAGCTTGTTTACAGTGATTATTTTTCAGCCCAGACAGGAAATAAGGTGTATTTTAAACCGGAAAATATGCAGTATACCGGCGCGTATAAAATCCGGGGCGCTTATTATAAAATAAGTACTCTGACAAAGGAGGAACGCAAAAAAGGGCTGATTACCGCCTCCGCGGGAAACCATGCCCAGGGGGTTGCCTATGCGGCGTCGCTGATGAAAACAAAGGCCGTAATTGTTATGCCTACGACAACCCCTCTGATTAAGGTCAACCGGACAAAAAGCTACGGGGCTGAGGTTGTTCTTTACGGCGACGTCTACGATGACGCCTGCGCCCATGCCATGAAGCTGGCCGAGGAAAAGGGATATACTTTTGTACATCCGTTCAACGACGAGGCTGTAGCTACGGGGCAGGGAACGATTGCCATGGAGATTGTCAAGGAGCTTCCGACCGTGGATTATATTCTTGTTCCTATCGGCGGCGGCGGCCTTGCCTGCGGTGTGTCTGCTCTTGCAAAACTTTTAAATCCCAACATTAAAGTCATAGGCGTGGAACCGGCCGGGGCCAACTGTATGCAGGAATCCTTAAAGGCCGGTAAGGTTGTTTCCCTGCCGGGCGTGACGACGATTGCAGACGGCACAGCAGTAAAGACTCCGGGAGATGCTATTTTCCCTTATATCCAGAAATATATTGACGAGATTATTACTGTAGAAGATGATGAGCTGATCGGCGCTTCCCTGGATATGATGGAAAATCATAAGATGATCGTGGAAAATTCCGGGCTGCTTACTGTGGCGGCGTTAAAGCATCTGAATGTTAAAAATAAAAAAATTGTATCAATTTTAAGCGGCGGAAACATTGATGTTATTACCATTGCTTCGGTTGTCCAAAACGGCCTGATCCAAAGAGGCCGGGTCTTTACTGTTTCTGTGCTGCTTCCAGACAAGCCGGGCGAGCTTGTTAATGTGGCGTCAGTGATTGCCAATCTTCAGGGCAATGTTATCCGGCTGGAGCATAACCAGTTTGTGAGCGTCAACCGGAGCGCCGCAGTGGAGCTTGTGATTACCATCGAAGCCTTTGGACATGAACACAAGGATAAAATATTCAACGAGTTAAAGGCACGGGGCTACCGGCCAATTCTTAAGGCTCCCAAGGCTATTTTTTAAGAACAAAAAGTTCTGCTTGCGGAACTAACGCACCGAGCGCGGTCGCTTTAGCGACAAATTTCCACTCTGTGCGAGTGCGCATCCAAAGCGGAGCGTTTTAATCTAATAGGAAACGAAGTTTCCTATTAGATTAAATACGTACAAGGGGCTGGCCTTTATGTTTACTATTCTCGGCGAAGCCGTGAATAGTAACAGCCTTTATAAGGAGAGGTGAAACGTGAAAAAACGTCAGGAAGTTCTGGATTTTGGAAGGACATTCCCCGATGTATACATTGATACGCCTTTTCGTGATACGAATTGGGTACTGCTTCGGTATAAGAAAAATAAAAAAGCTTTTGCATGGACCTACGAGCGGTATGGAAATATATGGGTAAATGTGAAGGTTGGGCCGGAGCGCAGGGATTTTTGGAGAAGCGTTTACAAGTCTGTCCTTCCAGGCTATCACCAGAATAAGGAACATTGGAATTCTATCATTTTAGATGGAAGTATTCCAGAGGACGAGATTAAACAAATGATTGCAGAAAGCTATCAGCTCATTACAGGGCGCATTAGGCGGCGAAACAAAAAATGTAACTATTAACGAACTGTTATTACTATTCACGGCTTCGCCGAGAATAGTAACTTCTAGTGTAACAGTTCAGCCTGCTGAACTGTTACATGCAAAAATCCATTAAAAATCGCCTGCGGCGATGGGATTTTTGCACTCCTGTTTCACTTTCTGGCGGTCAGCGCAGCAAGTGCGCAGACCTGGCTGAACTGTTACAATAGTTGCAAAAAAATAAAAAAAACAGTTGACATTTCCCGCAGGTTTAGGGTACAATACAGTCTGTAAAGTAAAACTACTTGACAGGTGATGTTTTTTTGGATAGAATATTAGAGCAGTCGCTTTTATATGATTTTTATGGCGAGATGCTGACGACCCATCAAAAAGAAATATATGAGGATTTTGTTCTTGACGATCTGTCATTGGCAGAAATCGCCGAGGTTCATGGAATCAGCCGTCAGGGCGTCCATGATATTGTCCGGCGCACAAACCGTCAGTTGGCAGGCTATGAAGAAAAGCTCCATCTGGTCGAACGTTTTCTTGATACAAAAGAAAAGGTTGAAGAGATCCGAAAAACAGCCCGGAAGATCAGTGAAGAGGCAGAGGATATGGATCGGGAAAAGCTATTAGCCCGGGTAAAAAAGATTGACACAATTTCCGGGGATATTCTTAAGGAATTGTAGAAAGTATTTTGTTATGGTTTTGTGGCCTGAACCGTTATGCGTTTTGACCGGCTGTAAAAAATATTGCCGAGGCTTTACTATATTTTATTTCAGGAGGTAGCCCTATGGCTTTTGAAAGTTTATCGGATAAACTTCAGAATGTATTCAGGAATCTGCGCAGCAAAGGCAGATTGACCGAAGCCGATGTTAAGGCCGCCTTAAAAGAAGTTAAGATGGCTCTGTTAGAGGCGGATGTTAACTTCAAAGTTGTTAAGCAGTTTATCAATTCTGTGACAGAGCGGGCGATTGGCCAGGATGTAATGACCAGTCTCACTCCGGGGCAGATGGTAATAAAAATTGTTAATGAGGAAATGGTTTCCCTTATGGGAAGCGAAACAAAGGAAATCGCCTTAAAGCCAGGGAATGAAATAACAATCATTCTTATGGCCGGCTTGCAGGGCGCTGGTAAGACAACAACGACAGCGAAAATTGCCGGTAAGCTAAAGCAAAGGGGTAAGAAACCTTTGCTGGTTGCCTGTGATGTATATCGTCCGGCAGCAATTGAGCAGTTAGAGATTAACGGAAAGAAGCAGGATGTTCCTGTGTTTTCCATGGGTGATAAAAATAACCCGGTGAATATTGCCAAGGCTGCTGTGGAGCATGCGAGGGTTAATGGCTTTAATATCGTTATTTTAGATACCGCAGGCCGTCTTCATGTAGACGAGGACATGATGCAGGAGCTGGAAAATATTAAAGAGGCTGTTGACGTTTATCAGACTATTCTCGTTGTTGACGCTATGACCGGCCAGGATGCCGTGAATGTGGCTAAGTCTTTCAACGAGCGCATCGAAATTGACGGTGTGATCCTCACAAAGATGGACGGCGATACCCGTGGTGGTGCAGCGCTTTCCATTAAAGCCGTGACAGGCAAGCCGATTCTTTATGTAGGTATGGGCGAGAAGCTTTCTGATTTGGAGCAGTTTTATCCGGACCGTATGGCTTCAAGGATTCTTGGGATGGGCGATGTATTGACCCTGATTGAGAAGGCAGAGGCTCAGATTGACGAAGAAAAGGCAAGAGAGCTGAACCGGAAGCTTAAAAAGGCAGAGTTTGGCTATGACGATTTCCTTGATTCTATGAATCAGATTAAAAGTATGGGAAATATTGGCGATCTGTTAGGGATGATCCCGGGAGTAAACAGCGCGGCATTAAAAAATGTTTCCCTTGACGACAGCGAAGCGCAGATGAAGCGCACGGAAGCGATTATTTTGTCAATGACACCCCAGGAGAGGGCTAATCCAGACTTGATGAGCCCGTCGCGTAAAAAGCGTATTGCTGCGGGGGCAGGCGTAGACATCAGTGAAGTGAACAAGCTTGTAAAGATGTTTGAGCAGATGAAGAAAATGATGAAGCAGTTTTCCGGTCAGATGTCGGGCAAAGCAGCCAAAAGAGGAAGATTTAAGCTTCCTTTTGGACTATAAATGAAGTTATAAAATCCATGCAGGAGGTGAATTTACATGGCAGTAAAGATCAGATTAAAGAGAATGGGACAGAAAAAGGCTCCTTTTTATAGAATTATCGTTGCTGATTCCAGATCCCCGAGAGATGGACGTTTCATCGAAGAAATTGGAACATATGATCCATCTACAGAGCCAAGCACAGTTAAAGTAGATAATGAGCTTGCCAATAAATGGCTTTCTAACGGCGCTCAGCCGACAGATACAGTAGCCAGATTATTCAAGAATGCAGGTATTACAAAATAACCTGTGGAGGTGTCCTTATGAAGGAATTGGTTGAGGTTATCGCCAAGGCACTGGTAGATCATCCGGATGAGGTTGTTGTTACTGAAAAACAGGATGCCAAGTCCGTTATTCTTGAACTTAAGGTGGCTCAGGAGGATATGGGTAAGGTGATTGGTAAGCAGGGGCGGATTGCAAAAGCTATTCGCACTGTTGTAAAATCTGCCGCATCCAAAGATGATAAGAAAGTTATTGTTGAAATTTTGTAATCGTTCAGTCAGGCCTGCGCACTTGCTGCGCTGGCCGTCAGAAAGTGAAACAGGAGTGCAAAAATCCAATCGCCGCAGGCGATTTTCAATGGATTTTTGCAGGTAACAGTTCAGTATAGCTGAACTGTTACAAAATTTTACAGGAAACGGGTATGCCGTCAGACGGCGGCATTACCGTAAATATGCCGCGCTTTGCGCGGCATTATTATTATACGGTAGGAAACAGTTTTCCGATGATGGAGGAATTTTGATGGTTGATTTACTGCGTGTAGGTACCATTGCATCTACCCACGGACTTCGGGGAGAGGTAAAGGTTTACCCGACAACAGATGATATAAATCGTTTTAAAGAGCTTAAATTTTGTATTCTTGATACCGGTCGCGAGAAGCTAGAGCTTGAGGTGGAGAGCGTAAAGTTTTTTAAGCAGTTTGCAATTTTGAAATTTAAAGGTTATGATCGTATTGATGATATTGAGAAGTACCGGGGCCGGGATCTTTTAGTGACCCGGGAAAATGCGGTGGGCCTTAAAGAAAACGAAAATTTTATTGCCGACCTTATTGGTCTTGATGTTGTCACCGATGAAGGTGTTCATTTTGGAACTGTGACAGATATTATGCAGACGGCTGCCAATGATGTTTATGTGATTAACGGCGATGACGGAAAGGAATACCTTTTTCCATCGATTAAGGAATGTATCCTTGATGTGGATCTTGAGAAGGGGCAGGTCACAGCACATATTATGAAGGGGCTTTTAGATCTATGAATTTCTATGTAATGACATTATTTCCTGAAATGATCCGTCAGGGCGTGAATACAAGCATTACCGGGAGAGCCATTGAGCGGGGCCATATCCGGGTATCTGCTGTGGATATAAGAGATTATTCAACAGATAAATACCGCCATGTGGATGATTACCCTTATGGCGGAGGGGCTGGCATGGTTATGCAGCCCGGGCCGATTTACGACTGCTATGAGGATATTGTTAAAGATATGGACAAACGTCCCAGAGTTATTTATATGACTCCCCAGGGCCAGGTATTTTCCCAGAATATTGCGCAGGAGCTTTCAAAGGAAGAAAATTTGATTTTTTTATGCGGGCATTATGAAGGGGTGGATGAGCGTATTCTCGAGGAAATCGTGACGGATCAGCTATCTATTGGGGATTATGTTCTGACCGGAGGCGAGCTTCCGGCCATGGTGATGATCGATGCTATCTCAAGACTGGTGCCCGGAGTTCTCAGTAATGAAACTTCTGCACAGTATGAGTCTTTTCAGGATGGTCTTTTAGAATATCCCCAGTATACAAGGCCTGAGGAGTTCCACGGGAAAAAGGTACCCCAGGTGCTTCTTTCCGGCCATCATGCCAACATAGAAAAATGGCGCCGGGAGAAATCTCTCGAACGCACATTAGAACGCCGGCCTGAGCTATTTGAAGAGGCGAAGCTCAGTAAAAAGGACCTGGAATATTTGGAAAAACTGAGGGGCAAAGAGTAGACAAATTTTATTTTTATGTCCAAAATTTACATCGATTTATGAAATAAACTTGACTTATTTGTAAATTCAGATAGTATATAAAGAGTGAGGAATAGATATGAAAATTCTGGTGATTGACGGTCAGGGCGGGCGTATGGGAAGCCAGTTTATTGACCGGCTAAAGAAATCCGGAAGGCTTAAGGCCAGAATTATTGCTGTAGGAACAAACAGTATCGCGGCATCGGCCATGCTTAAGGCAGGCGCAGATGGCGCGGCTACAGGAGAAAATCCGGTACTTGTAAATACGAAAGATGCAGATTATGTTGTGGGGCCTATTGGTATCCTCGCGGCCGATGCACTGCTTGGAGAGATTACACCCGCCATGGCAATGGCAGTCGCCCAGTGTCCGGCTGAAAAGATTTTAATTCCGGTCAATGCCTGCAATTACCGTGTGGCAGGTGTTGGAAATCACACATTAAATGAGCTGATCGATGATGTGATTGCTCAGATTGCGCTGGCAGAAAAAATAAAGAAGTAACAGTTTGGCATAGCTGAACTGTTACATAAAAAGAGCTGATCTGGCGATGAAAATATCAGGTATTTTCTATAAGCTTCCGGCCAGGCCGGGCAGGTCAAGTTAAATACCCGGGGATTTAACCGGGAGAACCGCAGCGTGTTTTGCGTAAACTTTCATGCCACGCTGCGCTTAGTTGCGCTACGCATGAAAGCACCGTTCAGTGCTTTCATAGTCAATGGATTTAATTGTGTCACGAAGGCACCTGTTTTTCATGGAGAAAACAGATGCCTTTTTTTACTATGAAAGTTATCAAGTGGGCAGACACAGGGGCAAGTTTACTTGACCCTGTGCCTGCACATTTGATAACCCCAAGGTATGAAGACGGGCTGCTGCAAGCAGCGGAAAGTCCGAATACCTTGGGGCAGGATTGCGGGGTGCTAAGCGCCAGCGGCGCTTGTTAAGCACCGACCGGAGCGGCA
>JAGZDD010000177.1 GCA_018369015.1 Clostridiales bacterium | reverse complement strand
GTAGGCGAAACGTAAAGCACGGCGCTGCGTGCCTGCGACACGCGTTTAGCGCCGACCGGAGTGGAACGTAGACATACCGGCGGCAGATGGTGGAGTGCCACAGGCACGGAACCATCTGGCTTTCATCCGTGGTGGTGCCGCGCACAAGCGCGGCATGGAAGTTTACTATGAAAGCTATCAAGTGGGCAGGCGCAGGGGCAAGTTTACTTGACCCTGTGTCTGCACATTTGATAACCCCAAAGTATGAGCACGAGTTGCCGCCAGGCAACGGAAAGCGCGAATACTTTGAGGCAGGATTGCGGGGTGCTAAGCGCCAGTGTTGCTGCGTGCCAGTGTTGCTAAGCGCCAGTGGCGCTTGTCCGGCAACGACCGGAACGGAGTGTAGACCACGCGTCCAGCAACGACCGAAGTGGAACGTAGACCGCTTGTTAAGCAACGACCGGAGCGGCAGCGTAGACTGCCGAAGGCACGGAGCGATCCTGGCTTTCATACGTGGTGGAGCCGCGCGCAGCGCGGCGTGAAAGTTTACCGTGCTTTCCACGGCATATAGGTATGCCGTCTGGCGGCGTTCGTCTGTTTGCCGTGTATTTTTAACGGTAAACAGTTATCCCTTTATGGGATTTGTAATTATCCTATCATTTTAGTTCCGCAGGCAATGAGCCAAAGTCAAGCTTGCCTGATCTTGACGGCTGCTGCGGGAGTCAAATCTCCTGATACTTATATTATGAAGATTTGATTTTGATATCAATTTGATATATAAATATTATCAGTTATTTGCTGGATTGTCAAGGTGGGAAAAGTAACAGTTCGGCCATGCCAATCCATTAAAAATCGTTTGCGCGATGGGATTTTTGCACTCCTGTTTTACTTTCTGACGGTCAGCGCACACATTGAACACTTGGCGAGGTATTTTCGAGCCTAGTGAGAAAGCGTACAAAGTAGCAAGTGCGCAGACCTGGATGAATAATTACCGGAGCAGTTCATATTTTTTTACGGAAACGAAAAGACTAGGGGGTTCCGGCTGTGTGCTGGAACCCCCTAGTCTTAGTTGCAGGTCATTTTTCGGCTTATCGCTGAATGGTAAGAAATTGTTTTATTCCTTGTCTTTATTCGTGACGCAGCGCGTCGATAGGATTCAAATTAGCGGCCTTTACAGAAGGGAGAAGGCCAAAAATAAGGCCAATAATTACTGAAAACAGTACAGAACCTACAATTGCTGAAACACTGATAGCCACGGGCGTTGAGGAAATCTTGGATATAACCTCTGCGAGGATAATTCCGGCAATAATACCGATAATACCGCCAAGGCTTGTCAAAACCGCCGCTTCTGTCAAAAACTGAGCAAGAATACGGTTTTTGCGGGCGCCGATAGCCTTTTTAAGGCCTATTTCCTGTGTACGCTCTGTTACAGAAACAAGCATAATGTTCATAACTCCGATACCGCCGACAAGAAGGGAAATGCTGGCAATCCATATAAGCTGCTGATTTGTGGAGGCGCTCAGTTCCTGAAGGTTTTTTGCTGTTTCCATAATATCCGTTCCGCGGTAGGTATATGTTTCACTAGCTCCTCCCATACTAGAGGAGCCATCGGACGCGGCTATATCCATGGAGGATATTTCGCTGTTTCCTGTATCGCTGCCGGCAGCAGCGTCGGGAGCAGTCGATGAAACACCGATAAATTTATTGATGGCGTCCTCAGCTTTTTGTCCTGCAATACTCATAGAGTCTGTATTGACCGCTTTAATAACGACATTAGGACGCTCATCGTAGCAGTAAATGATCGGCCATGCGGCGTCAGGGAAATACAGGGTACTTTGCTGGCTGCCCATATATTGCTGATAGTCTTCAATGGTGTTAATCACCGGCTTGAAGGTCGACGCTTTGTCCACGACACCGATGACTGTAAATGGTTCGCCGCCCACTTCCAATGTTTTGCCAATAGGATCCTCGCTTGGGAAAATCGTGGAAGCTGCGTCTTTATCAATGACAACGACCTTGCGGAAATTTTTGAAGTCATCCTCTACAAAGGTGCGGCCTTTGATACTTATATAGCCGCAGGTGGCAAAATAATTGTTATCAACGCCATAGAGCTGCATGCTTGTATATTGAGAGTTCTTATAGTAAAGGCTGTCTGAATAATTCCGGTGGAGATAATATGAAACATTTTCAATCTCCGGGATTGCCAGAAGCTCTTCTTTGAGTGTTTCGTCGAGAATCGGGATAGCGGTTGGAATATTATAGTTGTCTGGATAATATTCAAAGTTATTTTCCATCAGCTTAATATCGACTGTATTATTTCCGGCTCCGACAAGGTTTTGTTTAATCTGTTCATTTGTACCCTTGATTGTAGATACAATGGCAATGATCGATGCGATACCGATGATAATGCCCAGCATTGTCAGGAAGGAGCGCATCTTATGAGACCATACCCCCTGGAATGAGAGTCTTATATTTTCTAACATGGCAACCTCCTAATAATACATGTATGAGTTTTGATCATCAATCTTTGTCTTAACGCCCTCTTTGACGTTTTTACCGTAAGGGAAAGCAATATAATCGTCCTGGGTGACAGCATTGTTTGTGATTTCAATATAGCTTCCGCTGTAGACCTTTCCGGTGACAACAGGGCGTTTTTCAAGGCGTCCTTCGCTGTTAGCGGCGAAAATATAAGACTCGCCATTGTCGTCTGTGCGGACATAGGCTTTTGCGATATACAGATTTTGATCCTCAGTATTCATATCCATCATGGAATTATTTCCAGTAGTAATATCTACATACTCATTTTCTGTCAGCCCCTCCGGCGGGTTATCGATGAGTGCGATAAACGGGTAATTGGAGGAGTTGGGGTTTTTGCCATAGTTATCTGAGCTGGAAGCAGGATACGGGGAAACTTCCTTGATTGTTGCGTCAAAGGAGGCTCCGGTATTCCACGACATGGCTGAAATTGTCTGGCCAACTGTAAGCGTGTCCAGATCCAGCTCATTGATGGACCCGGTAAGGTAGAGCCCCTCAGTGCTGTTGATAACCATAAAAGGATCGCTTGTGCTTGTATTTTCATCAAGAACCGCAAGCTTTGTGACAACGCCGTTGACTGCGCTTGTCACCGTGGCATTTTCAAGCTTTTTCTGGAGCTTGGCCAAATCAAGCTGCGCCTGGCGCTTTTGGGTTTGAAGCTTTGCAAGCTCAAGCTGTTTATCTGAAAGCATTTTTTTGATTTCATCCGCAGTGTAGGAAATGCCGCCGCCTCCGCCGATGTCAATACCACCGTCAAAGTCTCCGCCGCCGATGATGTCGTCGGAGGTGCTTTCCTGCTCTTCATTGAGGGCAATGCCGTTGGCAATAAATTCAGCGATAGGCGTATCAATAGCTTTATCGGAAGGGGCTTCCATTTTGCTGCCGTCCAGAGTAATCCAGCTTGAATCCTTTATTTTCAGGATGACTGTCATTTTCTCTTCGCGGATACGGTTGATAAAATCCTTTGTTATAATTGTTGAATCGTCGCAGTAAATCTCATAAACTTCCCGGTGGTCATGGGAAACATCAAGTACCGTATCTTTTCCAAGCTCCTTGATCGGTTCCTGGGGCAGCTCCAGCTCATTTTCAATAAATTCAGCCAGTGTTCCAGCGATGGATGTAACGTAGGGCAGTGCCAGCTTATCGCCGTTAAGCTCCAGATTTTTGTCCAGGTCTTCAAGGTGGACTATGGCCGTGTGTTTAACGCCGTTTTCTTTTGGAGAGCCATCCGCGTTGCGGCCGGTGAGGATATAAATAAATTCCGGTGTGATGGACGTCTCGGATGTGGCTTTAATGAGAATGGTGCGGTTCATTGTTTCAGCCTGGGGCCACTTTTTGAAAAATTCAGCATCAAGAGCAGTTTCATCGGTGGGAAGCTGGAAGTTATTGTTTATCACTTTCTCTAATGTGGATTCAGCGCTTGTGTTAATGAAAGGCTCGCTGAGTTCATCGATTTTAAAATAAATCGGCTGTTCAACACCGTCAACAGTAACAATGACTTTCTTTACTTTTTCGGAAAGCCATTTGCTTTGAATTTCCGGCGCTGGAGCCGGATCCATCACCCTGTCGGAACCATCGGCATTTTTGCCGCGGAGCAGATTGATAAATCCCGGTGTTATTGTCGTATAAAGCGTACATGGAATAATGATTTCTCCATTTTCATTGACGGTTTCGTTGTATTTGGAAAAATCAAAATCCTCACCAAGGCTACTTTCAAAAACTTGTTCTGGAGACTGATTGTTATTGCTATCATTCTGCTGGTCGTCGCCGTCGACTGGGTTGTTGTTGCTGTCAGCCGGGTTGTCGTTGCCGTCATCGGCTGGATTGTTGTTGTCGCCGTCAGCCGGGTTGTCGTTGCCATCATCAGCTGGATTGTTGTTGTCGCCGTCAGCCGGGTTGTTGTTGCCATCATTGGCTGGATTGTTGTTGTCGCCGTCAGCCGGGTTGTTGTTGCCATCATCGGCTGGATTGTTGTTGTCGCCGCCGTCCGGGTTGTTGTTACCATCATCAGCTGGGGTGTTATTATCGTCGCCAGCCAGAGAGTTGTTACCAGTGCTATTGCCGTCATTGGAGGAAGTTACATTATCCGACTGCAAAGACGCCGGCTGATCCGTTTGCGGGTTTTCTCCCGAAAGTGCTGAAGACGTTTTCGGATTATCATTATCTTCACTGCTGGCAGGAGGCTGGATCAGAGAATCAATATCCAGGGAACTGCCGCCGGACGGAACAACACCATTTTTCAGGCTTTGAATATCCTTGTTCGCCTGCTGTATATTAAGCTCCAGCGTTTGAATGTCCAGCTTTTTTGTATCTATATCCAGCTCCATTAATTCTGTATCGTACTGCATTAGCGGAGTACCTGCGGTCACGGTATCCCCTTCCTGGACGTAAACATCCTTTACTGTAGCCTCGCTTTCAAGGTAGACTGTTTGGCTTACATCAGAGGTGACACGGCCGGAAGAACTGGAATAGCCTTCATAGGCATAAGTAGATACATTCATTACTGGAACAACATCCACAGTCTTTTTTGAATTCTGGATTTGGATAGCAGTAAAAACACCTCCGCCCACAAGGCAGATAACGAGTAAAATACAAATAGGAACAATTATTTTTTTCTTTTTCATTGCGTTTTCCCTGCCTCCTTTGAAAATGGGTTGACGGGGAGAGTACCGGGATCTGAAGAAATGGCCGCAGTATCTTCATTCTGGGCGCCGCCTTGGTGGGAATGGAGAGCGGACTGACTCAGATCCGGCACAATAATGCCGTCTCGGATTAAAATTCTTCGCTTTGCAAAGCTGGCTATTTCTGCATCATGGGTAATCATAACGATTGTTACGCCTTCATCATTGAGCTTTTGGAACAAATCCATGATCTGCTGGCCGGATTTACTGTCAAGAGCGCCTGTAGGCTCATCGGCAAGAAGGATTTTCGGGTTATTTACAATTGCCCGGGCAATCGCTACCCTCTGCTTCTGGCCGCCGGAGAGCTGAGTCGGCTTAAAGTCTATACGGTCGGCAAGACCTACCCGCTCCAGCGCTTTGTAAGCGCGCTCATGGCGCTCCTTTTTGCTGACCCCGGCATAGACAAGGGGCAGGCTTACATTATCCAGGGCGCTCTGACGGGAAAGCAGGTAAAAGCTTTGAAAGACAAAACCAATGCTTTTAAGGCGGACGTCAGACATATCCTTGTCTTTGTAATTTAAAATATCTTCGCCGTCAAGGTAATACTGTCCTGAGGTTGGGCGGTCTAAACAGCCAATAATATTCATCAGCGTTGTTTTACCTGAACCGGACGGCCCCATGATTGCCAGATATTCTCCCTTTTCTACATCAAGGGAAATATTATTGAGTACAGGAACTGTCATTTTTCCCTGAATATAGTCTTTATAAATATTTTTTAGTTCTAGTATCATATTAAGCCCCCGTTTCACTGTGCGGCTGTTTCGGCGCCTGAATTGCCGTCAGAGCCGGCGTCTATAGAACCGTCGGCTCCAGCGCCAGAACCAGAGTCCATAGAACCGTCGGCTCCGGCAGCGCCAGAACCAGAGTTCATAGAGCCATCGGCTCCGGCAGCGCCAGAACCAGAGTCCATAGAACCGCCAGCTCCAGTGCCATCATCTGCCGGCTGCACATCGGTTACAGTTCCATCGTCGGCGGGAAGGACGCCGCCATCCATTCCAGGATCTGAGACATTCATGTCCGTACCCATATCGCCGCCCATGTCTGTGCCGCCCATATCATCAGCGGAATTTGTATGGGTTCCGTCATTGATGACGCACTCCATACCTTCGTGAAGCAGGTTGCCTGGGAAGGCAATATATTCTTCGGCAGTAATGCCGTCAAGAATCTGATATTCGTCTAATGTGCTGTCGTAATCGCCCAGAGTAATCTTTCTCTTTTCAAGGCGGTTTTTGCCATTGGCAACCCATGCATAGGCGTCGTTTTCATCGAGAAGGAGATACATCGAAGGAAGCCATAAGCCTTCCTTTGGCTCCTCCTGGCCGTTATCCAGCTCGATAAATACATGCTGGCCAAGCATAAAATCACTGGAGGATTCTGGTATGACATAGAATGCATAGCTGGAAGATGTCTGTCCGTTTTCACCGGAAGAACCTCCTCCCATTACGACAACGCCGCCGGAGGATGAATCACCGTCACTGTATGTACTGCTTGTATCTACCTTGCTGATTGTGCCTTTCCATGTCAGTGTTTCATCGACGCGTGAACGGATAAGGACCGGCTGGCCCTCTGCAAGTGACCATACATTTTGCTCATTGACTTTGCCTTTAATGCGGTATTCGCCGGAGGCCATAATGGACATAAATGGTCTTGGATTTCCCATGTTGTCATAGGTAGTATTTTCATTGACTTCCTTGACAATTCCATCAATGGTGCTTGTTACGGTAGCATTGGCAAGATCGTTTTCAAGCTTTTCAATCTCTGCTTCTTTTGCCTTTTTATTGTATTCTGCACGTTTTGCATTGGTCTGGGCGGTCTGTATCTGAGTTGTATAGCTGAGTTGTTCGTCTGCCGGGGCCTTGTTTTTAGCCTTTTGAAGCTCCTCGATCTGGCTGTAATAGCCGGAAATATCGTTTTTTATACTTTCCAGGTTAATCCGTTCCTGCTCAAGGGTGAGGGCCGTGTCCTCAGTTTCATATTCAAACAAAGGTGTTCCTGCGGTAACTTCATCTCCGGCAGAAACAAAAATTTCTTTGATCTTTTTATCTGCATTTTTCTTGACCTCTGTTGTTTCCTGGGATTCAACAACACCAGAGAAGCGGTTCTCTTCGCCTGTGCCGCTGCCAAGGCCGGCAATTGCCGAAACTGGGTCCACGTAAGCGATTTCATTGGTATTTGATTGGCTTTCCCCGCGGAAGAAGAAATAATAAAGTGTACCGGCTGCTATGATAACTACGCCGATAATAATGCAGATGATGAATATCATCTTTTGCTTTTTTTTCATTTAGATAACTCCTCCTCATAATTTCTTAAATGCTTTAATGCCCTATATTGGATCTATAGTGGCTATTATAACGGCCACTTCATGGACATTATATCATATTTATAGAAAAAAGCGGTTTAAAGAAATTGTTTTATTTCTTAAATTTTCTTTACGGATGTAACTGAAATTATGCATAAAGTTCATTTTAAAGATTGAAAAATCCCGGGATTTTATTGATTTCGTCGGTTGACACAGATTACAAACTATATTATCATAAAAACATAATAAAAGCGTTGATGGAGAGAGTAGTTTTGCACCGAAGTTCAAAGCGAGCCGGGGATGGTGAAAGCCTGGTATCAGTAGGGCAGAATGAAGATCACTCCGGAGTTGCAGGCTGAATGAAAAAGTAAGCCCCG
>JAGZDD010000176.1 GCA_018369015.1 Clostridiales bacterium | reverse complement strand
GGTGCAAATATTGTTATGCGAATTTCAGTGAGGAAAGTGTATTAAAAAATTGTAAAAAATACGATCCTGACGGGCCGCTTTTGTGCAATGCTGTGGCAACAGGGGATAAAGTGACCCAGCGGAAGGTGTGGTCGCTGAAGGAGAATCAATGGAACATTTAAATATAAAAAATAAAATACTTATTGGAATTACGTTATTTTCCATGTTTTTTGGCGCGGGCAATCTTATTTTCCCGCCTTTTTTAGGTGCTTTGGCCGGAACCCATACGTGGTCAGCCTTTGCAGGATTTGCAGTCAGCGCCGTGGGGCTTCCTGTGCTGGGCGTAGTTGCCGTCACCTTGTCCGGGGGGCTTCCTGCGCTGGCGTCCAGGGTTCATCCAAAGTTTGCGGTGCTGTACATACTCATTTTATATTTGGCGATTGGGCCGTGCCTGGCGATTCCAAGGACGGCCAGTACATCGTTTTCCATGGCTGTGACGCCTTTTTTGCCGGAGAGTGTTCCGGTATGGCCTTTGCAGCTTATTTATTCTACTGTATTTTTTGGAGCGGCAGCAGCAGTGGCAATGCACCCTGAAAAGCTGACGGAATATTTAGGAAAACGTCTGACCCCGGTTTTGCTTGTTTTAATTGCCGTTATATTTGCCGCGACGTTTATAAAACCGGCAGGCAGCGCGGCATTGCCTGATCCCGCTTACGCCCAGGGAGCGCCGATGCAGGGGTTTGTTTATGGATATCAGACAATGGACACGCTGGCGGCGCTGAATTTTGGGATGATTATTGCCATGAATATCCGGGCAAAAGGGATTAAGAAGGACAATGCCGTGATGAGGGAAACGATCGGTGCCGGATGGATTGCAGGAGGCTTTCTTTTAGCCGTTTATGCTATGCTGGCCTTTGTTGGCCAGACTTCAGGCGAAGCTTTTGCGGGTATGGCCAATGGCACCGAGGTTCTGTCGGGCATGGTCAGATTTTTGTTTGGCCCGGCAGGGCCGGTTGTGTTGGCCGTTATTTTTGTCATTGCCTGTTTTAATACATGCGTCGGCCTTTTTAGCTGCTGCGGCAAGTATTTTAACCGGATATTTCCATGGCTTGGCTATAGAACATGGGTCTTTATTTTTGCCTTTGTATCGATGGTCATTTCCAATATCGGCCTCAATGCGATTTTGGAATTTTCAGAGCCAGTGCTTAATGCCATTTATCCTCTGGCAATTTTACTGATCTTTTTGTCCTGCACCCACCGCTGGCTTGGAAGGTTCCATGCCGTGTACCCCTGCTCGGCCTTTATGTGCGGGCTTGCCAGTGTATTGACCGTTTTGGATTCCCAGGGCATTATGCTCCCCGCGCTTTCTGACGGGCTGCGCCAGATTCCCGGATATGCCGCGGGCTTTGGCTGGCTGATTCCGACGGTTGTGGGGATTGGGGGCGGTGTGATTGCGGGAAGTTTCCAGATGGCAGGTAAAAAACGTTTGAATAAATAAAAGGAAACAGGCCCATGGACGGAAATAGAAGTCGTCCATGGGCCTGTCGTGTACATACATATAAACAAAACGACGAAAATGTTTTTCAACTCACAGATATTATATCTGACGATAATAAATTAGCATAGTTTAAAAAAATAAACAAGATAAATTATAAAATAAAACATATTTTAGTGTCTCAAAGGATTTTATGTTATTTCTTTACATTATCGTCTTTTATATTTATAAAATATATACTTGACAACTATTTTTAAATGTGGTAAATTAATAATCGAAAAGAGAAAATGCCGCCGATATTGGCCTATCGGCGGCATTCAGAAAGCTATTTCAAATCGATAAGATAAGAAATATTACATTCATTTCTATTTTATCTTATCTAATATCGGTTTGTCAATGCTTTCATACTCTTTTTGCGAACTCTCTGTAAAAGTTCAGATGGCTGAGCTTTTTAATGCTCTTTGCTATTTCTCTGCCTGATTTTTATTCCCGAGGGCAATAAGCCAAGCGGACATGCCTGCATGTCCATTTGGAGACTGCCGTAGGGGCTAAGCAACGGCTGAATCGGAATATAGGCCCAAGGTTCCAATGCTTGTTTTGGAGTCTTAGACTTGATTTTGTGGTTTAAACTACTATGGATTTTTTCTATGAAGCTGATGTTTTGAATGAAAGTTATGCAAGGAGGAATATGTTTATGAAAGCAACAAAAATAAAGATGAAATCAGGATGTTTATATTCAGAAAAAACACAGGAAATCGATTCAATTTATATTGATGGTTTTTCTGCTTTTGTCAAGAAGGGCGTTGTTTATGATTATCTGATCGCCTATCCTGATTCGATTCAGGTCAACCGGTATCCTTATCCATATTTACAGCCAGTTAAAAGCAGTAATGGCGAAAAATATGTCCGTTCGGAGCCCAATGATACAAAAGACGATAATTTATTAATGCTTCCAAGAGAATAAAAAATATGTGTAAGCGCTTATAGAAATCGGTTTGCAGAGAATAGTTTGAGAGAGTTCTGTTTAGCTTTATCAGGAAAGGCAGGAGTACAAGCTCCTGCCAAAATACCGCGAAGGGGCAATAAGCTTATTCGCAGGCCGCGAGGAGGGGGCCGATATCTGTGTGGATTTGTCAATCCTATTTTCAATTTTTGATATGCAAAAAGGAAATGGTTGTAAAAAGTTTTTGTGAGTGTTAAAATTATATAAATTGAACTGCGATTAATCTTTTAAAATTGTACAAAACAACTAAGAGGATTGCTGATGAAAGAAAAAGAGGATTCTGTTTTTTATAATAATGATGATAAGTTTATTGCCCATGTGAATGTGAGCGACAGAAGCGTTCAATCGGTACAGGAGCATTTGTCAGGTGTTTGTACATTAAGCGAAGAAAACTGCCCTCTGGATATATTAAAAAATATTTCCAAGGTGATTGCATTGCTCCATGATGCCGGAAAATTGACGGATGATTTTTATGATTATATGAAAAGTATCCAGAAATACGGAAAAAAGGCGCCAAAGCGCGAAGTCGATCATGCGTCAGCAGGCGCGCGTATTATTGAGGAAATCGGGCGAGATGGTCAGATGGCTCAGTTGGCCGCAATGGTTATATATTCTCACCATGGCCTCTTAGACTGTATTGATTTGCGCTCCGGACTGCGTTTATCAGAATCCCGGGAAATGGATAAAGAGATATTTGAAACAGTTAAGCAGCGCTATTTTCAAATTTGTGACAAGAATATACTTAAGTCCTATGCGTTAAAAGCGCATAATGATATTCAAGACATTTTAAGACAGATTGCGGCGTTTGAAAAAGGCTGCGATTGCGGCCATGTATATCCTCATATGTGCTTCGATTTTGGGATGGTTGGACGCACGCTTTTATCTTTGCTTATGGACAGCGATTGGAGTGATGCCGCCAGTTTTTCTGAGGCAGCGCCTTTGCCACGGCGTATCAGTGATGAGCGCACTGATAAAATATGGGCTGAGTGTTTAATACATCTTGAAGCGTTTGTAGAAGGCCTGTCAAAGGAGCACCAAAGCGCGTTGAATGTTTATCGGAACGAAATCTATAAAAAATGTAAAAAAATGGGGCTGGATGAGTGGGCCTTATACCGTTTTACAGCAGCTACAGGATCCGGGAAAACACTTAGCGCTTTAGGGTTTGCATTGTATCATGCCAAGAAATATCATAAAAAACATATTATTTATGTGGCGCCTTATAATTCCATACTTGAACAAAACTCGGAGGTGATCCGTAAGGCTGTCGGGAATGATACGATTGTTCTTGAACACCATTGCCATGTGTTTTTTGAGGATGACGGGCAGATGGACATTTACAAAAAGCTGACGGAAAGCTGGGATTTACCAATAATTGCCACCACTGCGGTTCAAATGCTGGAAACTCTTTTTTCAGGGAAAAAGAGCAGTATACGCCGTATGTATAATTTATATAACAGCGTTATTATATTCGATGAGGTTCAGGCTCTTCCGGTGCGCTGTACAGAGCTTTTTAATCTTGCAGTCAACTTTTTGACAAATTTTTGCCATACAACAGTTGTCCTTTGCTCTGCAACTCAGCCGTCATTAGCAAGGCTAAATGACAATAATCTTGGTGAATGTCACGAAATGGCAGAATATTCAGAGCAATATTCAAACATTTTTAAAAGGGCTGTTATTGAAGATAAAACAAAGCTTATCCCCGGAGGAATGAACATCGAAGATTTAAAGAAATTTATTTTGGAATGTTTAAAAGCTGTTAAAAAGATTCTTGTCATTGTGAACACAAAGGCCTGTGCCAAAGCTGTTTATGAAGCGCTGAAAGCAAAGAAGGATGAATTTGAGCTGTATCATTTAAGCACAAATATGTGCCCGGCACATCGTCAGGATGAATTAAGCTCCATGGCCAGGGCGTTAGGCCGCCGGGATAGGCGCCCTGTGATTTGTGTGAGTACCCAGCTTGTGGAAGCCGGAGTCGATATTTCTTTTGAATGTGTGATTCGTTCTATGGCCGGCCTGGATCATATTATACAGGCTGCCGGACGGTGCAACCGCCATAAAGAAATGGCTGGCCCGGGGAAGGTTTATGTTGTAAAAATGAACCCGGAGGCAGAAAATATAGAGGGCTTGCCGGAAATAAAAATAACTCAGGACGCCTTTGAAAAGTTTTTGTACGGTTATTATACGGATCTTTTGGGAAATGCCATGGATTCCTTAAAATGTATTCAGCGTTACTATGAATGTTACTATGCGCAGCTTAGGAGTAAATATAGAGATCTTACAAAATATCCGGAGAAAAATAATAGGTCAACGCTTGTTGAACTGCTTGGGGAAAATCCAATCGGGAAAAATCGCTATAAAGAAACTCATGGGAACCTGCAATATAAAGGTTATTTGCCACAGGCGTTTGGCACGGCCGCAGCCTCGTTTGAAGTGATACCAGACGACCAGAGCTGCCCTGTAGTTATTCCATATAATGATGATGCGCGGAAACAAATTCAGATTTTGAAAAATCCAGAAGCACCGTTGTCAGAGAAGAAGTTCGCCCTTCGCAGGCTTCAGCGGTACTGTGTAGGAATCCCGGAGAAGGCGGTAGGAAGGCTTAGAAAGAATATTTCCAAATTGGATGAATTTCCGGTATTCATCTTAGAGGGTGAAGCTTATGATTCAAAGACCGGGCTTTTTGCGGGGCAGTGACCGGCATTTTGTGATGATTTATGGAGGTGATGGGATGGAGATTTATCGTAATACGATAGAATTTGAGGTTTATGGGGATTATGCGTTATTTTCTGATCCAGTGACCCGTGTGGGGGGCGAAAAGTCAACGTACCATATCCCTACATATGAAGCTCTAAAGGGTATTGTGGAAAGTATTTACTGGAAGCCTACAATTATGTGGATTGTGGACAAGGTCAGGGTAATGAACCCTATTCAGACAGAAACCAAGGGGATACGTCCTCTGGGCTACAATGGTGGAAATGAGCTTGCTTATTATACGTATCTTAAAAAAGTGCGTTACCAGGTCCGGGCACATTTTATTTTTAATATGAATCACGAAGAACTGGCGTTGGACCGGAACGAGCATAAGCACCATAATATTGCTAAAAGGATGGTGAAGCGGGGCGGCCGCCGGGATGTTTTTCTGGGAACAAGAGAATGTCAGGCATTTGTAGAGCCCTGCGTATTTGGCGAGGGAAAGGGCTTCTATGATGATATGGAGGGCGAGTTAGGCTATGGCTTTATGTACCACGGTATCACTTATGCGGACGAAGCGATTTTACCGGAAGAAAAAAATAAAATGATTGTCAACTTCTGGAAACCGGTGATGCGTAAAGGCGGCATTATTGACTTTTTAAGGCCTGAGCAATGCGAGTATAAGCGCTATATCAAGGATATGCCGGTTAAAGTATTCGGGGAAAACCAGTTTACAGGGCTTTTTGAATTTGATAATGAGGAGGTGGAGGATTGAACTGGAACATACTGCTTGATCTTTATGAAAAAAATAAATCCCAGGTTGGAAATATTGATTACAGAAGGATCGGTAAAAAGGATGAGGATGTGGTTCCCTATGTTTTATTGCCGCCTTTTCACACAACAGTTGCCGCCCAGGTGAATGTTGTTATTGATGAAAACGGAAATTTTTTGCGTGCTGAGCCGGTTTTAAATACGGAAAAATTAACGATTATCCCGGTCACTGAAAAGTCAGGGAGCCGTACGGCCGGAAAAGAGCCCCATCCTCTGTGTGATAATTTGAAATATATCGCAGGGGATTACTGCCGGTTTGTAAAAGATGAAAAAGGCGGCCTGGACATTTGTTATTTGCTGTACATCAAAGCGTTGGAGCAGTGGCATTTGTCGGAGTATACTCATAAAAAGGTCGATGCAGTTTACGCCTACCTGAGCAGGAAAACGGTCATGGATGACCTGATCCGCGAGCGTGTTTTAGAGGTCAATGAAGACGGCTGTCTGACAAATAAAAAAATACAAAATATTCCTCAGGAGAATGTTTTTGTAAGATTTACAGTACAAAGTGCCTCGCCGGATGTGACGGATGAATGTTGGCGGGACCCTACGTTGTGGGATAGCTTTATAGAATACAGCCGTTCCCTTGAAAAAGAACAAGAGTTAGATTATCTGACAGGAACGAAGGAGGCTCCCTCATATCTCCATTCCAGAAAAATCCGCAATGAAGGCGATGGGGCAAAGCTTATATCCTCCAATGATGAGGCAAATTTTACATTCCGGGGGCGGTTTTTAACAAAAGAGCAGGCGCAGGCGATTGGCATTGAAGCTTCTCAGAAAATCCATAATGCGTTAAAGTGGATTATACGAAAGCAGGGCTATGATTACGATACCATGGTCATTGTTGCCTGGGAATCCAATATGCTGAAAATGCCTTTATGGAGCTCTAGTACAGAGCAAATTGTTTCAGCCTATGCGCAGGAACAGGCAGAGTCTGAAAATGAGGATAATTTAGAAAATGAGGATAATTTATTTGAAGACATTGCTTTGGATATAGAGCCGGAAACTCCCGAAGAGGAAATAACAGATACGAATGTAGTTACAGCCAGTGATTTTATATCTGCGCTGCAAGGCTACCGAAGGCGGCTTTATCATACGTCCCAAATGGTTCTCCTTGCCGTTGACGCGGCGACGACAGGGCGCCTGGCACTCGTGGAGTGCAAGACCCTTGATTCCTCCAGGTACCTTAAAAATATAGAGCTTTGGCATTCCCAGTGCGAATGGCTTCACACAAAACGGAGCCATAACCGTAAAAAAATAAAAAGCTACTATGGTATGACAGGCGTTCGGGAAACGATTGAAATATTATATGGTTCGGAGGGCGCAGGTGATTTGCTTACAATGTCAGATGCCAGTCGAAAGAAGCTCTATAAAAATATGGGGCAAATGCTGCTTTCATGCATATGGGATAGGAGTAAAATCCCGTATAGCTTTGTAACAGCCGCAGTGAACCGGGCATCTTCGCCGCAATCTTATAAAGATCGCTATAATTGGGAACGGGTTTTATCTTTGGCGTGTTCTCTTGTAAAAAAATATCGATACGATTATGTGGATAAAAAGGAGGAATGGAAAGTGGCTTTAGATGAAAATTGCAGGATTAGGAGCTATTTATATGGGCGGCTTTTAGCCGTGGCCGACCGCATGGAATACCGGACCTATGATAAGGATAAGGACAGCGGGCGTATTACAAATGCCAAGAGATATATGACTACGTTTTCCCAGCGCCCTTTTGAAACATGGAAAATTATTGAGGAAAACCTTGGACCGTACCGCGGGAAATTGGGGATTAAAGAGCGTCATTACTATGATAATTTAATCGATAAAATTTCCGCATTATTCGATGTAGAAGCATTTAGCGACAATACTAAATTAGACGGGCTATATTTACTGGGCTTTCACAGC
>JAGZDD010000175.1 GCA_018369015.1 Clostridiales bacterium | reverse complement strand
AGGCAAAGGCTGGGCCTTTGAAGCGCAATTTGGAAAGTGGGAAGATATGGATGAAGAACCCTTCGGTCTACTATATGGGCGACCGGCCCTACGATAATTATGAAGAATACCTGGAAGATCTGTTTGCTGAAATGGATATATTTCTAGTGAAGTCCGCAAATCAAGAACTCCCGTTTTTAAGAAAACGCCTGAAAGCCCGGGGGCTTAACAGGGAACAAAATATTGAGGACTGGCAAAAAATGATTGGGGAGCGCAGGGATTTTTCACTGGCTGTAGGAATAGCCTTGCCTTTAGAGGAGGCTTTGTCGGCGGTAAAAGGCGATTCCTTTGTGCGAAGTATTCTTGTCCTTTCGATGCTGATGGCTCTGCAAAAGGGATATGCAGATGTGCTGCGGGCCTTGTTTGCAGATTCACAGGGGCAGCTTGAGGCGGCTTCGTGTGTCCGCCTGTTTTGGAGAGACCATGCAAACCATGAGCCATCGGATCTGCTGGTTTATGAAGTGGTTCATCACTATTATCCGTGTCTGTGTCAACTGTTTCCCGCATTGGAAGGGAAGGAGGACATTGGTAAGACAGCACTTGTGTGCGATACGCGGCTTTTGGATATTCTTATGGGTAAAAACCGGTACTTTCCCCTGGGAACTGGGGAACCTGAACCGGAAACGGTCAAAAGCCGCCTGCTGTTTCGGGAGGACTGCCTGTCCTTTATAAGCGGATTATTAAAACAAGACGATATGCCTCTGATATTGCTCTGGGGCCCCAGGGGAAGCGGAAAACGCCTTTTGCTTGTCCGGGCGGCGGACAAAGCAGAAAGGGAACTGATTTTTTTCGATGCCTCTGTCAATGCTCCCTCTGGAGCAGATTTTGACCTGGTAAAAGCAAATCTGCTTTTTGCTGCCAGGGAATGTGTCCTGTTTGGAAAGCTTCTGGCAGTCACCGGGCTTGAAAAGCTGGATACAAAGCTTGGAGAGGCGCTGGCCTTCTGGCTGGACACCCGGCTTAGGCTGAGAGTTCCGCAGATTTTTATGATTTATGAAACAGAGCATTACAGAAACAATATCCGGTGTGCCCTGGCGGTGGAAATCGGCTGCTTTGATGAAATGGAGCGATTGCATTTATGGAAGCATTTTCTTAAGGGGAGGAGAACACCTCCGGATTTTACACCCGAGGCTTTAGCCAATACATTTAATATGACTCCCGGACAGATGGAGGAGGCTATACGGCAAGCGGAGCTTATGGGGCAAGGGGAGCTGACGGAGGAGCTTTTGTATCAGTCCTGTTATGTGCAGCTTGATCATGGACTTGAAGAAAAAGCCCAGAGAGTAAAACCTGCCTTTGGATGGAATGATTTAAAGCTGGCGCCAGAGGATAAGGAGATTTTGAGGGATGTGTGCTATTGCGTTAGGACAAGACACACGGTGCTCCGGCAATGGAATTTCGGAAAAATTGTTCCCTATGGCGGCGGGATTACCGTACTTTTCTCCGGCCCTCCGGGAACAGGAAAAACTATGGCAGCCCAGGTTATTGCCAAAGAGCTTCATATGGAGCTATATAAAATCGACCTGTCCAAGGTGATTGATAAGTATGTCGGTGAAACTGAGAAAAATATAAAACATATTTTTGAACAGGCAAAAAAGAGCAACAGCGTTCTGTTTTTTGACGAAGCGGATTCGATTTTTAACAAACGGCTGGAAGCGTCTGGCGCCAATGAGCGTTTTGCAAATATTGAATCTTCCCTGCTTTTGCAATGTATTGAGGAATACAGCGGGATAACGATTCTTGCGACAAATAATTTCACTTCGATTGACGGCGCATTTATCCGGAGGTTTAAATATTATCTTTTGTTTAAGGAGCCTGACGAACAGATACGCTATGAGATATGGCAGTCTGTGTTTCCGGCAGAAGCTCCGGTAAATCAAGAAGTGGATCTGCGGGAATTGGCACATATTTTTGAATTTACAGGAGCAGTTATTAAAAATGTGGTGCTGGCCGCCGCTTATCTGGCCGCCGCGCAGCACAGGGAAATCCGGCTGATTGATATTTTGAAAGCAATACGCAGGGAAATGGCGAAAAATAACCTGGTGCTGACCCGGGAAAAAATGGGCAGCTTAGGATATATGTTTGATGAAATGATTGGAAATATACATAACGATTCAGCACGGCTGGACTTATGAGCATACAGTTTTTTGCGGGCAGCAGAAAGGGGATGTACTTAATGCCTTTACAGGAATTGAACAGTCAGCAGAAAAAAGAGAGAGACGCCGTTGTGAGCCGTATAGCTGATGCCGGAAAAGCTTATCGGCGGCTTGGGGAAAAAGCGGCGAAAAGTAAAAATGACGACGATAAACGTCAGATTGAAAATGAACAAAAGGAAAAAATTATGCAGGTTGTACCGGATGTTCCGATGTTATTGCATTATTATCCCGGCTACGATTATCCGAAGAAGGATCTGATCACCCTGATTCTTGACGCCTATAATCAATATATGGTTGGATTGCTGCCGGACTCCGAGAAAGACCGGTATGAAGTCTATAACGTAGCGTACCTTCAGGATAACCGGAAGAAAATTTTGGAAAAGGCTCTTAAGGGTGGGGAAGCATTACTAAATATGAACCGGAAGTTCCATTACGATGATGCCCTGACATCCAAGGAAGGGAAAAGAGCCCAGCAGCGGGCGCTTGTAGAAAGCTATGAACCGGAGATTAAAGAACTTCTCGCGATCTATCCGAACCGGGATTATCCAAAGTATCCGAAAGAGGACAGAGTTGCCCTGGATACATTATTAAGATTTTATGATTATTTCCAGCAGCATAAGGATGCAGGGAAAGCATCGCCTGTGGAGGGGAGTGTGCTTTCGGATATTCA
This sequence comes from Clostridiales bacterium, assembly GCA_018369015.1. Lineage (GTDB taxonomy): Bacteria > Bacillota > Clostridia > Lachnospirales > Lachnospiraceae > Catenibacillus. Next base: position 5,165 of record JAGZDD010000175.1, on the reverse strand, counting down.
GAGCATTGCCTTCACAAAGGAAGGAATGACACAGGAGGAGAACAGCGGCGGAGAAACTGCTAAGGAAAATGTGAGCCCGGCCCAGCAAAAGGGCCTGCGTGAGATTGCCATGTGGATGTACCGAAACAGCAGCGATATTGGACTGATCGAACTGGCGCCCTCCCAGGAGCGGTTTGTGCGGGTGATTTTGAACCTTCCGGCGCGGATGAAGCTGTATATGTATTATTTGATTGAAAATAAAAAGCGCCATGACGCTTCAATGGAAGATATGATTATGTCGCAGACTGATTATGTTCCTAAGCTGGAGCCATTTAAAAATCAGATGATTGCGACAAAATGGAAATTTTGGAAGCGCGTTGATGGGAGCCATGTTTACTGGCACAAGCTAGAGGAAGCTCTGCAGATTGCCCGGGCGGGGGCGGAAGAATTGGCGTTTTTTGGCTCTATGGGTTCCCCGGATTCTGTGGATCGGTTAAACGACGAGGTTCATGGAATGGAAGCCCTTCAGCTTTTTGAAAATTACCAGAATATCGGAGAGGAAGGAAACATTGGAGAGCTGGGCCGGATGCGCAGAGCAGGAATGTTGACATTGCTTAGCCTGATCCAGTCGCATAAAAAAATGCTTCAGGATAAAGAGGAGGGGAAAAAGGTCGATCAAAAAGCCCTGGACCAGTCTCAGGCGGAAATTTTAAAAATTTACGGAGTACTGACAGGGATTGATGAGAAAATCGAACGGCAAAGAGCGGAAGAAGGCTTTGCTGAGAGCGGGGGGAATAAAGCTCAGACTTATTTGGGGGCCGGAGGAAGCGGCGTTGGTGTGGGGAGCGCTCTAGGCTCTTTAAAAAAACCGGCGGAATTTATTGGCCTGAAGCTTTCCGATTTGCATTTGTCAAATCTTAATTTCAGCGCAGGTATTTTTTCCTCCCTGGCAGGACTGGCTGTTTTGGGGGGAACGATTGCCGGTATTATTAATATATGTGATTCCGCAAAGGGGGAAACAGCAGCGGAAACCGCAGGAAAGGCAATTTCGATAATTAAGAATTTTTCCGACATTGCCGGAAAGGCCACAATCGGGGCATACAAGATTATTAATAAGGATATTGTAAAAGGTATTTCAGAGGTCACGGTGGGAACGGCAGAGCATACGGCGCTGATGACTGCTCAAAAGGCCAGCGGCGCAGCCGCCATAGTTTCAGGAACTATTGATGTTGTCGGTGGGATGGCTCAGGCCGGCCGGTCCGAAAACCAGCGCGCGACGGCCTTGAAGGCAAGAAAGGCCATGGGAGAGCTCCAAGGGGAAGAAAAGTCAGCGGCTGATGAGATTACGGAGCTTCAGGGAAGAATTTCAGATTCGAGAACCGAAAGCGGTACGATGAAAATGGTTTCCGGGATACTTCAGATTATGGGCGGTGTATTGGCCGTAGGAGGCGTGACGTCAGCCGTGGGAACGATTCTGTCTGGAATCGCTACGGGTATTAATCTGGCGATTTCTGTCAAGGAATTTTTTGAGCGCAGAAGCAACCGGAAGACAACGATTGATAAGTATATAAAGATGGATGAAATTGAAGCGCTTGTGCGTCCGAAGCTGGAACAGCAGAGAGGGGCTGCTGGAGTACCTGAAGATCTCAGAGAACAGATCCGGTCGGAGGTTATTGCCTGCCTCGGTTTTTCCAGTGAGGAGACATTTTACGTACATATTACCCGGACCTATGCGAAGTTTTTAATTGAAAGGGCATTTTATAAAGACGGAAATCCCATTTTGGCGGACCCGAAAAATCCGCCGAAGGATAACCCTTATGCAGAAATGATTAAAAGCTTCGGGCTTAAGCCGATTTATCCGTCAAAAGCGGGAGAAGCGCCAAAGCCGGATGTGGACACGCTTGCAAAGAAAATGAATATTTGATACAACATAGTTGTGGAATATGGCGGCTGCTTCCCGGAGAGCGCCGACAGATTGCCGGAACGGATCCTTAAAAGCTCTCCGGGCCGTGGGGGAAAACTGACGCCGTGAGGTACACGGCAAATGTCCGCGCATCCGGTCAAGCAAGCTTGTCCGTCTGTGCGTCCGCTTGCCGGGCTTTCAGAGTAAACATAGGAAAGAGAGGAAAAGATGGAAGAGCTAAAACGTATTCAACGCGATGTGTTAATGGCATTAAAGGCCGATTTTGAAGAAAATAATGTACCAGTGGTTTTAAGAAATGCAGGGGAAAACGGTATTCCTGTGGATATACTGACAACGCTTCACAGAAATTTTGGAACAAATATGGATGAGGTCCTGGGAGAATTTTATTTCCTGCCTCTGCGTACTGGAGAAAAGCCCCTGCTTTATTTTTCTACTCTGATCTCCCTGACAGATTCGCTGCCCGTGGCTCATGCAGACACGGTAGCCAGGGCTTTGGAAGTCCTGAACTTTTACCTGGAATGTGGTTCCTTTGTCTTAGACCGCCAGACCGGGCTTTTGGCATATAAATTTGTAACCCCTGTTTTTGCCCATTGGGGAAAAGAGCAGATTTTGGAGGCTGCGAATATGAATGTGGGCCATGCACTCCAGATTTCTGAGCGATATACGGACAGCCTTTTAATGCTGGCCGACGGAAGGGACAGCCTTGAACATTTTATGGAGCTTATGCCGAATGTGTAATAGGATAAATATAGCGGTGTGCGAAGATGACGATTTTGACCTGAAACAGATGAAGCAGCTTATTCCGGGAGCGGCAGAAAAATTACATGTGAACTATAAGGCTGCCTATTTTTCCTCGGGCCGCAGCCTCCTTGAAGCTGTAGAAAACGGCGCTCAGTACGATCTTTTGATTTTGGATATTCTAATGGATGGTATCGATGGCATTGAAACTGCCCGGGGTGTCAGGCGCCTGCTTCCGGACGCTATGATTGGCTTTGTGACAAGTACCCGGAACTATGCTGTAGAAGCATTTGAGCTGGACGCGCTGCACTATCTTATGAAGCCAGTGGACGAAAAGAGCATAGATGTGCTTTTTACAAGATATATGGAGAGCGCAGATATTGGAGAACCGGTGCTTGAGCTGGATACGCCTCATGGGAAATTGGCGCTGCCTGCCAGAGATATATTGCGTATAGAAAGCTATAGAAAAGGTGTGTCTATATACATCTGCGGAGAAAGGGAGGCTAAATTTATCCGAAAATCCTTTACAGAGGTGACAGGAAAGCTTGATCCCTCGGTGTTTCTGCAAATAGCCCGGGGTCTGACCGTAAATATGGATTATATTGACCACATCAGCCAGGGGATTTGTTATTTTTCAGATGGGACAAGCGCTCTTGTCAGCCGAAAGGAAAAAGCTCAGATCAAGGCAATTTATAATGAATATTTGTTTGAAAAAATGAAAAATTTTAATGCGGGGGGGGTATAGACGATGAGCCTGGCCGATTATGCTATACAGTTTGCCGGTGCGCTCATTCAGTCTGCCCCGGTCGCGCTCTTTCTTTTTCTTCCCTTTGAAAAATATGAACTTAAAATCAGCGGCCGGAGGCTGTATATCATTGTAGGGGTGTTCCTGGCAGCTTATGCGTTGATTTTTACAATGTATATCCAAATACTTCAGCCGCTGCCGCTAAGCCGGAACGATATTCAGGAAAAAGCTAATATAATGACAACTTTGGGTCTTGGAATATGGGCAGTTTTTGGATTGTGGAATATAAAGCTGAAAGGGATCAAAAAACTGTTTATCCTGCTTGTGGATATTTACTATGAGGCCATTGTGTATACATTAAGCTCCCTGGTGATCCATCAGCTTTTGTTCCCAGAGCTTTTGGACAGAACACCATATACAAGTTATAATTTATGCACACTTTTAGGGGCAACGGCCGTGACATTTCCACTGATGTGGAATATTATGTCTGTTAAGCTTCGGGAGCTTATTAAGCTCATGGACAGCCGGCAGCTCCAGAGAAGCTGCATGTTTATGGGGGCGGAGCTGTTCTTATATTGTATATTTATGTTTTTCATGCCTTCTTTCGATGGTATAGCAGCGCTGATTACGATTTTATGTTATATCATAGGAAATGTTTTGGCGCTCTGCTCTTTTTTGGGAGAGATTCATACCGTAAAAAAGCAAATACAAATGGAAGAGAAGATCCGTATGTTTGACCTGGAATATGCTTCTATTAAAATGAATATTGAGGAAATGGCCCGGTTCCGCCATGATATGCGGCACCACTTTGGAGTTATAGCAGCCTTGAATACTGAGGGAAAATCCGAGGAGCTTGGCCGGTATTTAAAGCGTTATGTCAATGCCTATGAGGGCTTTGAAAATGACCAGATTTGTGATTATCCTTTGATTAATACGATTTTAAAATACTATATGGAACGGTGCAAAAGGGAAAACATAAAAACTGAAACAGCGGTCAATCTGCGGGAGGATCTGGGCTTTGATTTTATGGATATGACAGTGCTTCTTGGAAATTGCTTTGAAAATGCCATTAACGCCTGCTGCCGCCTTCCTGAGCAAGAGCGCTTTATATGTATTAAAATGATGAAGATGAAAGGCTCGCTGCTTATTTATATAGAAAATAGCTGCGACAGAGGAACGGCTGCGCTTGATGAAAAGCGCTGGGGAACGCTGCCGCCTATGAGAAAAAGACACGGCTATGGCACAGGCAGTATTTGTAAGATTGCCGAGAAATATGACGGAAATGCGGAGTTTAAGCGGGAAGATTCGCGGTTTGTGACGCGGATTGTGCTGAATATTTGCAGCAGCCAGGAACAAAGGCACCTCATTTAATGGACTGAATGGTATAAAAAACAGACTGAGTGGTACAAACAAACAGATGATTTGATGATAAAATGAATTTAAGGATTCGATGTGACGTAAAAGTGCAGGTTGTGTGACTCCCTGCACTTTGTTTATTTTACTATGAAAGTTATCAAGTGGGCAGGCGCAGGGGCAAATTTATTTGACCCTGCGTATGCACATTTGATAACCCCAAGGTATGAGGACGGTTGCTAAGCGCCGGTGGCGCTTGTCCAGCAACGACCGAAGCGGAGCGCAGACCTGCTGCAAGCAGCGGAAAGTCCGGCGCTGCGTGCCTGCGACACGCGTTTAGCGCCGACCGGAGTGGAACGTAGACATACCTTGGGGCAGGATTGCGGGGTGCTAAGCGCCAGCGGCGCTTGTTAAGCACCGACCGGA
>JAGZDD010000174.1 GCA_018369015.1 Clostridiales bacterium | reverse complement strand
GATGTTCCTCATCCTGTTCGAGCCAGTAAAGCCGGACTGTGCCGGAGCTTACAGATAATTCGTAGCTGGCGGAAAGCTTATTGCCGCCCTCTCTTGTGAGGGCGGTGCCTCCGAATAATATTTCACGGCCGTTAAAATGGCTATAATCGGCCGTATAGCTGCCGACATAATCATCCTCGCCTAGAAGGCGTTCCCCTGTAAGGCTTTTGGAGGCTGTGAGAGCCTGATGGGAAAGCTGGGTTATCCAGTCATTAAATCCGTGGATCAGATGCTCCTTTAACTGGCCGCAGCCCTCCATGCTTTGGCATGAGCATAGGCCTAAAAGGGCAAGAAGGCATAGAAGGGCCCCACAGCGGGAGATAATGGCTTTCGGGGAAAATCGGCGGTGCATGAGGCTAAGAATGATTTTTTGAACAATAATTTTCATAAGATCAGCCCTCCGATAATAAAAAACAGGGAAATCATACCAAAGCCGCCGTAGATACAGTGAATGACCAGGGCCGCCTTCATTAGATTATTTCTGACATGCCCTTTGACATAGACAACTATAGCGGCAGCAGCCATAAGAATCATAGCAGCGGCATAAGCGCTGATAGTAATTTCAGCGGCTGGGGATTTGAGCGCCCAGGGAAAGGTGCGCAGAATTAAAATTGTCCATGGCAAAAAAAGCAGCAGGACAATAGCTGCGGTGGCGGCAGTATTTTTTGCGGAACTTTTGTGGGAAAAATTCGTTTTTGGCATGTTTACCATTCCTTTCTACTGTATTATATTTATGGTTATGCTTCCAGACGTCCAAAGGCCGCCCGGCTTATGCCAAGGCAGACGGCCAGCAAAAGAACCGCCATGGGGAGCAAAGGGAAAAGCTTCATATCGTAAAACGTAAATACTGTGGACATTTTCCCGTATTCTGAGGCAATGACATAAAAGGGATAGCTCATGGGGTATAAAAACCAGAGCTTTGTATTGGCAATGAGAATTGCAGGAACAATGGAGGCAAGCCCCGCGCCCATGGCGAATACCGGGGAGGATATGCAGACCGCCAGGAGCCAGAAAAAGGACAGCATAGGCAGTGAAAAAAGGAATACAAGCAGCATTTCCTTTATCGCTATAAGAGGCGGAAGTAAAAGCTGGGCACCGGTGATATGGGCAGCGATAGCCGCGCTTATATAGTAGACCGTGAGATTCATAAGCATTTGGAGGCTTATAAGAGCGGCCAAAACGATGAATTTGGCGGTACACAGGGCGGCTTTGGATATAGGAAGCGCCAGCATTTTTAACATTCCATGGTAAGAGCGTTCATTTTGTACAAGCAGGACTGTACATACAACCATGCTGGCGGGATAGATAAAGGATGTAAAGCCTAGGCTCCCCTGGATGAAAAAGCTGTTTTGGGGAGAAATTCCGAGGCCCGGAGCCTGGCTTAAATTATTTTGAGCATTGAGTACCGAAGGAAGCCACAGAATGACAAGAGGGATCAGAAGAAGCCATAAAATCCGTGAACGGCGGATTTTTTTTATTTCTACAGAAATTAATTTGAACATAGGTCAGCGCCTCCTTATATGAATTAAAAGCATTTCTATAATAAAAAAGATGAACGTTTCTATTCCGGCTGGGGCAAGGCTTTGCAATCCGGCTGCCAAAAAGGTTTTTAAGGGTAAAGCAAAGGGAAAAAGTGCAAGTATGGGAAATGCGCCAAAGGATGTGAGCATTGTTGCCGTAAAAATGCATATAACGCCGATACCTAAAGGAATCCACATATTTTTAAAGGCATAGGCAATTGTGAGCATAAGTGTACATACCGGAAGAAGCTGCCATGCAGACCAGGCCAGATTTTTTGCAAGGAGAGCTGCCAGCGCCGGGCCGGGAATGGCAGAAGGAAACCACTGGATAATACAAAAAGCCAGCGCGGCATATTCGATCATTAGCACGGCGATCGCGGCCAGGATAAGAACCATAAGCTTGGCAAGGAAAGACAATGACGGGGAAAATGGCAGAGTATCCATTTTGGTGTTGGCATTGCCGGCATATTCAGTATGATAAATCAGGCAGGACAAGCATAAAAGAAAAAGCATATTTATCATTGACATAAGCTCCCAGTTGGCGTCTAAGAGAATATTTAAAGGCGCATCCTGCTGACGGACAAACTGTTCACTCCGCACGGCAGTGTTTAATATTGGGAACATTGCCGAAACAGCCGCAGCAGCCAGTGTCAAAAAAAGGCTTCCTGTCCGTTTTAGTTTTTTCAATTCCAGTGCTGCTATCATAATATCCCCTGCCTTTTTTGGTTATCCTCATCAATCATAGCAAGAAAGGTGTCCTCAAGATGGGCCGTGCCGTAACCGTTTTGGGCGGCCTTTTCTTTGAGCTGTTGTATAGAGCCTTCAAAAAGAAGGCGGCCGTGATTGAGAATACCTATATGGTCGGCCATCCGTTCAATTTCGGATAAAAGGTGGGAGGAAACGAGAACCGTACAGTTAAAGCGTTCGGGGAGAGAACGTATCAGCGAACGGATTTCATGGATTCCGGCCGGATCAAGCCCGTTGGTCGGCTCATCTAAAACCAGAAGCGGAGGATGGCCAAGGAGTGCGCCGGCAAGCCCTAAACGCTGCTTCATTCCTAAGGAATATTTTTTTGCCTGCCTGCTGGCAAACGGTGTTAGTCCAACCAAATCCAGGGCATTATTGGCCTCCTTTGGGCTAAGCCCAAGAATTTTGGCAATAATTTCAAGGTTTTCAAGACCTGTGAGATTCCCATAAAAAGCCGGAGACTCAATAAAAGACCCGGTGTGGCTTAAAATTTCCTTGCGGTGCTTTGGATAAGTCAGGCCATTGATGGAAAAAGAGCCGCTGGTGGGCTTCGTAAGCCCCAGGAGCATTTTCATTGTCGTTGATTTCCCGGCGCCGTTGGGGCCAAGAAAACCATAAACCGTATTTTTTTCAACATGAAGATTCAGGCCGGAAACGGCCGTAAAGCCAGGATAGGATTTGGTCAGGTTATTTGTTTCAATAACATACATTTAAAAGTCTCCTTTCATTTCTGTGTTTTTTGCAGCTGCCAGGTTTTCCGTAGCTATTCAGCCATGCGGCTTGGGAGGGCAAACCTTGGCTTCTGCTTTATCATAAACAACTTACTTTATATCACCATTTCCGTAACCTTACATCTGCCTTACATTTTTCGCCTCCTGCTTCAAATTGGCAGGAGATGTGGTATAATGTCCACAAAGTGGACATTATACCGCGTCTTTCGCGCGGCGAGCGTAAGCGAGCCATTCCTCTGCGCGAAAGTACGCATCACGGCGGAGCCATAGCATGGCCGCCTGCGGCCATGGTATAATGTCCACGAAGTGGACATTATACTGCGTCTTTCGCGCGGCGAGCGAAAGCGAGCCATTCCTCTGCGCGAAAGTACGCATTACGGCGGAGCCATACCATGGCCGCCTGCGTCCATGGTATAATGTCCACAAAGTGGACATTATACTGCGTCTTTCGCGCGGCGAGTATGAGCGGGCCCTTCAATGCGCGAAAGTACGCACCGAGGGTGTAAGCCATAACGTGGCCGCATTAAGGTTATATTATATAATGTAAGTTATATATGGAGGGATATGAGTATGGATTATTTAAAAAGCAAACGGATACTCCTTGTAGATGATGAACCGGAGCTTTTGAGCATGGTTGTATCTATATTAGAAAAAGAAGGTTATACAGACATAACGACGGCTTCGACAGTAAAGGAGGCAATTATGACGGCCGGGAAGATAAGGCCGCAGCTTGCTATTTTAGATATAATGCTTCCGGATGGCAATGGTTTTGTGCTGATGGAGCAGCTTCGGGCAATGGCGGACTATCCCATTTTATTTTTATCCGCCAGGGGAGAAGATGAAGACCGGTTTAGAGGACTTGGATTGGGGGCAGACGATTACATTGTAAAGCCATTTTTGCCAAAGGAGCTTACCTTGCGTGTAGGGGCGATTTTGAGAAGAAGTTATAAAGAAGAAAATCCCAGAGTGAAATTAGCCGGCTGTGAAATTGATTTTGAACGGGCGCAGGTTATTAAAGGCAATACATATTTGCCGCTGACCTCAAAAGAATACAATCTTTTACTGTGCCTATATCAAAATGCGGGAAAGATTGTGAGCATTGACGCTCTATGTGAAGCTGCGTGGGGAGAAAATCCTTTTGGTTATGAAAATTCTTTGATGGCCCATATCCGGCGTATTCGGGAAAAAATCGAGCAAACACCATCCCGGCCTGTATCGCTGCTGACAGTAAAGGGTCTTGGCTATAAATTACTTGTGGAGGGCTGGTAAAATGAAAAGCGTGCCAAAACTTATCCGGCGGTTTGCAGGAATTATGCTGTTGAGTACGCTAGTGATTCTGCTTGTGAACGGTATAGTTTTTGCTTGTCTCATGTCCAAAACAGCTTCCAATGGAGGCCCATGGAACATGGCCGGCGAGGTGGCAGAAAACCTCACCATGGAGAATGGCGCCTATATGCTGGAGGGGGAAACAAACGCAGCGCTGGCAAAGGAAGGCGCATGGGCAATGCTTATTGACAATGACAGCTTAAGCGTCGTATGGCATACAGAGCTGTTTCCCCCAAATATTCCAGTACAGTATACAGCGGGGGATATATCGGAGATTACGCGGGGATATATTCAGGATTTCCCGGCTTTTACGGCATCAAAAGGGGCCGATCTTGTTGTCGTTGGTTATCCTGTAAAATCCTACTGGAAACATATGTACCCGAGCTGGGATTATGACCTAATCGCCAATTCATTAAATATTATGGCCGGTGCGTTTTTAGGAAATATTGTACTTATATTTATTATTTATATGTTAGTGAATACAAGGCTTTTAAAATCAATACGTCCGGTTGTGGAGGGGATTGAGAAGCTTCCGACATCGGAGCCTGTGTATATAAAGCAGCGAGGACTTTTATCAGAGCTGGCAGACCGGGTAAACCAAACCTCCTGCCTGCTGCAGGAGAAGGATAAGGCCCTGAAGAAAAAGGAAATGGCACGGGCAAACTGGATTTGTGGCGTTTCCCATGATATAAGGACCCCGCTGTCTGTAGTTATGGGATATGCAGGGCAATTAGAGGAAGACCCGGGCCTTGATTTGGAGGAAAAAAAGAAAGCAACGGTCATACGCCGCCAGAGTGAGAGAATGAAAAATTTGATTAATGACCTGAATTTAGCATCAAAGCTGGAATATAATATGCAGCCAGTAAAGCTGGAGCCTCAAAATCCCGTGACTCTTGTACGGCAGATTGTTATTGACTTTTTAAATATGGATATTGAAGAAAAATACCCGATTTACTTTGACGAAGGAGAGAATATGGCCAGGGGCTGTATTTTAGGGGATAAAGCACTTTTGTCGAGGGCTGTGTGCAATTTGATACAAAACTGTATGACTCATAATGAGGATGGCTGTCAGATTTTTGTGTCAGTGAAGCAAGATAAAGGCCTTTGTAAGATATGTGTGGAAGACGATGGCTGCGGTGTCAGCCCACAGGTACTTACAAGGCTAAAATCAACACCTCATTATATGATGTGCGACGGGAATATAAAAGAGCCGCGCCATGGGCTTGGGCTTCTTATTGTACGGCAGATTGCCCAGGTTCACGGAGGAAAGGTTACTATGGAAGGTGGAAGCCACGGCGGCTTTAAAGTGACGCTTTGTATACCTCTTTGCAAATGAGCTGTCATTGCTGCCCACGGGAACACGAAGCGGCGGCGATTGTGCATGTGGGTAGGGCTGTGAATAGTAATCATTAAGAGCTTTGCTGTGAAAAAAACTTGACAAAAATGTTAATTGCAGATAAGATAAATCTATCCTGATGGATATAATTTTACATGAAAATGTAGTGATGGAGAGGAGTAGGAATTTAACCTTGCCAGAGAGGAGGACTCACCGGCTGAAAGGCCCTCCGAAGAAGTGGATTCCGAAGGTAGCTTCTGAACAGTATTGCTGAAATGTTTAAGGTAGGCAGTAACGGGTCATTCCGTTAAAGATGGCATGAGATATGGGAGGCTGTTTTAAACATTCTTCCATGAATAAAGGTGGTACCGCGAGCTTTCGCCCTTTTAGAGGGCGGAAGCCTTTTTATTTCATAGGAAACTTGGTTTCCTGTGAAATAGAAACGCTCCGCGGTATGCGCACTCGCGCAGCGCAGAAGTTTGTCGCTAAAGCGACCGCGCTCGGCGCAAGAGTTCCGCATGCGGAACTCTTTGTGCTTATTATGAAGGAATGCGGGAGTGCCGCAGGCATGGAGCAATTCTGGCTTTCATGCTTGGTGAAGCCGTGCGCTGCGCGGCATGAAAGTTTACTATGAAAGCTTGGCAAGTAAATGCAAAAAACTACCGGCTGGGAGCAGACCATGAAATTATTATAAAAGAGGTGGTAATGTTCTGGATATTTTAGCTGTTCTTTTAATTGTTGCCGCTACAGCTATATTCCTTTTGGGGCGTATACTTGCAAAACGGCAGGCGGATGCATCACAGCGTCTGGCAGAGAAACTTTTTGAGGAAGCTAAGGAAACAAATTCTGAAGAAAAAGATTTCAAAGAAAGCTGGGATGCTATGTGGGATGATGCCCATGAACAGATTGATGAAGATGTTTACCGCCTTTTAAAACATACGTCTGGCATTTTTAAAAGCATTGCTGCAGCATTAGCGGCAGCTGCCCTGGCACTGCTGCTTGCCGCCAGATTTTTATGAAGCACTATAAACAAGCTTAAGTGGTTTGACGCGAAGCGGCAATTCTAGGATACCGTGAAAGGTACGGCAAAAAAGAGGAACGCCGCAGGCGGCATCCCATAATGCCGTGAAGAGCACGGCAAAAAAGAGGAACGCCGCAGGCGGCATCCCATGATGCCGTGAAGAGCACGGCAAAAAAGAGGAAAGGAAGAAGTTTATGAATCTTGAGAAGACTTACAATCCTTCAGCGATTGAGGGAAAGCTTTACGAAAAATGGCTGAATAAAAAATATTTTCATGCAGAGGTGGATCGCAGTAAGAAACCGTTTACGATCGTGATTCCGCCCCCAAATATTACAGGTAAGCTCCATATGGGCCATGCTCTGGATAATACTCTTCAGGATATCCTTATCCGGTACAAGCGTATGCAGGGCTACAATGCACTGTGGCAGCCGGGAACTGACCACGCAAGTATTGCGACAGAGGTCAAGATTATCGAGGCTCTCAAGGAGGAGGGCGTTGATAAGGCAGACCTGGGGCGTGAAAAATTCCTGGAACGGGCCTGGCAGTGGAAGGAGGAATATGGCGGCCGGATTATTAGCCAGCTTAAAAAGCTTGGTTCCTCCTGTGACTGGGATCGCGAGCGCTTTACGATGGACGAAGGCTGCAACAAAGCTGTAGAAGAGGTTTTCGTAAAGCTTTATGAAAAAGGCTATATTTATAAGGATTACCGGATTGTCAACTGGTGTCCGGTTTGCCAGACAACCATTTCCGACGCAGAGGTTGAGTATGAGGACCAGGCCGGTCATTTCTGGCATATTAATTATCCTGTTGTAGGCTCTGATGAGATGGTGGAAATCGCCACGACCCGCCCGGAAACCATGCTGGGCGATACCGCGGTAGCTGTCCATCCCGATGACAAGCGTTATCAGCACCTTATCGGTAAAATGGTTATTTTGCCGATTGTCAATAAAGAGATCCCAGTGGTAGCCGATGAGTATGTAGATATGGAATTTGGCACTGGAGTGGTAAAAATAACCCCGGCACATGACCCCAATGACTTTGAAGTGGGAAAACGTCACAACTTGCCCCAAATTAATGTGATGAATGATAACGGCACGATCAATGAGAACGGCGGGGAATATGCGGGCCTTGACCGCTATGAAGCGCGTAAACAGATTGTGGAGGAATTAAAACGCCTTGGCCTTCTTGTAAAAATTGAAGACCATTCCCACAATGTAGGCACCCATGACCGCTGCAAGACGACCGTCGAACCGATGATGAAGCTTCAGTGGTTCGTAAAAATGGAGGAGCTGGCAAAGCCGGCCATTGAAGCTCTGAAAAAGGGGGATTTAAAGTTTGTTCCCGAGCGTTTTGATAAAACGTATTTGAACTGGCTGGAAAATATCCGGGACTGGTGCATTTCCAGACAGCTTTGGTGGGGCCATAGAATCCCAGCTTACTATTGTGATGACTGCGGCGAGCTTGTTGTCGCAAGAAAAGCGGACGCCCCGGAAAAATGCCCGAAATGCGGCAGCACCCATATGCATCAGGATGAAGATACACTTGATACATGGTTTTCATC
>JAGZDD010000173.1 GCA_018369015.1 Clostridiales bacterium | reverse complement strand
ATCGCCGCAGGCGATTTTTAATGGATTTTTGCATGTACCAGGACAGCATAGCTGCTCTGTTACGCGGCTCCGCCACGCATGAAAGCTCAGGCTTGTTCTGTACCTGCCCGCTTGATAACTTTCATAATAAGTATGGCAGGACATTCTCATAAATCTCCTTCATTACCGGAGCCGCAATGGTGCCGCCGTAGTAGGTTCCTACAGGCTCATCAATGAGAATAATCCCGATAATCTGCGGGTCATCGGCCGGGGAGAATCCGAGAAACGAGGCAATATATTTACCTGAGCCTCTGGGTAATTTCTGCGACGTTGCCGTCTTTCCCCCGATACTATAGCCTTCAATATAAGCCTTATTTCCGGTGCCTTCAGCCACAACCTTCTCAAGCATCATTTTCATTGTTTCACAGGTTTCCTGCGAAAGGCCGCTGTCCGACGTTTCATACTGGAAAACTTCCACATTTGAAGCCGTTTCATCGGACACCTTCACACCAAAGTGGGGCGTCACAAGTGTTCCTCCATTAACAACAGCGCTTACCGCCCGCAAAAGCTGCAGGGGCGTAATCTGAAAGGATTGCCCGAAGGAAATTGTCGCCAGCTCCACAGCGCCTACATTAGCGGCCTTGTGCATAATCGAGCCGGACTCCCCGGGCAAATCAACGCCAGTCTTGTCAAAAAGCCCAAGCTTGTCAAAATATTTATACATAGAATCAACGCCAACCCGCGCGCCTACATCAATAAACACCGGGTTGCAGGAATTCATAAATCCTTCAAGAAAGGTTTCATGGCCATGACCCGACGTTTTATGGCACCTTATTCTCCGGTCCTCCACAATTCTAAAGCCCGGACAGGAAAAGGTATCGCTTAAGCTGACGACATTTTCCTCGAGAGCCGCCGTAGATGTAATGATTTTAAAGGTCGACCCTGGCTCATAGGTATCATTAATGCTTGTATTTCTCCACATTTGATTAAGCTTGTCATTATCGCTTAAGCCGGCACCGGACACATCCGCCCCGGCAGATGTTGTCAAAACATACGGCTCATTGAGATTAAATTCCGGGGCATTGACCATGGCGTATATTTCCCCGTTTTGTGGATTCATAAGCACAATCGACACCCCCTTCGCTTCTTTTTGCTCCAGCATTTTATCGGCAATCTGCTGGCAGTAGGCCTGAATATTATAGTCAATGCTTGTATACAAATCCAGCCCATTCACCGGCTCAATACGTTTTTCAGCACTATTTTCTACACGAAGGCCCCTCACATCAGTTGTTGTAAGGATGGCGCCCTCTGTTCCCGCAAGATAGTCATCGTATTTCACCTCAAGGCCAATAATGCCCTGATTGTCGCCGCCGGTAAATCCCAGCACCTTGGATGCCAGCTCATTATAAGGATAGTACCTTGCATAGTCCTCATCCACATTCACACCGTCAAGCTTGTAGCTGCGGATCACATCACCTACAGCCTTCGGCACATTGGATTTAATCTTTTCAATGGAACTAACCTTTTCAACGCGCTTTCGCACAGCCGCTTCATCAAGCTTTAGCTCCTCAGACAACACCTGAATAACCCTTTCCGGATCAGTAATCTGATTATGAATGACCGTAATCGTGCAGACAGACTGATTATCAGCCAACACAACACCGTTGCGGTCATAAATTCTTCCCCGGGCCGCTTTAATTGTGCGCTCCCGTTCGTGAAGATTATTGGCTCTGCCCTCATAGTAACCAGACTGAGGTATCATAAGAAAGCAAAGCCAGGCAAATAAAGCGATGGATATAACAATGAATATCCACATAAATAACCGGATTTTTTTCCGATGGTAAAAACGCACCAGCAAGGCAATCCCGCCCATCTACCTGATTTACAATCTATTGTATGACAGGAATTGCCTGTATATGTCTTATTCGCCGCTTTCACCAGATTGTGTTTCTCCACTCTCATCCGTCTGTGCAGATTCTTCTTTTGCAGCCTCGGCTTCCTCCTGGGCTTTTCGCTCCCGCTCCTTCTCAATTGTCTGTGCGCCGGGCCGTGTATCGCTGCGCGGCTCTACTCTATTTCTGCCGCCAAGATATTCTGCCACAACAGCCGCTTTCTCTTCATCCGTCAAATGCCGCCACTCAAAGCCTGTCTTCGCTAAGCTGCTTTCCCCGGTATTCTGGTTCCCATCTGTTCCGTTTTCACTTGTGCCGCTCTCGTCTGCACCGCTCTCGCCTGTTTCACTTTCATTGGTTTCACTTTCGCCTGCGCCGCTTTCATTAGTTTCGCTCCCTCTTGTACTGCTTTCATCCGTTTCGCTCTCATTGCTTTCGCTTTCAGGTTCCTGAGTATCTGCCTCATTCCCTGTATTTGGGAAAATCTGAAGATAGGGTAAAACCTCCTCATAGATTTTTTTTGCCATAATACATGCCAGATAACTGGCTCCCTGATCTAGCGTCTGTGGCTCGTCAATAACAACATAAATAACAACCTGGGGATCTTCAATTGGCGCGCAGCTTATAAAGGAAGCAATACACTTTCCGTCCTCAATCGGCTTTTTCTCTGAGGTTCCGGTCTTTCCGCCAATAGTATAGCCATCGATATAGGCGTAGCTTCCGGTTCCCTGGGTCAGTGTACCGTCTGCCTCTTTTTTCCCTACAGTTTTTAACAAAGTATCTTTAATCCAGTCGCTTGTTTCCTTGGAAACAGTTGTCCTTACCAGCTCTGCCTCCATTGTTTCTACTGTGCTCCCGGATTCCGTTGTAATCTGCTTAACAATATGGGGTTCATAATAATTTCCGCCATTGACAATCGATGAAAATGCGGCGGCTACCTGAATGGCCGTGGCGCTGTAGCCCTGGCCAAAGGCATTGGTCGCCATCTCCACTGGACCCATGGTATCTTCATAATAAAGAAGTGTCTGGGCGCTGGCCTCCCCCGGCAGGTCGATATTTGTGAGCTGTCCGAAGTTAAAGTTTTCCTGACATTGGATAAATGAATTTTTCCCAAGCTTTTCAACGATCTGCATTAATGCTGAATTACAGGACTGCATCAGCGCCCCGCTTAGATCCAGCGTTCCATGGACACCATTGCAGCCAACCCGTGTATAGCTGTTGCCATCCTCAAATTTCATAGCGCCGTCACAATAATATTCATCCGTCGCATTTACAGCCGACTCATCCAACGCGGCCGCCACTGTAAATACTTTAGAGGTAGACCCTGGCTCATAGGCATCAGAAATAGAAAAATTACGCCACAGCTCGTTATAACAGATCATTTGTTCCTCTTCACTGTATTCTTTGAGTTCTTCATCCGTATAGTAGCTGCTCAGATCTCTCGGGTCATTAAGGTTAAAAATCGGATAGCTGGCCATTGACAGTATCTCTCCGTTATTGGGATCCATAACAATGCCGGAGGTATTCATACTTCCAATAGCCTCATTAAATTCCCATATTTTTTCCTCTACAATTCGTTGAATATTCACATCGATTGTCGACATGACATTCTCGCCGTTCACAGGTGCAACGGTCGTACGTTCAAGATTCGCTTCATCTGCAAGATAGCCGTACTCCCTGCCGTCCGTTCCATTTAAAACATCATTGTAAAACTGCTCAATGCCGTAGGTTCCCACATTTCCGGCCGCCGTAAAGCCAAGAATATCGCAGGCCAGCGTATTGTAGGGATAACGCCTCAGATAGTCGTCCTCAAACCATATTCCCTTAATGTACTGGCTGACCTCCTGGTCTGCTTTTTCTTCCGAGTTCATCAGCTCATAATAAGGCTGCAGCTCTTCATAGGTGAGCTGGCGCTTCATCACCCGGTACCTGTTTTCCGGGTTTTCCTCAATCACCGCTTCAACCTCTTTGGAATCCAGGCCAAAGTATTCTTCAAGAATATCCAGGGTCGGGTCGACACAATCCCCTTCTTCCTCTACCTTAGAGTTTGTCAGCACATAGGGGTCTAAAATCAGGTTATAAACCTTTTCACTTGTAGCAAGTATCGTGCCGTTCCGATCCGTAATATCGCCTCTCCGGTACGGAATCGTCGTACTGTTATAATTGAGCTGGGATAATACTTGTTTACTATATTTATCTGAGCTGGTGGCATTAATATATGTCAGCCGCACAATCAGCATTGCCATCAGGGCAACCATAACGCTAAAAGAGATCAGCAGCTTTCTTCGGTTACTCCTTGCAAACCTCCGGGGAGGCCTTTCCCGTTTCTTTCTTCTTTGTAATTGTATCAGCTTACCAGAAGAAGCCCGGGGGCCCTTCACCTGCTTTTTGTTTGCCAGCTTTGCCCGTTTCCGGGTATTTTGCCCCGGCCTCCTTCTTCTGTCATTAGGATTCATAAATACCTCCGTTTCCAAGACTGCGGTGATATGGAAAACGAGGTTGTCGCTCGTATTGCAACAGCCCCGCTTTTATCTTCTATATATTCATTTTGATCCAAACGATCATTCGCCAGACTGAGGGATGTCTTTATACTGCTTCACATAGTCGTCACTTGAACCGGAATAGTAAATGATCTGATTTTTGGATGGATATCCCATCCCCAGCTCATTTGTCGCCATATTAAATACTTTTTCCAGATCAATCGCATTATTAAGCCGCTCCTGCGTTGCCTGGTTGGCATCGGTCAATGTGGTCAGTTCACTTTTTAACGATGAGATCGTTTTATTTTTCGCCGTAAGCTGGCTTTGCAGGCTTAAATAGTAAATGCACATAAATAATGTGGCTACTACTGCAATTCCTAAAAACAATGTGTATTTCAGGTCAATCTTCAAAACCCTGGCTCTATTGCGGACTGCAATTTCCTGATTTCTGGCTTTTACTTCCCTGCGCCGTTTTTCTTCGCGCTCCCGGCGTAATTGTTCCCTTGTTTTTGTTTCTTTTTCATAAGGAGCTGGCTCCAGTTTGCGAACTGTATTTCCATCCACATATCCTATATTGTACGCTGATGGCACCGGCCTTCCCCGGCGGCCTGCCGTCTGTCTGTTCTGTGGCATGTCCTTCACTCCTTTCATTACTATTGCCCATCTTTTTTAGGGCATCCAGGTATGCCGTGAAACGGCGTTCATTACTATTGCCCATCTTTTTCAGGGCATTACTTTTGCTCCTGCTTCATAAAAACCCGCAGCTTTGCGCTTTTAGATCTTGGGTTTTCCTCCATTTCTTCAGGGCAGGGCAAAATAGGTTTCCTTGTTATTACTTTTCCTTTTGATTTTTTCCCGCACATACATACCGGAAAGCCTGGCGGACATTCGCATGGATTTTCGTTCTTCTTAAAAATTGTCTTTACGATCCGGTCCTCAAGGGAATGAAAGGTAATGATACATATACGGCCATTATCATTTAAAAGGTCAATCATATCATTCAAACTGTTTTGAAGCACCGCCAATTCCTGGTTTAATTCAATGCGCAGCGCCTGAAAGGTCTTTTTTGCCGGATGTCCTCCGGTAGCCCTCACTTTCATGGGAATCGCCGCTTTAATAACCTCTGTCAATTCAAAGGTTGTTTCAACAGGCTTCTTTTCTCTGGCCAGGCAAATATGTTTTGCTATATTTTTCGCAAACTTATCCTCACCAAAATCACGGATAATACGGTATAATTCTTTTTCACTGTACGTATTGACAATATCCTTTGCTGTCATTTCCTGACGCTGGTCCATACGCATATCCAAAGGAGCATCTTCTCTATATGAAAATCCTCTCGACGCGTTATCAAACTGGTAGGAGGAAACTCCTAAATCCAGTAAAATGCCATCCACCTTTTCAATCTCCATCTGCCACAAAAGATCCTTCATGTGGCAGTAATTGCTGCGGACAACAGTCACCATATCGCCAAATTCTTCCAGTCTTTTCTTGCTGGCCTCAATTGCCGCCGCATCCTGGTCAATACCAATAAAACGGCCGGCCGGCCCCAGCTTTTTGCATACATGCCAAGCGTGGCCGGCCCCGCCAAGAGTTCCGTCCACGTATACTCCATCGCTCTTTATATCCAGATTCTCGATCACTTCATCTAACATAATCGATACGTGCTTAAATTCCATAGATGCCTCCATTGTCCGTAGAACAAAAATAGTATGGTTGGATCATTATTCCATAGGAACCCACTGCAAAGTCTTTAGAAGGTAATTCCAATATCCTCCATATGTTCCGCGATATTATCCATGTCTTCAATATCCACATCACTGATTTTTTCCCAATTGCTGCGGCTCCATATTTCTATACGGCTAGATACACCCACAAGCACAGCGTCCTTTTCCAGTCCGGCAAATTCTCTGAGCACGGACGGAATTAAAATTCTTCCCTGCTTGTCCACTTCACAGGAAGCGGCTCCGGCAAGGAAAAAGCGTGAAAATTGACGGGCATCTTTTTTAGTTAAAGGCAGTTCTTTTAATTTATCGGTAAAAGCAGTCCATTCTTCCATAGGATATACAAACAAACATCCGTCAAGTCCTTTGGTGACAACAAACTCATCGCCCAAAGCTTCACGGAATTTAGAAGGAACAATTAAGCGCCCCTTAGAATCGATTGTGTGATTGTACTCACCTATAAACATACTGCTTCACCTGCCCCGGAGAAGGAACCTGCTACCACACAAATTCCATTTTCCTCCACTCTCTACCACTTTTCACCACTTATGTTACTATTGTATATTAATCCATGTGATTTCGCAATAGAAAATTTGTTAAAATATTTTTAAGTTTCCTTATTTTATCAATGTTTCCGGCGGTTTTTCCATCATTTTCCATCATCAAAAGCCTCCATAAAAATCACCCTAAATCCCCTCTTTCAAGTTATTTTTTCCTAAAAAATTGAATAAAAATATGATTTATTATTTTTTATTTGAATAAAAATCCCCATTTTTTTGT
Source organism: Clostridiales bacterium (assembly GCA_018369015.1). GTDB lineage: Bacteria > Bacillota > Clostridia > Lachnospirales > Lachnospiraceae > Catenibacillus. Next base: position 1,445 of record JAGZDD010000173.1, on the reverse strand, counting down.
TTTTCGTGGTGATTTGTGGGATAAATCCCCACTGGATTTTTTCTCCTACCACTCCCCGCCACCTTTTTTATATTTATCGCGGGATGACGGTGATGGTAAATGGATTCAGGATTATATTGCCAATTCCAGGGGATTTATGATAAAATGTTTCGTGGCGATTTAATAGATTATTATATATCGAAAGGATGAAATAAATTATGAAACTAGGAATCGTTGGTTTACCCAATGTAGGGAAAAGTACACTGTTTAATTCCCTGACAAAAGCGGGAGCCGAATCGGCCAACTATCCGTTCTGTACGATCGACCCAAATGTGGGGATCGTTACCGTTCCTGACCACAGGCTTGATGATCTGGCCAAGCTTTATGATTCAGCAAAAATTGTTCCTGCCGCCATTGAATTTGTTGATATAGCCGGGCTTGTCAAAGGCGCGTCCAAGGGCGAGGGGCTTGGAAACCAGTTTTTAAGCAATATCCGCGAGGTGGATGCCATTGTCCACGTTGTGCGCTGCTTTGAGGATTCCAATATTATTCATGTTGACGGTTCCATCAATCCTATAAGAGACATTGAAACAATTAACCTGGAGCTTATATTCGCTGATATGGAGGTCATGGAACGCCGTTATTCCAAGGTTTCCAGAGCCGCCAAAAACGATAAGAGCCAGGCCAAGGAAGCTGAGCTTGTCAAACGAATTATTGACCATCTGGAAAACGGAGAATCCGCAAGAAGCTTTATGCCCGCCGATGATGATGAAAAAGCCCTTCTTGAAAGCTTCAACCTTCTGACATATAAGCCTGTCATTTATGCGGCCAATGTCAGCGAGGATGATCTTGCCGATGACGGCGCCAGCAATTCTTTTGTCGGTGCAGTCCGGGAATTTGCCGCAAAGGAAGGCTCCGAGGTTTTTGTCATTTGCGCTCAGATCGAGCAGGAAATTGCCGAGCTTGAGGAGGATGAAAAGAAAATGTTTCTTGAGGAGCTTGGACTTAAGGAATCCGGACTTGAAAAGCTTATTAAGGCAAGCTACAGCCTGCTGGGGCTGATCAGCTATCTGACTGCCGGCCCAACGGAAACCCGTGCGTGGACTATAAAAAAAGGAACAAAGGCGCCCCAGGCTGCCGGAAAAATCCACTCCGATTTTGAGCGGGGCTTTATTAAGGCCGAAGTTGTCAGCTACGAAAATCTCATGGCCTGCCAAAGCTACACTGTAGCCAAGGAAAAAGGACTTGTGGGTATGGAAGGAAAAGATTATGTCGTTAAAGACGGCGATGTGATTTTATTTAGATTTAATGTATAAAAAAGTGTCTTCGACACTTCAGCCCCCTAGCCCCCATTCATGGGGGAATTAGGGGGGTTCCTTTTTGTGTCGTTTTCATGCATAATAGTCTTATGAATATTTTACAAAGAATCTTTACAGACCATTATGAAGAAATTAAATATACTCTCC
>JAGZDD010000172.1 GCA_018369015.1 Clostridiales bacterium | reverse complement strand
GGGAAAGCCCCGCCGCAGCCTGGGCCTCTACCCGGAATTTCTTTACAAATGTCTCATCGACACTAAATTCATGTTTTAAGACTTTAGCAGCAACCAGCCGGTTCAATTTATGATCCTTGGCTTTATAAACATCAGCCATACCACCGGATCCTATTTTTTCGAGTATCTCGTACCGGTCTGCCAAATACATACCTGGAACTACCATCAGTCCACCTCCTCATCAAACGGATCGATCACAATGGCCGTAATATTATCTAAGCCGCCATGCTTTTTTGCTGCATTAATCAAAACATCGGTAACATCTTTGATGTACGTATTTGTTATAATATCCAGAAGCTCCTGATCCTCAACCATATTTGAAAGGCCGTCGGAACACATTAATATTTTATCTCCCGGCTGAAGGTCCACTTCAAAAAAATCCACGCGTATATCCCAGGACGCGCCAATAGCCCGGGTAATAATATTTTTATCCGGGTGATGCTTTGCCTCGTCACGCGTCAGCTCTCCGGCACGCACCATAGCGCCCACATAGGAATGATCCTCTGTCACCTGGTTGATTTCACTGTCTACCAAATAAAGCCGGCTGTCTCCTACATTGGCCACGTATAATGTCTGGTCCACAATAAACGCAACGACAAAGGTCGTTCCCATGCCATGAAGCTGGGCATGTTTCTCAGCTTTTTCCATAACAAGCTCATTGATATAATGAATCCCGTCATCAACGACTCTGATCGGCAGGTCAGGCGGAGCCTTCATAATATAGTCGATGAAATTTTCAACAGACATACGCGATGCAAAATCCCCGGCTTTATGCCCGCCCATACCGTCAGCCACAATAAAAAGATTCGGAAGCTGTCCGACAGGCGTCTTTGAAAAATACATAAAATCCTGATTCATTTTCCGCACCGAACCAATGTCCGATTTGCCAAATACCCTCATTCTATTCCTCACTTTCCAGTGCATTTTATGTAACTATCCAGGCTTGCGGCTGGTAAAAAGTTTTGCGCAAGCAAAAAATCCAGGCTGTCCTTGCGAAAGACATGTGCCAGACTGCTGCTGTTTTTAATGCTGATCCAGATAATTTTTTCGCAGCTGCCCGCATGCCGCCTGAATATCTCTCCCCATTTCCCTTCTTATAGTAACATTTTCGCCGTATTTTTCAAGTTTATTTTTAAAATTCATTACTGCGCTGCTGTCAGACTGGCGAAAATCCCGCTCTTTTATCGGATTGACAGGAATAAGATTCACATGGGCGTTCATTCCTTTAAGAAGCAGGGCAAGGGCTTTTGCCTGATCCTCACTGTCATTGACGCCCTTTACAAGACTATATTCAAAAGTAAGACGGCGGTTATTGCGGCTGTAATATGCCCGGCACGCCTCAAGAATTTCCTGAATCGAATATTTATTAGCAATAGGCATTAATTCCCGGCGCGCGCCGTCATTAACCGCGTGGAGAGAAATCGCCAGCGTAATCTGCAGGTCTTCTTTCGCCAGGGCATAAATCTTAGGAACAATGCCGCAGGTCGAAAGAGTTATATTTCTCTGGCTTATATGAAGCCCGTTTTCATCGGAGAGCATTTTTATAAAACGGACAACATTCTCATAATTATCCAGCGGTTCCCCGCTTCCCATAATAACCACATTGGAAATGCGCTCTCCCAGATCACGCTGTATCGCGTAAATTTCATCCAGCATTTCCGATGGGGTCATATTGCGCGTAAGCCCTAAAAGGGTGGAGGCGCAAAAACGGCAGCCCATACGGCAGCCAACCTGAGAAGAAACGCAGACGGAATTTCCATGCTTATATTTCATCAGCACGCTCTCAATAACGTTTCCATCCGCCAGCCGGAATAAATATTTCCGCGTGCCATCCACTTTTGAAACAAGACATTCTGCCATTTCCAAATGGGTCAGGGTACAGGTATCCTTAAGCTTTTGGCGCAGCTTTACGGAAAGATTGCTCATTTCATCAAAGCTTACGGCTAATTTTGCATGAAGCCACTGATAAATTTGAACAGCCCGGAACTTTTTATCTTCCAGGGTTTCTGTCACAAATTTTGTCAGGCTGGCCAAATCCATTGATTTTATATCAACCTTGTCACTCATTCTTGACATCCTTTACCTACCAGCTTGAACGTCCAAGCTGTTATTCCTTTATATTTTTGTCCTGCGCACAAACTTTGCAATAAAAAATCCGTCGCAGCCATCAATCCCCGGCAAAAACTGGCGAAAATTTGTCATCTCAAAATCAAAATTCGCCTCGAGCCACCGGGCATTATCCATATTTTCTGCCGGATTCACCGTACAGGTACTATAAATAAGGACGCCGCCGGGCGCTACATAATTTTGCGCCACGGATAGTATTTCCCGTTGAAGCGCGGCAAGCTCTTCCATTTGCTCCAGGCTCATACGATATTTAATATCCGCCTTCTTTCCGATCACCCCAAGGCCGGAACACGGCAGATCAGCTAAGACAACCTGCGCCTGCAGATGATCTGCCTCACAGGGCACACGGGCATCCCAAACCTGAACGGTCATATTTGCAAGGCCCAGCCTTTGACGGTTTTCCTCAATAAGCTGCGCCTTGGCCGGCGTTAAATCGCGGGCAAACACATGGCCGCAACCTTTCCCCTTATCTGCCATCGATAAAAGACGCCCTGCGGCATGGCAGCTTTTTCCTCCCGGCGCAGCGCACACATCGATGACGGTATCTCCCGCCTTAATGTCTGCCATTTCCACGACCATCATAGAACTTTCGTCCTGCACCGCATAAAGCCCCCGGCGAAAGCTATCCAGCTCATTCATATAATTAAAACCGGAAATTCTCAGGGCATAGGGGAGATATTTCCCCGGTTCTACTATAACGCCTTCCGCTTCTAAAATATTTTTTACATTAGAAACATTTTTTTCATCAATACACCGCACAGTTACAGGGTGCTCTAAAAGGCTGTCTGACAGCATGTGCTCGGCGGTTTCCAGGCCATAAGCGCCTGACCACAGACGGACAAGCCACTCCGGAGCGGAATAAGCAACGGACAAATAAAGAGCCGGGTCATCCTCCCTTACAGGCCATGAAATATGTCCGCTGCTGCGGCTCACGTTTCTAAGGACGCCATTGACAAAGCCCTTGAGATTTTTAAAGCCTCTTCGCCCCGCCAGCTTAACCGCCTCATTACAGGCCGCGCTTGCCGGAACATTGGACATATATAACAGCTGGTACACAGACAGCCGTAAAATATTTTTAAGCACCGGCTTTATTTTTGAAACCTTAACGGAAGAAAACTGGTTAATCACATAATCCAGTGTAATCATCCGCTCCAGCGTTCCTTTGAACAGCCGGCTTAAAAACTTTCTCTCCTGCTTTTCAAGGTACTGATATTTTTCAAGCATCTGGCTGTGAACCACATGGGAAGGCTTATTTTCCCGGGTCACTTCCATAAGCATATCAAGCACCAGTTCTCTGACATTTATCGAATCCGTCAATTTTTCCTCCTTTTTGGAGCCGTCAGTTATCTCTGCGCCCCCGTGTCAAAATTAAAAGCCGCAGCAATTGCAAAATCATCCCCGCAGCACTGGCAACATACGTAAATGCTGCCGCCCGCAGTACCTTTCTGGCCCCGGTATTTTCATCGCCCATGAGCATACCATTCCCGGACAATATGCGAAGGCCCCTGGCCGATGCATTAAATTCTACAGGAAGGGTTATCAGATGAAAAAGCACAACGGCAGAAAACAGCAAAATTCCTATAGTAATGAGGGTATGGTTAAAGCCCATGAATATACCTACAAGAATGATCGGCCACGAAATCGCGGAGCCAAAATTAGCCACAGGCACAAGACTGCCGCGAATTTTAAGCGGCACATAATGACTTGCATGCTGAATGGCATGGCCACATTCGTGGGCCGCCACGCTTACAGCCGCCACAGATGTGGAGCTATAAACAGGATCAGAAAGCGCCAGTGTCTTGTTCCTTGGATCATAGTGGTCATTGAGATTGCCATGAATATGGATGACCCGCACATCGTAAATTCCTGACTGACGCAAAATTGCCTCAGCGGCTGCCGCCCCGGTAATGCCACGGATCGTAGGCACCGTGGAAAATTTGCGGAAGGCTGATTTTACCCCCGCCGAGGCCCACAAGGATAACAAAACGCCTGCGATAATAAGCAAATATGTCCAATCAAAATAAAAGCCTGGGTAGCCATACCCAAAATGAATATATGCCAACATAAAATCACTCCTGACTTGGGATCTTTTCACCTTTCTTAAGAGAATATCCTCTCAAAAATGCACCGGCGTCCATGCGCTTTTTCCCCTGAAGCTGAAGCTCCTTCACCGCAAGGGCGCCCTTTCCAGTTTTAATAACAAAACAGTCTTTTGTGATTTCAACAATTTCTCCGAAATGTCCTTCATATTCTTTGTCAATAACATCTGCCTGCCATATTTTTAAAGTCTTTCCGTGTAAAACGGTATAGGCACTTGGCCATGGATTTAAGCCCCGGATCAGGCGCTCTAACTCCCGGGCGCTTTTTGAAAAATCTAAGAGCCCCATTTCCTTTTTCAGCATTTTGGCATATTGTCCGGCCTGGCTGTCATCCTGGGGCGTTCTCACAGCGGTTCCCGCTTTTAGGGCATCCAGCGTTTTAACAAGCAGCTTAGCACCAATGACCGACAACTTGTCGTGAAGGCTGCCGCCGGTTTCAAAAGGAGCTAAATCAATTTCTTCTTTAAGGATCATATCTCCTGTGTCCAGCCCCTCTGCCATAAACATCGTCGTTACCCCGCTTGTTTTCTCCCCGTTTATGACTGCCCACTGAATCGGCGCAGCTCCCCGGTATTTTGGCAGAAGCGAGGCGTGAACGTTAATACACCCATATGGAGGAATATCAAGAATGGATTTCGGCAATATCTGGCCAAAAGCAACGACAACAATAACCTCCGGTGCCAGGCCTCTTAAAATCTCCACAAACTTGGGATCCCGCGCTTTTACCGGCTGATAAACGGGAATTTCATATTCCAGCGCCCGCTCCTTCACCGGAGGAAAGCTCACCGCCTTACCCCTGCCTTTTGCCTTATCCGGCTGGGTCACAACCGCAACCACCTCATGGCCGCAATCGATAAGCTTTTGCAGCGTAGGTACAGCAAAATCCGGCGTTCCCATAAACACAACGCGCATATTCTCCAACTCCTTTCCTCTGTCTTGCCGTGTTTCCCACGGCATCAGGTTATCCCCCTGCGGGGTTTCCTATGCCTCCTGCGTGCCGTCTTCTTCCTCAGCTTCGTAGTTTACATCCCGCAGAGGGCCTTCGACAAGCTCCGTGTAAAGATGGCCGTCCAGGTGGTCAAACTCATGGCACATTGCCCGCGCGAACAGCTCAGTACCCTCAATCTCAAATTCCTTCATATCCTTATCAAAGGCCACAGCCTTCACATAATTCGGCCGGGTCACAGTTCCGCATTTTCCCGGAACGCTTAAGCAGCCCTCATCTCCGGTCTGTTCTCCGTCCGTTGCCACAATCCTCGGATTAATAAATACATAAGGCCCCTCGCCCACATCAATCACAACAATTCTTTTTAGAATACCAACCTGTGGGGCAGCCAAACCTACGCCATTACTTTCATACATCGTGTCAAGCATATCCTCAATAAGCTGGCGGATTCTCGGAGTCACCTCTTTAACTTCTTTTGCTCTTTTTCCTAAAATCGCATCGCCCTGATAGCGCAAATTACGTATTGCCATAATTACATTCTCCTTTCCTGTGAATGCCGTGTCTTTCACGGCATCAGGTTATCCCTTTACGGGGTTTCCTCTATTTTGCCGTGTTTTTTTACGGCATCCTGCGGTTTTTCTAATACATCGACATAGGGTTAATATCAAATTGCAGGCTCACATCTTTTATATAAGAAGATGTCCGCAAATGCCTTTCCATAAACTCTCTGGCTTCTATCATATAGGGAAATTTTTTATTTTTCAAATAAAAAACCTTTCTGTAAATATCCATCCCTCTGGAAACAGAGGCATCTCCCGGCCCTATAAGCTCCATCCCCTCAATTCCTGCCTCTGCACAAAAAGTCCGCAAAGCCTTTGCCAGCAGCCGGATGTAGTCTCCTACTCTGGATTCATCCCTTCCGGTGACAAGAACAACCATCATATGGACAACTGGAGGGTATTTTAAAAGACGCCGGTAATTCATTTCCTGGCGGTAAAAGCTCTTATAATCCTGGCGGCTGGCGCACGAAATACTATAATGTTCCGGCTGGTAGGTCTGAATAACGACCTGGCCAGGCTTGCCATCCCTCCCGGAACGGCCCGCTGCCTGTGTCAGCAAATCAAAGGTTCTCTCTGCCGCCATATAATCACTGGAAAACATGGAAAGATCTGCCGCCAGTATACCTACAAGGGTCACTCCCGGAAAGTCATGGCCTTTGACAATCATCTGGGTTCCCACAAGGATATCCGCCTCATGCTTGCGAAATTTTTCTAAGATTTCTTCCATACTGTCTTTTCTCGCCGTAGAATCCCGGTCAAGGCGCAGTACCCTGGCATTTGGAAATTCCATTCCAATCATCTGCTCCACCTTTTGGGTGCCTGTTCCAAAAGCCGCCACATAAGGGGAACCGCACTCCGGACATAACTTAGGGAGCGGCTGCTCATACCCGCAATAGTGGCACTTAAGCCAGCCTCCGCGATGGGCCGTCATAGAAATTTCACAATGGCGGCATTTAAACACATGGCCACAGCTCCGGCAAGATACAAAACCGGCATAGCCTCTGCGGTTCAGAAATAAAATAATCTGCTCGCCCCGGGCTAATGTTTCTTCCATAAGCTGGCAAAGTCTCCGGCTGAAAATCTTTTTATTTTTAAGTTTAAATTCTTCCCTGAGATCTACAACTGTGACGGTTGGCAAAAGACTCCCTTCTCTTGCCCGCATATCAAGGGTATGAAGTCCATACATACCGGAAAGCGCCCGCGCGTAAGATTCCATCGACGGCGTCGCCGAACCGAGCACAACCTTTGCCCCGGCCATTTTGGCCCGCCATATCGCCACATCCCTGGCATGGAACCGGGGAGTATTTTCGCTTTTATAAGCGCCGTCGTGCTCCTCGTCAATAATAATCATTCCCAGCCGCTCAAAGGGCATAAACAGGGCAGACCTTGGGCCTACCACAATATCGATTTCCCCCCGCTTTGCCCGCAGGTATTGATCATATTTTTCGCCGTCGGATAATCTGGAGTTCATCACAGATACCCGTTGGCCAAAACGGCTGTAAAATCTCGAAACAGTTTGGAGAGACAAGGAAATTTCCGGTATTAAGACAATGACCTGGCTGCCCTTTAAAAGCATTCGGGCAATAAGCTCCATATAAACCTCTGTCTTGCCGCTCCCGGTAATCCCATGGAGCAAATGAATCTGATGTGCTTCATCCTCTATAATCGCATTGGCCGCCTGCTGCTGCTGTGTATTAAGCACCGGCTGCTCTTTTGCGGGCATTAACGCTTTTATGGGGCTTCGGTAGGCGGTCTGTGACAGTTCTTCAAGTATTCCGTCTGCCACAAGCGCCCGCAGGGCCGACGGCGATACAGCGCCGTATCGTTCCAAATCGTTTAAAGCCACTGGCCTATCACAGGCCGCAGGCAAAGCTTCTGGCCCTGGCGCACGCGACAGCTCCTTAATACTTTTAAGGAGCGCCGCGCGCGCCCTATAGCGCTTATCCCGGCTAAGCCTTTCCTCATAAGCCGCAAGCTCTTCCTCATGTTTAGCAATACGGTAATATTTTTGGACCTTCTGCTTCACCTGGCGCTTGACCGGGATCACTGTTTTTAACGCCTGATTCATCGTTCCGCCATAAACCTTTTTCATCTGCCATGCCAGGCGGATCAACTGGCTTTCCATGGCCAGTTCACTGTTAATCACTTGGGAAATTTCTTTGATTTTTTCCACATCATAGCCGGGCTTTTGGGTGATATTCAGCACAAAGCCTTTAATCACCTTATCGCCCTTTCCGAAAGGAACAAGAACCTGCCTTCCAATATCCACCTCTGCCCTCAGCCGGTCCGGGATTTTATACTGGAACACCCGGTCCAGGCTTCCCGCAGAAATATCTACAATAATATCTGCATATAACGCAGGCATTTTACCACACCCGAATCTCATTTATGGTAATGCCGCCAAAGGGCAGCATATCCGTTTATATAGTATAGCATAAGTTTTGGACAAAGCAAATAAAAATTACTATGAAAGTTATCAAGTGGGCAGGCGCAGGGGCAAGTTTACTTGACCCTGTGTCTGCACATTTGATAACCCCAAGGTATGAGGACGGTTGCTGCGTGCCAGTGTTGCT
>JAGZDD010000171.1 GCA_018369015.1 Clostridiales bacterium | reverse complement strand
TGAAAGGATGTATTTATAAACAAGCTTATGGAAACCGGAATCATCCCGGATACCATTGAGTGTTGCTGTCACAAGGGCATCGTACACTTCGGCAGTATCTACATATTCTCCGGAAATGTCCAGCAGTGTCGTATCAATCCAGCCCTGGGAAATCGCATGCTTTAAAAAATCTCCAAGCCCTATCTTGCCTTCCTCCCACTGCTTATACACTTCTTCATCACTGTCATATAGCTCGCCGTTTAAAAAGCTGTTATTTTTCAGCCATGTATAAATATAATTGCAATATTTATCATATTCTTTCGGCAGAGTGCTTTGAGGCGCAAAGCTGTCCGCCCGAAGCTGCCTTTCCAGCCCGGTCATAACGCCGTCCAAATAAGTGTCAAAACGGCTGCCGACAGATTTTTCCAAATCGGTGGCGTCATCCTCGTAAAAATGTTCGGTATCAAGCACACCGTTTTCTATAAACGCATGAAATACCTGGTTATAGGAAATCAGATGATCTTTATTATTATCCTCATCAACCGTTCCGTCCACAAGCTTTGCCAGCAAAATACCTGAAATTTTTTCTTCCAGCAAATCATAAATCGTCTTCGTCAAGTCTGCATCAATGCTCAAATACACATCGTTGCCGGGAACCGCCGCCTTTACATCAGTAGTATCTAGCACGCTTCCTAAGCTATTGACAAAAAGCGTCTGTGACCCCTTCGTTCCCGAAAGCTCATATTCAAAAACACTTTCAATACCAGTCTTTCCAACAATATCACTGGAATCGTACTCTTCATGGCCATCCTCCTCAAACTGGGTAAGCTGTTCATCGGAAATCGTTCCTGTATACCCGGTGATATGGGAAAAATATTTGCTGTCATTATATTCCCGAATGTAGTCCTGTTCAATCGTAACACCCGGAAGATCTGCACCATTTTCCTTGATCGCAGCCACCATTGTATCATCCACATCGCTGACAACTGTCACAGACACATATTTTTGATAGCGCTTCATATAAAGTTCATACCGGATCGCCATAATTTTCATAGCTTCCTCCGTAGAGAAATCAGCACTTAAATTAAAGAAATCCTTGCTGCGCATATAATCAAACAGCTCCTGGGCTGTCATAGCCTCCTGCTTTTCGCTTAAGCTGTCTGTATAATTAAGTCCAAATATATCCTTTTTAAAATTTCTGACCGTACCGTCTGAGCCGTTAAATTCTACCGCGCCATCTTCTTGAATAACCATCGGCATATTATTCACCGGTTCTTCGCCGTTCTTCTCAATAATTTCGATCAATTCCTCGATCATCGCATTTTTTGAGGCATTATCCGATAAAAGCGTACTATCTTCAATAATGATAGAATAGGCAAGGCGGTCGTAAGCAAGGACATTGCCCTTGCTGTCATAAATCGTTCCCCTTGGCGCCTTTGTCTGAGTTTCTTTTTTTATTCTGTAAGTAAATTTTTCCAGATAATCCTCGCCCTCCACGACCTGCAAAACAAACAGACGGTGGAAAAGCACTAAAAAAAGTACGACGAACAAAGCGCCGGCGATAAACAATCTTGAGCGGATTATTGAAAGAATTTCTCTTAAAAGTGATTTAAGCAATGAGGTCCTCACTTCCTTTTTTATCCAGCTTCTTACATATAAACAATATAAAACGGTAAGCAACAATCGACAAAATCACCGTATAGACAAGCTCTGGAAGAATAATCCGGCCAAGATAATACAAAAAATCAAACCTGCCTCTTGCCATAAAGCTTAAAATATACATGATGATTCCATATAAAAAATCTGCAACACCAATCAGTATAAGAGGGAGGGTAATATCCTCTTCGTAATAAATCTGATTGAGGTACCCAAGGACAAAACCAATGACAAGAAAGCAAAGGGCATTGATCCCCAAATAATAGCCAACAGAAATATCCATGAGCAGCCCACAAAAAAAGCCTACCACACATCCCTCGCTTTGCCCCCTGATCAAGGCAATGCTGGCTGTAACAATAATTAAAAGATTCGGCACAATGTCTGCCAATGCAAAAAAGCTAAACACCGCACTCTGGAGTAAAAATGCCCCTAATATGACAACGATATAGATGAATGTACGTTTCATTGAGCCTCACCCTGGCTTTCACTTGCCGACTGGCTTTCACCGGTTTCCTGGGTTTTAGTTTCACCACTCTCCTCCGGGGTTTCCTGATCCTCCACAAGATCTGCCTTAAGCTGAGTAATCACAAGGACGTCCCGAAGGTGCTCAAAATCTACAACAGGCGTGACATTAGCTTTTTTGGTCAATGTAGATTTATCCTCTGTCACATTACTAATATAGCCAATCGTAAGCCCCGGCAAATATTTATCGCTTAAATAGGAGGTGACAATCTCATTGCCCTCATCAATCTGGGCGTCATCGCGGATAAGCTCCACATCCAAAAGTCCTGTATCCTTTTGCTCTAAGCTTCCATTGACAATACACTGGTCTTCCGTAATCGCGTCCATAGCGCTCACACTGCTCGAATCATCCGTAATCGCCCGGACCTTTGAATGGTTGATCCCAGTTTCAATCACGATTCCGACAAGGCCATTATCTGCAATGACATTCATATCCACTTCGATCCCATCGCGGCTGCCTTTATCAATCGTAAAGGTATCATACCAGTTCCCGGCATCACTGCTGATAATTCTTGCCCCCACCATACTATAATTGGGATAGCTTTCCTTAAGCTTCAAAAGATCCCGGAGCTCTTCAAGCTCATTTAAATTATTTTCCATAGAGGAAATCTGAGACTTTAATGTATCGACCTTAAGGGAAAGCGCCTCATTTTCTTCCTGAAGCTCTTCAATCGTCTTGGAATTTTCCACTTTAGACGAAATCCACGAACCGATACTGTTAAGGCCCTTTTGCATTGGCACAATGACTGTTCCAACGGTCTTTTGCACAATATTATTGGTCGCCCCCCAGGTAAAGCTGATGGCAATCAACAGGCAGCAGACTGCCAGAAGAGCCAAAAATAAATACTTGGGATTTAACCTTCCATTTTTCTTATGCTGCTTCATATCAAATGACTCCTTAATAGAATGCGGATTCCCGCACAGAGAAGGCCAGTCCTGAAAGCTCATAGCTGTTCATAATGACATCTAAACCTTTGACAACGCTTTCCTGGGGATGAGAAGACATATTGACTTTCATACGGGTACGCGACGCAATGAGCCGGTCCATATTTGGGATCATGCTCGTTCCCCCTGTGACATAAATACCATGGTCAAAAATATCATTGTTAAGTTCTGGAGGGGTGCGCTCTAATAGCCCCCGGATCGCATCAACTACTGGCTCTAAGGCGGTAAGAATACAATGATATACAAGCTGTGCCGGAACCGGAATGTGCACCGGAAGCCCGGTGATCAAATCCCGCCCATAAGCCATCACCGGCTCTGCCATGGTAGGGATAGCGCTGCCAAGAGAAAGCTTTAAAAACTCCGCCGTCTTACTGCCAATAATGACATTATGCTCAAGCTTTACTTCATTGCAGATCGCATCGTTAATCGTATTGCCGCCGATTTTTATGAGCCGGCTTAAGACAATGCCCCCAAGGGCAATGATGGAAATTTCCGTCGTATCCGCCCCCATATCAACGACCATAATACCTCCGGCACGGGTGACATCAAGCCCTTCGCCAAGGGCCGCAGCCACCGGCTTCTCCACAATACTCGCGTTGTGCGTTTTAAAAGAAGAATATCCCACCAGGCTGAAAAAGGCCCGCTTTTCCACCTCTGTAATCGAGGAGGGAACAGCCAGATAAAATTCATTATGGCGCATCATACTATTGCTGCAATTCTGTTTTTTTAAAAGGTAATCAAACAGGCGGCCCATAGGCTCTACATCCGCGATCACACCGCCGCGCACCGGCCTTTTTATGGCAATGTTGCCGGACACCTTCTCATATATTTCATAGGCAGCGTCGCCTGCGGCGACCATATCCTTTTTCTTTCGTATCGCAATCATGTTATTTTCAACAAGAATATTCTTACGGGTATTGTCATATATTTTCACGTAATTCGTACCTAAATCCAAACCATATTTACGTCCTGCCATAAAATATTCCTTTCTCTGTCATCAAAGCCTTGGCATCTGTCCGCTTTCAAAAAGACTTAAATAGGCCTTGTCGCCGATAATAATATGGTCCAGCAGCCGTATCCCCAGCATCTGGCCCAGGTGCGCGATGGTCGCTGTCACTTCGATATCCTCCCTGCTGGGCGAAGGATCTCCGCTCGGGTGATTATGAAGCAGTATAATGTTCACAGCGTCATGGCGGAGCGCCTCAAGGAAAATATCTCTTGGAGAGATCATCGCAGCGTTGACGCTCCCTTTGGAAAGCACTACATCGCCGATTTTCCTGTTTTTTGTATTAAGCATCACAAGCACTAAATGCTCCTGGCGGTAGTGGCGCATTGTTTCCATATAATAACCGGCAATGACCTGCGGATTCGTAAATCCCAGGCCATTCTCGGGCTGGGCCTTAAAAAGCCGTTTGGACAGCTCCAAGACACATCGGATCTGTACCGCCTTGACCCGGCCTATACCAGGCACCTTCATCAACTGTACGTTAGACAGGTCATGGAGCCCGGCAAGACCATCCCTGCCGCAAAGCTTTAATATCTCCAGGGCCAGCTCCACGCTGCGCTTATGCTTTGTTCCGGTTCTTATGACGACCGCTAAAAGCTCCGCATCTGACAAAACACCGGCTCCGTACTTTTCACACTTTTCATAGGGCCGTTCATTTTCCGGTAAATCTTTTATCTTTAACAACCTATAATCCCCCTTTACCCGCCGTTTCTCCAGGACCAGTAAAGAGTTTTCGCGTAACAGTTCAGCCATGCCAAACTGTTACGGTTTCGCTTCTTTAGTTTAACATAAAACATCTTAAAAGTATACACTAAGCGACTATTAAAAATTTATATAATTCCTTATAAAATTTTATAAATTGACAGTAACAGGCGGTTCTTTTTTAATCCTCGCCCGGGATGCTTACAAGTCCTGCAGCCTCAAGCTTTTGTAAGGACATCATAATTCCAAACTTCGCATGGTTCCACGTAAGCCCGCCCTGGAAATAAACACTGTAGGGCGGCTTAATCGGCGCGTCGGCACTCAGCTCGATGGATGAACCGGAAATAAAAGCCCCGGCCGCCATAATTACATCGCAGTCATAGCCCGGCATAGCCCAGGGTTCCGGGGTAACATGGCTGTCTACCGGAGCGGCTGCCTGGATCCCTTTACAAAATTCAATAACCCCCTCCGGGCGCTTAAAGACAACCGCCTGAATAATATCGTGGCGGCTTTCAGCAGCATCCGGCACACATGTAAAGCCAAGCTTTTCATAAATATTTGCAGCAAATACGGCGCCCTTTAATGCCCCGTTGACAACCTGAGGCGCTAAAAACAGCCCCTGGAAAAATGCCCGGTTCACCCCAAGGCTGGCCCCGACCTCTTTGCCAAGGCCAGGGGCGGTCAGCCTAAAGGCCGCATTTTCCACAAGCTCTTTTTTCCCTACAATATAGCCGCCAATAGGCGCAAGTCCGCCGCCGGGATTTTTAATAAGAGAGCCGACGCACAAATCTGCCCCCACATCCGTAGGCTCTATTGTTTCCACAAATTCACCGTAGCAGTTATCCACCATACAAATAATATCCGGCTTAATCCCCTTTATAAACCGAATCAGCTCCCCGATACGGTTCACAGATAAAGTACGCCTCGGCTGATACCCTTTAGAGCGCTGGATCGTCACCATTTTTGTTTTTTCATTAATCGCCTGGCGAATACCGTCATAATCAAACTCACCATCAGGCAAAAGATCGACCTGGCGGTAGGTTACGCCATATTCTGCCAGGGACCCCTTCTGAGGCCGTATGCCGATAATTCCCTCAAGCGTATCGTAAGGCTTGCCCACAGGGGAGAGCAGCTCATCCCCCGGACGCAGATTCCCGGATAAGGCAATGGTCAGGGCATGGGTGCCGCATGTAATATGGGGCCGCACAAGGGCATCCTCGGTATTAAAAACACTGGCGTAAACAGCTTCAAGCGTGTCTCTGCCGCTGTCATTATAGCCATAGCCCGTGCTGTCAGCAAAATGATAGTCGCTTACCCGGTGCTCCTGCATTGCCTTAATAACTTTAATCTGGTTATATTCCGCAATATCGTCAAATTCCAGAAAACGCCCGGCAAGCTCCTTTTCAACCGACTTGCAGTAATGGTACACGTTTTTGGAAAGTCCAAGCGACATGTAATATTGTTCTAAAGTTTTACCCATGGTAAATTCCTCTTTCTTTTAGTATTTCCAATATATGATAAAGAATCGCTTCTTCATTTTCAAATTCACTTTTATCAAGCCACAGGACATCCCTTTCCCTGCGAAACCATGTAAGCTGTCTTTTGGCAAAGTGCCGGGTATCCCGCTTTAAAATATAAACCGCCTCGTCTAACGCTGTTTCCCCGGATAAATAAGGCACAAATTCTTTATAGCCAAGCCCCTGCATAGATACAAGGCCAGGGCCATAGCCTTCAGACAAAAGCCCCTTCACCTCGTCAACCAGCCCGTCACGAAGCATCGTATCCACCCGCTTATTAATCCGGTCATACAAAATCTCCCGGGGCCATGTAAGCACAAAATAAGCACTGTTGTAGGGCGTTTGTTTTTGCCGCTGTGTATCATTGTGCATGGAAATCTTTTCCCCGGTCTTTTCGTAAAATTCCAAAGCCCGGATGACGCGCTTCACATTATTTGCATGAATTTTTTCCGCTGATTGTGGGTCGACTTTGGCCAGCATTTTATGAAGCTCCAAAGCCCCAAGGCTTCCTGCAAGGGCTTCCAGCTTACGGCGGAACGCCATATCACTGTCATTTTCCGTAAAATCAATGTCATTAAGCAATGCCTGGATGTAAAACCCGGTTCCCCCCACAATAATAGGGATCTTTCCCCGGGAAATAATATCCTCCATCGCCGCCTTGGCCATTTTTTGAAATATAACAACATTAAATTCCTCATCCGGCATAAGCTCGTCCACAAGATAATGACGGACCCCCTGCATCTGCTCTGGAAGTATTTTTGCTGTGCCAATATTCATTTTTTTATAGATCTGCATAGAGTCGGCACTAATAATCTCTCCGCCAATCTTTTTGGCCAGCGACAGCGACAATTCTGTCTTTCCCGCCGCCGTAGGTCCGGTCAAAATCACAAGGGGCATCCGTTTTTCCATAAGCTCATCTCCTTTATTTTTGCGGGCAACGGGCCAAATCCCCGATGCTTGCAGCAGGGGCTGACTATGCAATTTATTGAATCCTCTTAAATTTCTTTTCCAGCTCATACTGGCTCATAGCAATAATGGTCGGCCTTCCGTGCGGACAATTATAGGGATTGTCCGCCGCTAGCAGCTCGTCAATCAGAGCGTCGGCCTCTGCAAAAGAAAGTGTCTGATTTCCCTTAACTGCCGCTTTGCATGCCATTGTTGCAATTCTGTCATTAATAATATCCGCCGTCAAATGCCCGGCTTCCTCTGTAATAGAATCCAACAGGTCAATAAACAAATCCCGCTCCGTATAACCGTAAAGCTCCGACGGTACTGCCCGCACCGCATATTCCCGTCCGCCAAAATGCTCAATCTCAAAGCCCATCTTTTTTAGGGTACCGCCATATTGACGCAGAGCGTCCTCCTCGTGTAAAGACAGTGAAAGAATCATTGGCGGCTCTAAAAGCTGGGAAACAGCCTCACTGTGATCATAATGCTTCTTTAGCTTTTCATACATAACTTTTTCATGGGCCGCATGCTGGTCAATGATAAAAAGCTTTTTATCGTATTCCACAAGCCAGTAAGTTTCAAATAACTGCCCAATCAGCCGGTGGGAAAGCCTTGCCTTCTTTGTCAGCAGCCGATCGTCAAACAGCTCCATCTGCTCCCCTTTTGGGATCTGTATGTCTGCTTTAAAAGCCATATCCAGCGCAGCTTTTTTAAAGGATATATCTGCCGCACCATCTTCCAAAGGTGCCGCCGGCACTGGTAACACAGCCGCCCGCCCATCTGCTTCAGATACCTGTGGTTTTGGACCGGCTGCCCCGGTCTCTGACCCAGCGCAGCCTGACAGTCCAGGTACAGGCTCCGGCTGCTTTGGCGTGAGCTCCAGCGACTTAACCGCCGCCTCCGGCTGCTTTGGTACGCTCTCCGGTGACATTGCTACAGGCTCCGGCTGCTCTGGCGCGCCTTTTGCAAGGCTCCCATAGTCTGTTTTTTCTTCTCGGATATTTGTATTAAAACTGATTGCCTGGGCAATGGCTTCCATCCACGGCTCCATTTTACCGCCGGATGCTTCCTGCATATGCGCTTTCCGACGGGCCTCAAAAGGTTCTGGTACAGGCCTGCGAAGCCTTTCTTCATTTTCCTTTTTCTGGCGCACAGCGTTTTCCCGGTCGGT
>JAGZDD010000170.1 GCA_018369015.1 Clostridiales bacterium | reverse complement strand
GTCATTCTTTAGTCTAGGGCGCTTAGCCCGAATCGAGGATTCAGCCGCGATAGCGGCGGGGAGCAGCGTTAGCTGCGTGAATCCGAGATGCATGGCTGAATAGTAACGGAATATCAAATATCGTCATTTCTGCATATGATAAAGCAGGATTGATTAGGAGGTCTGTTATGACAAAAAAACTGTGCGCGCTTTTTTGCGTGCTTGCTCTGACTGCCGGTGTCTTAGCCGGCTGTAAGGAAGAATCCGGAGACCTTACAAAGGTTACTTTAAATGAGGTGGCCCATTCTATTTTTTATGCGCCCATGTATGTCGCCATTGAAAAAGGATATTTTGCCGACGAAGGCATTGACCTTGAGCTTGTAAACGGCAACGGCGCCGATAAGGTAATGACCGCTCTTGTTGCCGGCGAGGCTGATATCGGCTTTATGGGATCTGAAGCAACGATTTACGTTTACCAGGAAGGCTCTCAAAATTATGCCGTCAATTTTGCCCAGCTTACCCAAAGAGCAGGGAATTTTCTTGTAGGCCGGGAAGCAAACGATCACTTCACATGGGAAGACCTTAAAGGAACAACCGTCCTTGGCGGCCGCGCCGGCGGTATGCCCCAAATGATTTTTGAATATATTCTCAAGCAAAATGGTATTGATCCTCAAACGGATCTTGATATTATCCAAAATATTGACTTTGGCGTTACGGCTGAAGCCTTTGCCTCCGGAACTGCGGATTATACTGTTGAATTTGAGCCGTTCGCCACATCCCTTGAGCAGGCGGGCAATGGCTATGTGCTGGCATCTCTTGGCGTTGACAGTGGTTATGTTCCCTACACATGCTTTTGCGCTCTGGAGGATTATATGAAAGAAAACCCTGATGTTATCCAGGGCTTTACAAACGCCATCCAAAAAGGGCTCAATTATGTTGCCGGGCATACGCCTGAGGAAATCGCCAAGGTCATTGCGCCTCAGTTTGCAGAAACCGATTTTGACGCCCTTGTCACCATTGTCCAGCGCTATTATGAACAAGACACATGGAAAACGGACGCAATTTTTACCGAGGACGCGTTTAACCTTCTCCTGGATATTCTTAATGAAGCCGGAGAGCTGACCGCTCCTGTGGATTACAATGTGCTTGTAAATACAGAATTTGCTAAAGACGCTAAGGAAAATAATTAGTAAAGCGATTCCAGGCTCCTTTTAGGTATTTCCAATCGCAGGCAAATACCCCGATGCAGGCATACAAGGCAGCAAGCATCGGGGTATTTTGTCTACGTTTCACTTTGGCCGGCGTTTAACGCCCCTCGCGGCAGCCGCCAAGGTTAAGCCTGCTTTACCTTGGTTGTTGCCCGCGTTTTTTTATTCTAAAAGCTTTAGATTTAATTCTCGCCTTCATTTAACGCTTTCTTCTTCCAATGGCCGACTTTATATAAAATCACTGTCAGCAAGGCCCCAATAAGCCAGCTTCCCAGCAGGGAGATAAAAATACACTCCTGTATTCCGCCGGGATTTTGAGGCGAACGGGTCAGGTAAGCGATCCCATAGGCTAAAGGTACGCGAATAATAACGGTTGTAATTAAAGAGATCCACATCGGCGTCATTGTATCTCCGGCGCCGCGCATAACACCGGACAAGGACTGCGTTACCGCCATCGCCAGATAGCCGATAGCAATAATCTGCATCATATGCATACTAAGTTCCACAAGAGCCTGTGTTTCCGTAAAAATACTCATAAGATTTTTTCCAAAAATCAAAATTAAAGCGGTAATAACGCCGGAAGTTCCCACAGCAATAAGCGTTCCCTGGCGCGCCCCCTTATAAACGCGGTCGTAACGCCGGGCACCCACATTTTGCCCGGCATAAGTTGTCATCGCCGTTCCGAAGGAAAAATTCGGCATCATAGCAAAGCCGTCCACGCGCATAATAATGACATTGGCGGCAATGAGCATTTCCCCAAAGCTGTTTGTCAATGACTGGACAACAATCATTGCCACTGAAAAGATCGCCTGGGTAATACCCGACGGAAGGCCAAGCTTAATAATAATCCCTACGTATTTTTTATGCAGAGCGAAATGCTGGCGCTTCAAGTCAAAAATCGCATTCATGCGCAGCAGCTTTATAAAGCATAAAACTGCGGATACCGCCTGGGCAATCACTGTTGCCAGGGCCACGCCGGACACACCCATGCCAAGCTGGGCGACAAAGTAAACATCCAGGACAATATTCAGGACAGTGGCTACAAGAAGATAAAGAAGAGCGGACAAGGAATCTCCAAGGCCTCTTAGAATACCGCTTAGGATATTATAATAAATCATCCCTGCAATACCATAAAGCATAATATTTAGATAAGAGGCGCACCATTCAAAAATAGATTCCGGCGTATTTAAAAGAGATAAAAGCGGCCGTGTTACCATAGGGCCTATAATCATCATAATAATTGCCGCTATCGCGGAAACTGTAATGCAGTTTCCGATTGTCTTTGATAAGTCTTCCCGAGCTTTTGCTCCAAAATACTGGGATACCATAATTCCTGCCCCGGCAGAAATGCCGATAAATAGCACAAGCATCAAATTGACAATAGGTGACGCGCTGCCCACCGCAGCCAGGGCGTTATCTCCAACATAGCGTCCGACAACAATACTATCTACCGTATTATACATCTGCTGGGCAATGTTCCCCACAAGCATAGGCACAGCAAACAACACAATCTGTTTCCACGGCGTTCCAATCGTCATATCTGTCGCCGTAAACATATTTTTCAATTTTCCCATAGTAAATACTCTCCTCCCAGCACTGCGGCCGTTAAAAACAGCCACACAAAAACCTGCAATTTCCCATATCGCAGGTTTTTGTCAAGCTTTATCATTTTAATTATAGTATAACATGATAAATGGAAAATGCCTATTTCAAGATTTGAAAATATAACAGTTCAGCCAAAAAACATTGACAATTCATTTTATGTCATATATTATTAATTCAACGCAGGATCATGGCAAGCTGCGAGGGGCGTATTTTGCCTTCCTTTCAGTAAGCCTTCCTATCGTTTTTATTCCCTCAGGGGATAAAAGCTCCTCATTTTTTCTATCGAGGATTTTTACTTGTACTGAGCTTAAAGGTATTGCCTGAAAGTAAAGGTTACACAAAGCTGCTCCTTAAAACAAACATACCGGCAGAGGATTATTTTCCTTTATGCCGCCGGATTATTTTCGTTCTATGAGCTTTACGCACCGGACTTATATCCGGGGCCTGTTTTTTGTATATACTTTTACATTCATAGCGCCTGTACCTTTCCGGTACAGGCGTTTTAATTTTTTATAGTAATGGAGGTCATTATGGAAAAACAGCCGACACGTATTGCGGTAATTGGGATTATTGTTGAAGACCCTTCTTCCGTGGAAAAGCTTAATGCCACACTGCACAATTACAGTTCCTATATTCTTGGCCGCATGGGGATTCCCTACCGCGAAAAAAATGTGTCCATTATAAGCATTGTCATGGACGCTCCTGCCAATGAAATCAGTGCTTTGTCAGGAAAACTCGGGATGATGCCCGGCGTCAGCACAAAAACGGTATACTCCAAAATCACATCAGAGCCTCCCCACACTACAGACAAGGGAGGGTTAGGCAGTAACCAATGACAAAAAAACTCATTTATCAGCTCGCCGCCCAAAAAACGCTCTCCGACGACACATTTTTGGCGCTTCTTGAGGCTTTATTTTCTCAGGAGGCAGAGGACGAGCGCCAATATCTTTATGAACAGGCCCGGAACATAGCTTTAAAAACCTTTCAAAATAAAATATACATCCGGGGGCTCATTGAATTTACAAGCTATTGCCGTAATAATTGTTATTACTGCGGTATACGGTCAGGAAATGGACTGGCTTCCCGTTACCGGCTTTCTGAAGAGGATATTCTTGCCTGCTGCCGCCAGGGTTATAGCCTTGGTCTTCGCACCTTTGTACTCCAGGGCGGCGAAGATCCAGGGTTTAAAGCAAAAGACATCGAAAAAATCATATTAAAAATCCGAAGTGAATATCCAGATTGTGCGATTACACTTTCCTTTGGAGAACACACAAGGGAAGCTTACAGGCTGTGGCGCAGCGCCGGGGCTGACCGCTATCTTTTGCGCCATGAAACGGCAGACCCCGGCCATTATCACAAGCTGCACCCAAAAGCTTTAAGCCTTTCCCACAGGATGGAATGTCTTTATCAGCTTAAAGAGCTGGGCTACCAGACCGGCGCCGGTTTTATGGTTGGCTCACCTGGGCAGACACTCCATACACTTCTTAAGGATCTGCGTTTTTTACAGCAGCTAAAACCGGAAATGATCGGTATCGGCCCGTTTATCCCCCACAAAGACACCCCGTTTAAGGACGCGTCTGCCGGATCATTGACTCAGACGCTTGTATTGCTGGCAATCGTTCGGCTCATGCATCCTAAAGCCTTGCTTCCTTCCACCACCGCCCTTAGTACCATTACCGAAAATGGCCGGGAGCTTGGCATTTTAGCCGGAGCCAATGTGGTTATGCCAAATCTTTCGCCGGAAAATGTGCGAAAAAAATATATGCTTTACAACAACAAACGCTCTGACGGTGCGGAAGCTGCTCAAAACATCGCCCTGATGGAAAGCCGTTTTAATGCCATCGGCTATAAAATAGACTTTAGCCGGGGGGATTTTCAAAATCAAATCCCCCGATGCAGCCATACGGGGCAGTAAGCTGGCAGCGATACAAACATCGGAGGATTTGGTCTGCGTTCCACTTCGGCCGGCACTTAACAGTACGGTGCTTAACGCCCCCTGTGGCAGCCGCCAAGGCGGAACGAGCTTGACTTTGGCTCGTTGCCTGCCAAAATAAAAAAGGAGAAGATATTAATGTATACTTATAACCCAAAATCAAAAATTGCAGAAGAATTTATTAATGATAAGGAAATTAAAGAAACTCTGGATTTCGCAAAGCAAAATAAAAATAACCGTCCTCTTATTGACAAAATCCTAAAAAAAGCCGGAGCAATGAAGGGGATTTCCCACAGGGAGGCCGCAGTTTTGCTTGAATGTGAGCTAGAAGATGAAATCGAAAAAATGTTTGTTCTGGCAAAAGAAATTAAACAGCGCTTTTACGGCAACCGCATTGTCATGTTTGCGCCGCTGTATCTTTCAAATTATTGTGTCAATGGATGTACTTATTGTCCATATCATATGAAAAATAAGCATATTGCCCGCAAAAAGCTTACTCAGGAGGAAATCCGCAATGAAGTCATTGCCCTCCAGGATATGGGCCACAAGCGCCTGGCTTTAGAAGCCGGTGAGGACCCCAAAATGAATCCCCTGGAATATATTCTTGAAAGTATTCACACCATTTATTCCATTAAGCATAAAAACGGGGCGATCCGCCGGGTCAATGTCAATATTGCCGCCACAACGGTTGAAAATTACAGAAAATTAAAAGAGGCTGGAATTGGTACCTACATTCTTTTCCAGGAAACCTATAACAAGGAAAGCTACTTAAATCTTCATCCAACCGGACCAAAGCATGACTATGCCTATCATACTGAAGCTATGGACAGGGCCATGGAGGGCGGTATCGATGATGTCGGGTGCGGTGTTTTATTCGGCCTGAACATGTACAAATATGACTTTGTAGGACTCCTTATGCATGCCGAGCACCTTGAAGCCGTTTTTGGCGTAGGGCCTCATACGATCAGTGTTCCCCGGATCTGCCCGGCAGACGATATTGACCCGGCCGCATTTTCCAATGCCGTTCCCGACGGCTTATTTGAAAAAATTGTCGCCCTGATCCGTATTGCCGTTCCTTATACAGGCATGATTATTTCCACAAGAGAATCTAAACGTATGCGCGAACGGGTACTCGCTTTAGGTATTTCCCAGATCAGCGGCGGCTCCAGGACAAGTGTCGGCGGCTACGTCCATCCTGAGGAAGAGGAAGAAAACAGCGCCCAGTTCGATATTTCTGACAGCAGGACGCTTGATGAGGTTGTCTGTTGGCTCGCCCAAATGGGGCATATTCCCAGTTTTTGTACAGCCTGCTACCGTGAAGGGCGCACTGGCGACCGTTTTATGAGCCTGCTCAAATCCGGCCAGATCGTCAACTGCTGCCAGCCTAATGCCATTATGACCTTTAAGGAATATCTTGAAGATTACGCTTCTCCGGAAACAAAGGCCATTGGCGAACAGCTTATTAAAAATGAACTGCTCCATATCGGAAGTGAAAAGGTTCGTCAAATCACGAAAGAACGACTGGAAAAAATTGCTGCCGGGCAGAGGGATTTCCGGTTCTAAAATACTGTAACGCCCTGCAAGGAGCATACCTGCATGCCACTAAAACAGATGGCCAAAACTAATAAACGCCGCAAAGCGGCATACCCGGATGCCATGAAGAACACGGCAAGAATAATGAAAGGAGAAAATTTATGGGGTTAAATGATACGCCGCGGGCCAATCGTATTCATATTGGCATTTTCGGGCGGACAAACAGTGGAAAGTCCTCGCTGATTAACGCGCTCACCGGACAGGAGGCCGCCCTTGTTTCCGATCAGGAGGGAACGACGACAGACCCGGTATTTAAGACAATGGAAATCCATGGAATCGGGCCCTGTGTCTTTATTGACACCGCCGGCTTTGACGATACCGGAACGCTTGGAGAGCTTCGGCAAAAAGCTACAAAGGAAACGCTTAAAAAGACGGATATTGCCTTAATTGTTTTTACCTCGCCTCCCTCAGACTCCGAACGAGCGTGGCTCTGCCAGCTTCTTGAGGAGAAAATCCCTGTCATTCCAGTACTCAACAAGTGTGATATATTTGCAAACCCTGCCAGCGATGTCTGTCATAAAATTTCTGATATCCAGATGGACGTCTCTCCTAAGCTTTTACCGCTCCTTAAGCCTGTCACTGCTGTAAGCGCCCGTACAGGCCAGGGGATTGACGATCTTAGAAAGGCTATTGTCCAGGCCCTCCCTCCAGATATGGGAAATGAATCCATTACCGGAAGCCTGGTTTCTTCCGGCGATGTGGTGCTCCTTGTCATGCCTCAGGATATTCAGGCTCCAAAGGGCCGCCTGATTTTACCGCAAGTGCAAACTATACGGGAGCTTCTTGATAAAAAATGCAGTGTTGTAAGCTGTACGGCGGACACCTTTTCCCAGACGCTAAAAGCGCTTAAGGAGGCGCCGTCACTCATTATTACAGACTCCCAGGTATTTAAAAGCGTCTATGAAAAAAAGCCAAAAGAAAGCAGCCTTACATCCTTTTCCGTGCTTTTTGCAGCTTATAAAGGGGATGCCGCTTATTTTAAAGAAAGCACAAAGGCAATCCGCCGGCTTACGCCATCCTCCCGTGTTCTCATCGCTGAAGCCTGTACCCACGCTCCTCTTACCGAGGATATTGGCCGCGAAAAAATACCTGCCTTGCTCCGCAAAAAAATCGGACAGGAGCTTACTATTGATATGGTCGCCGGACAGGATTTTCCCCGGGATCTTTCCGGCTATGACCTTATTATTCATTGCGGTGCCTGTATGTTTAACAGAAAATATGTCCTTTCCAGAGTTGAAGAAGCGAAGGCTTACAAGGTTCCAATGACGAATTATGGTATGGCTATCGCCAGCCTTCAGAGGATTCTGGACAAAATCGATATTCCAGATTAAATTTTTAGTTCCACAGGCATAAGTAAAACTTCGATTGACCTATCTGCTCCGCGTTTTGCGCACTGTCCTGCCTCTAACTCCAAAACAAATGTGGGAACCCTTCAAGCTTGAGGGTTCCCACATTTTATGCGATAAATTCTGGAAGCGGCGGCTGTGCTTGCACGAGCAGAGCTGCGCTACTATCTTTAATTTCCATCATTATGATCTAAAATTTTCTTGAGTTCATCCATGAATGTATTAACATCTTTAAATTCTCTGTATACGGATGCAAATCTCACATAAGCTACAGGATCCAGACATTTAAGCTTATTCATAACAATCTCACCGATAACATTCACACTGATCTCCCGGTCTTCCCGGTTAAATATCTCCGTTTCAATTTCATCCACAAGCTTACGTATCTGATCTGCTGAAATCGGACGCTTATGACAGGAACGCACAATACCTGCCTCAATCTTTTGGCGGTTATATGGTTCCCTATTATTATCCTTTTTAATAACAATTAAAGGGATTGTTTCTACCTTTTCATATGTAGTAAAACGTTTTCCGCAGGACTCGCACTGACGCCTTCTACGGATAGAACTATTATCATCCGCAGGTCTTGAATCAATAACCTTTGTATCGTCTGCACTGCAAAATGGGCATTTCATATAAATTATGTCCTCCTAATTTATCCTTGGGTTACATAAGTATTATAATCAATTGTTACGTTCCGGTCAACTGTTTTTATCATTCCGCAAAAATCCATTTTTAATCGCCTTCGGCGATGGGATTTTTGCACCCTTGACTCACTTTCTAACGGCCGGCGCAGCAAGTGCTCCGGCCTAATCGCACG
>JAGZDD010000169.1 GCA_018369015.1 Clostridiales bacterium | reverse complement strand
TCTTCCGTGCTTTCCGAGGGGAAGCTCCATTTGAATTTGACAACAATGACATTAGAATATGAAGGAAAGCTTGCGGAGCTTACGAAAAATGAAACGCGTATTCTTGCCTGTCTTATGGAAAAGGAATTGTGTACCCGTGAAGCTTTGATTGAGGATTTGTGGCAGAACAGGCTTTATATTGATGAGAATACCCTTTATGTGAATATCAACCGACTAAGAGATAAGTTAAAGCAAATTGGTGCCAATGGCTATATCCGCACCGTTAGAGGTGTGGGCTACCGGCTTTAGGGGGGGGCAGCGTGCAATGCGTTTAAGAGAGTTTGTGGGCGATAAAGGAATAAGCCTGTGCTTTTGGGGGCTGGGAATGACCGGATGTGGGCTGGTAATGTGGAGCGCCGGGGCTGCAATTGAATTTCTTGTGCTTTTTGAGGGCTTCCTGGCGCTTATTGCAGCCGGATGGCTGGTGGTTTCATGGTTCATAGAGAGCAGACGGCAGCGCCGGCTTGCCCTGCTGATCGCACAGCTTCCTGAGAAATATCTTATCGGGGCAGTTTTGCCAAAGCCCTCCAGCCTTGTGGAACGCCGATATTATGAAATGATGGAGGAGATTTCACGGAGTGCGGTTGGACTGATTGAGCAGGCGCGGCGGGAAAAGGAGGAGTATTTCGATTATGTTGAGCAATGGCTCCATGAAATGAAAACGCCGCTGACGGCGGCAAGTCTGATTTTAGACAATAGCAAAGATGTGCAAAAGCTTCGCCGAGAGCTAAAACGTGCAGATAATCTGACAGAATCTATACTGTACTATGCCCGTCTGACGGAATCGGAAAGAACGCAAAAAATCAGCGAGATTTTTGCCGCAGATGTGTTCCATGAGGCTGTTTTAGATCAGAGGGCTCTTTTAATTGCAGCGGGAATACAGGTAGATATTTCGGGAGATTTTCGTGTTTGGTCAGATAAAAAGACATTGTGCTTTATTATTAAACAGCTTTTAATCAATTGTGCAAAATATTGCGGAGGCTGTACGGTTTTTCTTCACGCCGAAAATGGGGTAATGACTGTGGAGGATAACGGACCGGGAATTTTGCCCCAGGAACTTCCGAGAGTTACTCACAAGGGCTTTACTGGAAGCTGTGGACGGACGTCAGGCTCATCGACGGGAATGGGGCTTTATATTGTGGCCCAGCTTTGTGAAAAATTGAATATAGGATTGGAAATCAGTTCCAGTGTTGGCGAATATACACGGATCAGCCTGAATTTTTTGCATAGCTGAAGCGAGTGCCCTGTGGTTTGTCCGGCTCCTGCTGGCGCAGGAGCCATTTTTTAGATTAATAAGTCTGAAAGTTTTATAGTAAAACCAGGATAAATAGCAACAGGAATTGGTTCATCAAACGCATAGATATTTGTGGCCTTGTCTTTTTCAAAATCGTAAACGTTTACAACTTTTTTTACGGGATTTACGATCCAGTATTCGCGTACGCCCAGCATACGGTATTTAAAAAGTTTAATTCCATAGTCGCGGGTTTGTGTTCCGGGGGAAACAACCTCAATAACCCAATCAGGCGCACCATGGCAGCCCCTTTCGTCTATTTTATCAGGCGAGCAAATGATAGATATATCAGGCTCCAGATAGTCATTGCTTTTATCGCTGAGAAAAACAGCAAACGGGGAGATGTAAGGCTTGCATTGACCATTATTTTTTTTTATAAAATCGCGAATGGTTGCGTACAATTCGCCGGTAATGACCTGGTGCAGCGTTCCGGGAGGCGCCATGTTATAGATCACGCCGTCAATCAGCTCCGCGCGCTGGCCGTCGGGAAGCTTGTAAATATCTTCAACTGTGTAAAGCTGTTCTTTTGGCAATGGCATAGAAACACATCCTTTCAAAAAAGAGTATTGCCTGTGGATATTCATATTATATAGGATTTTCCGATGAAAAGCGATAAAAAACAGAAAAATATGTTTTCTTACAAAAAGGTAAGAAAATACAAGTCACTGTGTTAGAACAAAAACCTCCGGAACATGTTATGATAAACCCATAAAGTAACTATTCATCCATGAAACGGAGGTGCTTTAATTCTATGAATAAAAATGAAATTATTTTGCAGGTAAAAAATGTAACAAAATATTACGGCAGCGGCAGCGTTGTGACGAAAGCGCTCTCAAATATTTCCTTTGACATACAAAAAGGGGAGTTTACAGCGATTATGGGAGCTTCCGGCTCAGGAAAAAGTACGCTGCTCAATGTGATTTCCACCATTGACCGGGTAAGCAGCGGCGATATTTTAGTTGCAGGGAAAAGTATTGTATCTCAAAAGGAAAATGCCCTGTCAGATTTTAGGCGGGATCATTTGGGCTTTGTTTTTCAGGATTACAATTTACTGGACACGCTGACTGTTGGAGAAAACATTGTCCTTCCTTTGAATCTGAAAAAGGAGAGTGCCAGACAGACAAAAAAAGCGCTGATGGATGTGGCAGGAGTATTGGGGATAAAGGAACAGCTTAAAAAGTTTCCATGGGAGCTTTCTGGAGGCCAGAAGCAGAGGGCGGCCTGCGCCCGGGCGATGATTACGGATCCGGCTCTCATTTTAGCGGATGAACCGACGGGAGCGCTGGATTCTTCTAATTCCAGAAACCTGATGAAAACCTTTGCACAAATGAATGAACGCCTTGGCTCAACGATTCTCATGGTGACCCATGACCCCTTGGTGGCTGCCTTTGCCGGGAGAGTCCTGTTTTTAAAAGACGGGCAAATATGGAACGAGCTTTACCGGAGCCAGCGCTCCTGGCAGGAATTATATCAGGAAATTCTTCCTGTGATGTCAGCCCTTGGAGGTGAGATTGATGTACGCTAAACTGGCAGTAAAAAATGTACGCCGCCAAATAGGCAATTATATGATTTATTTTATAACGATTACCTTGACGGTCGCCCTGATGTTTTCCATAAATAATGTACTTTACAGCGAATCCCTGTCTGTGTTTGCGGAAACTGTCAAGGACATGAGGGGAGGACTTATTGCTTTATTTTACTTTATTGCGTTAATTGTAGCCTTTGTACTGGGTTATGCCACCTCTTTTATGCTTAAGCTGCGCAAACGGGAGTTTGGAACTTACCTGACGCTTGGTATGAAAAGAAAAAATATTTTAAGCATTTTTATTATAGAAACAATGGTTATGGCTGTGACGGCCCTTGGCGCGGGCATTGCTCTTGGACTTTTTATTTATCAGGGAATGATAGCTTTAGTCTGCTACCTTATGGAAATGCCTTTTACCTTTGGCTCTTATTCGCTGGATGGGCTTAAAATAACAATTCTGCTTGTTGCCATTATTTTTGTTCTGGCTTCAATAACCTCGGCATTGTATTTAAGCAAAGTCAGCATTTATCAATTAATTCATGGGAAGGAGCAGCGGCTTTTCAAAGTGCGTGCCCCATGGCTATGGCTGGCGCTTACTGTATTTAGTGCTGTTACGATGGGCGTATGTTTCGTCTTTTTTTACAGGGAAATGGAGCGTTGGGCCACAACGGTCGATCGGAACAGCGGCTTTATTATACTGCTGGTCGTTATTTTTGCCGCCGCGGTGCTCCTGTTTTATATGGGATTGTCCAAAGCGCTTATTTTTTTTCTGATGAAGTGTCCGAAGCTTCGCAGCCGCCTGACAAATACATTTATTCTCAGACAGTTGTCAAGCGAGCTGGGGGCTAACGCGGTGATGACGGGAATTTTGGCTGTACTTATCGGTCTGGCCGTGGTGGGGGCAAACATTTCCTTTACCTTAAAAACAATGACAGAAACGACTATAGACCGCTATGTTCCTTTTGACGTTGTAGGCTGCATGGCACCTGGGAAGGATGCGGCGTATGATTTTGAGGCTGCCCGGGATATTATTGATGATTATGCCGATATTACCGATACGTTTTCTTACAATATTTATACGGACGGCGAGAGCGAGATTACCCGGCAGATTGGCGTGACCGTTGTTTTCCAGGAATATGTTGAAATGGTCGGGCAAATGGATGAGTGGAGCGGCCCTACGGACAGCTTTATGCGTCTGTCTGACTTTAACCGTTTTGCCAGAGCCTTAGGGCGGGAGGAACTTCCCGATGACGGGCATTTTTATGTTGTTTCAGATACGACCTTTGATATTACTTTGGATGGCGTTACTTTGGAGAGAAACGGTGTACAGGCGGATTTTGGCGGTTTTATCGGGAATTTTCCGCGGACTGCCTTTGTCTATTATGTTGTTATTGTGCCGGATGTGATGACTGAGGGGATGGACGTAGAGCTTATGTACCAGAATTTTTCCCTGGCAAATAACGATTTTGACGCCTTAGCCCTTAAAAATGCCCTTTCCTATGAACGGCCGGTTCAGTGGGAGGATGAAACTTATGAAATGACCTGTGATTATGAGATTAAGGCGTACACACGAATGGAAGAAAACAGCGTTGCCGCCATTGTTATTGTGGGAGCTATGTATACGGCAGTTGTATTTGTTTTTATGGCCATGGCGATTTTGGCGCTAAAGATTTTAGCAGGTATTGGAAATGACCGGCGCCGCTATGATATGCTGCGCTGCCTGGGAGCCAGAAAAGGGCTGCTTCGCAAAACATTGTTTTGGCAAATATTTATATTTTTCTTTTTTCCCTTTACACTGCCGCTGCTCTTTGACATTCCTGTCGCTTCAATGTGTGAAAAAATGACGGCAATTTCAGGTTTTTCAGAGCTTTCGGGAACGCTCTATATTAATGGGGCAGGGATCGCGTTCCTTTTACTGGTACTCTATACCCTTTATTTTACGGCGACATACAAAATCGCACGAAGAAATATTCTGACAGAATAGGGTCAATCGCAGTTTTGCACTTTGGAAAATGGAAATAAAAAATGGCTTTGAGCGATCGCTCAAAGCCATTTTTAGACATTTATACAAGCTGGCCGTCATCTTCTGTTTTGGAATAATCGTGATCCTGGCGGAAGGCTATGGAACTGGCTAAACCTTGCTGCCCTTGCTTTGCAAGCTGCCTGGCTGCCGCAGTATACAGGCCATGTTGTTTTTCTTCAACTAACGCCTTGTAAGATGGATCTTTTGCTTCAAAACGGGCATTTCTTGGCAGAGGAACATTTTGATCCACAAGAATGTCCTGGACTTTGCGGATGTCGACTTGGTGTGCGGTTGTTTGCTCCATGACAGCTACGGCAGCGGCAACTCCGGCGCCCTGGCCGGTTCCCACGCACTGAGGAATGAGATTGAGCCAGTCGATCGCAACATCGTCGGTTGACAAATGGCGGCCTGGGGCAAGAAGATTATCAATCTTTTGCGGAAGAATGGCTCTGTATGGGATTTCTACGGGCCCGCAGTCATTGAGCTGGCAGATGGTGGAATGCCAGGCAATAACGTCGTCATGGTGTTTTGCAAAGGCGAAATCAGCGGCTGTCATTGTATATTCCCCTTTGAGCCGGCGGCTGCAGCGGCATCCAAGCTGCGGGGCAATATCATATAAATAGGCGTTGCTAAATGCAATAGGAACACATTCCTTCATATAATCAATCAGATCGTGGATGGTTCTGCGGGTATTGATTTCTGTTTCCGTCTGGTCTTTAATGACCGTACAATCCTTTGCAGTGTGCCAGTTATCGATCCAGCACACGCCCTTGCGGCTGGACTGAAAAGGAACGACTCGGAATCCTGCTGTTTTGGACAGCCCCAAAGCAAAGGCAGCAGCTTCTTGTGGGTGCGCGTTTTGCCATTCATAATAAGCATCCCAGCGGACCCCTCCAATGCGGTAAACAAGGGCTGTTGTGGATGAGCGGCATGTGCCGTCGGCAAGGCTTGAATAGGGAGCTCCTGACCGGCAAAAAAGATCTCCGTCTCCAGTGGCGTCAATAACAATTTTGGCCATAATAGCCTTGCGTCCTTCTTTGCTTTCAAATATCACACCTTTGACACGATTATTTTCTACAATAGGCTTTGTTACCCAGCTATGGTAACAGATGCGGATTTTATCTCGCTCCTCATAAAGCATTTGATCCATGACGATTTTCAATTCGTTTGGTTCGTAGTGGACAGCACGGACAAGACATTTTTCTTTAGCGCCTTCATAATCACTCCGGCTCGTACAGTCCAGAAAAGAACCCCAGGCATATAATTTTGCCGGGTCCTGGTTCCCAATTTCGCAAAGCTTTGGCCCGGTGACAGCCTCCGGGATTTTTTCAAGCCGGGTAAACCATTCCTCCTGGATGCCCCGGACAAAAGGCTTATCATACCAGCTAAGATTAGGCACCATAATAACATAGGCTCCGGTTGCATCCCCGCCCATATAACCATATCTTTCCATAAGAATAATATTTTTTGCACCTGCTCTTGCGGCCGCCAGTGCAGCAGCATGTCCGGCGGCTCCGCCACCGACGACAAGAATATCACATTCATCATAAACCGGAATATTGGCAGCAGGTTCAGAATAATAGAGTGCTTTCATTTTTAATCCTCCTTATGTGTTTTGTACTATAGTGGAAAAACGACAGCGGCAAGCGGATAGACGACAAGCAGGCAGACAATGACGCCCACGGGTACCATAACAGCGCCGTATTTCATGGCATATTTTGTCGAGGCGCCGCTGCCAAGGACAACAGCGGATGCTGCTGACGCTGCAGGGGTCATTATGCCGACATTGGCCGCAATAGCAACGACAAGCGCCAGAGCATAGACATTGACAACCGGAGCAAGCCCGATGGCAATGGGAGCGACAAGCGAAAAGGCGATATTGGCAATAGCATTGCAGGACATGAAATTAGTAAACACTGTACAAAAAACTGCGACAACGAGGGCTAAGAGGACCCATGTCGTCATATTGTTAGTGATGGGGCTTAAAATATTGGCAAACCAGGTTTTTATCCCCGTAGAGTCGGCCGTCAGGCATGGAGCTACGACAAACATACCCATGACAAGCAGGGCAGCGCCCCAGGGAAGCTGGTGAGCCACTTTGGTAAAATCTAAAAGCCGTTCATTTTTTTCATCTCTCATAATGTACATAGCGGCAATTCCCGCAACTGCCGGAGCATTGATTGTCAGGCCGGAAACAAACGCAGCGGCCTGAGGCAATATATTTTTGAAAATATCCGGAAAAAGAAAAGCGAAAACGATCAGGCAAAAAATAATAACTGCATTACGCTCGCCGCGGCTAAGCTTTTTGCTAAAAGCTTCAGACCGTTTTTGCGGGTCATAATTCATAAACTTACTGACATCCGGACGGACAATAAACCGGAATACAAGAAAGCTTAAAATTCCAAGGACAATCGTAGCAGGAATACCGACCAGCATATAATCCAGCATAGAAATTGCCGCCCCGGTATAGGTTTCCACAAGCTGCATAACAATAATCGCCACGGTATGGGCGATCGGTGTCGCCGCATAGCCCCACATACTGTACCAGATAATGCCAAGGTACATGACTGTGGCAAATTTTGAATGATCGTCATAGCCAAGCTCCCGGCAGATTTCTTTGGCGACAGGCAGAGCAATGAGACATGCGGCGGCTACATCGAGAAAACATCCGATGATATAGATGGCCGCAAAATAGAACGCAAAAAACAGCCAGGGCCTTCCTTTGACTATTTTTCGTGTAATAAACCAGTTGATCACACGGGCAATGAAGCCTGTGCGGCTTAATGGAATTGTAATAGCGCTCATTGTTATAATGAGCAAAACCGGAGTCACCCCGGTTGTCAGCAGCGTTTCAAAAGGCATAACGCCTGCAATGGCAAATAATAATACACTTAAAATACTTGTCCAGTCTGTAGCAACAAATGTCCATAAATAAACAGTGGCAACGGCAGCGCCAATGGCCCGGACGCCAATAGGCGTCAGTCCGTTGACCGCCGGAATAAGGACGCTGATTGCTATATCCAAAAAGATAGCGATGAAAAAGTGCATTGTTTTTTTGTCCTTTACATTGTGTGACATTGGTGTACCCATAAATAAAACCTCCTCCAATCCATATTTGATATCATTATTGTAGCAGTAAAAAAACGCAAATAAAAATAGATAATAATTCATTACTTAATGCCCGAAAAGCTATAAGACGGCCAGCACTTTCCTTTGCGAAGCGCTGCGGTTCTATGGTACAATGTCCACGTAAGTGGACATTGTACCGCGTCATTCGCGCGGCGAGCAACTGCGAGCCATCATCTGCGCGAATGTACGCATCCAGGCAGAGGCATACTATGGCCGCCTGCGGCCATAGTACAATGTCCACGTAAGTGGACATTGTACCGCGTCATTCGCGCGGCGAGCAACCGCGAGCCATCAGCTGCGCGAATGTACGCATCCAGGCAGAGCCATACTATGGCCGCCTGCGGCCATGGTACAATGTCCACGTAAGTGGACATTGTACCGCGTCATTCGCGCGGCGAGCAACTGCGAGCCATCAGCTGCGCGAATGTACGCATCCAGGCAGAGCCATACTATGGCCGCTTGCGGCCATGGTACAATGTCCACGTAAGTGGACATTGTACCGCGTCATTCGCGCGGCGAGCAACCGCGAGCTATCATCTGCGCGAATGTACGCATCCAGGCAGAGCCATACTATGGCCGCCTGCG
>JAGZDD010000168.1 GCA_018369015.1 Clostridiales bacterium | reverse complement strand
ATCCAAAATAGTCTTATTAATAAATCCGGCCTCATTGCTTAAAAAGCCATAAACGATATAAGCCACAATAACCATGGAAATCAACTGGGGCAGCAAAATCGTTGTCTGAAAAAGCTTCTGAAGTTTCTTTGAAAAAATCTCATTAAGGCAGATACCGACAATAATACCCATAAGATTGCCAAGGATAATAAAACAGATATTATAAAGCAGCGTATTTCTTGTAATAATAAAGGCATCCTTGGACTCAAAAAGGAATTTAAAATTTTCAAAGCCGACCCACGGACTGTTCCATATGCCAACAGAGAAATTGATTTTCTTAAAGGCAAGGCTAATGCCAATCATAGGCAGGTAGTTATTGACAATCACGTAAGCCAGCCCCGGCAAAACCATAAAGTCCAAAACCGACAGTACCCTGTTTTTATAAAGGCAGGCTCCGGCCAAAATAATATTAATAATGGCTATAGCCATATAAAGATAGACGCCGTACTCTACGTCCGGTTTTTTTGTTTCTGATAAAATACTTGTCATTGTCACAAGAAGCAATATCCCCATCACCAACTGGACAAAGGCTGCCACTAATGCGATAACACCAGCCAGCCGGACACGCAGCCGGCGAAATACAATACTGTCGGCAATAATGACGATCGCCGCTAAAGCTCCGATCCATACAAGGGCAGAAGTGCCAAGATGAACCGTTCCCCCCATAATACTTGTTCCCGTGAGGAGATTTAATCCAGAAACCTGCCAGTATTCATCCCCATATTTATACTGACCGAAAGGCATCATTAATAAAATAATGGATAAAACGGCAACACCGAGCATAAACCAGGGCATTACCGGACTTTCTCTGTGAATTTTTCTTTTATCCACGCAAAAACACCCCCGCTTTAAAAATTGGCGGTGCCAGCGGCACCGCCAGATTACCGGTTACTTATTGGCATCCATC
This sequence comes from Clostridiales bacterium, assembly GCA_018369015.1. Lineage (GTDB taxonomy): Bacteria > Bacillota > Clostridia > Lachnospirales > Lachnospiraceae > Catenibacillus. The sequence continues at coordinate 7,682 of JAGZDD010000168.1, read as the reverse complement.
CACGCTTTAAGCTGTTCTTCATAAGCCGCTAAATATTCTTCAACTCCGGCAGTCTTTAAAGCCTGAACATATTCGTCATATTCGGCATCCGTATAAGCGCCGCAAAAAATTGTTCCTTTGTATTTGTCAAACACAGACGTAATTGCCGCAATCGTATTCGATAATTCAGACTGGTCTACCGCAAACCCCAGATATGGCGAAACCGGTGATGAATTTAAGGCATCAAGAGCGATCTGCCTGAAATCGGCCCCATTCCCTTTCCATGGATGGGCATTAAAATAGTTGCCATAAAGGAAATCCGCAGTATGGTACCCGACGCTGGAAGCATCCTTGCCTTCCGGATAATCGGCTTCTCCGTCAACCATAACATAGTCCTCGCCTTCAATTCCCCAGACAAGAAGGTTTGTCAGAGCCGGATCTGTATATAAGGCATTAAGCCAGCGCACAGCGGCTTCTGGTTCCTCGGCAGTCACCGGAACACATAAACCAAATTTATTCACATAGGAAGATCCAATCATATTCTGGGATAATTCCACACAAAGCATGTCATAGCCCGTGGCTTCCTTTTTGGACGCCTCAACGCCCAGCTCGCTCGTTTCGATTGCAGAAAAAGCAACTCCGGCCTTAAGAAGGGTATCTACATGATCGGTTGTTACAAGAGAGTCTTTATATACCCAGCCGTTCTCATACCATCCTCGAACCATGTCCATCTGTTTTCTGAAATTTTCATTTTCCGGAAGCAGAGAAACATTACCTTCATTGTCAGTATAAACAATACCCATAACATCGCTTAAAGTATCATAAGAAATTGAATTTTCAAAGCTGTCATCGCAAAACAGGGTGCCTGCCTGGAAAGAAATATTCTTAGCGCCTGCAATAGGAGCCAAATCTGTTTGTTCCGCTACAGCGGCAAAAATTTCCTCCGCCTCTGTCCATGTCGTCATATTCTCTGCCTTTTCCAACATACCAATTTGCTCAAGAATATCCTTGCGCATAATTAAATAAACGCTGGAGCCATAGTTTCTATATGTAGGAACACCGTATATTTTCCCGTCAATGGAATAAGCGCCAATATATTTTGAAAGCAAATCCAGAGTTTCCTTCCCTTCATTGTTCATAAGCTCTGTGATATCCATTAACTGCTGGTTAGAAATTAATGTCGTAAAGCTGCATGCTTCAATCGGAGCGATCATTGCCAAATCAAGCTGCTCACCGCCGGAAATAGACAAATTTAGCTTAGAGGCATAATCACCGGTTCCTGCCCAGGTTACATTAGCCTTTACCCCTACCGAGCCTTCTGTAATCTCATTCATGGCATCAATCACTGGCTGAGCATTTTCGCTGACGCCACGCAAGTCCATAAGCATAATGTTAATCTCCGACACCTCTCCATCCCATGCCTGTCCACCGCCGGATTCAGACACATTGCCGCCGGAATTACTATCACTGCCCGCCGGTCCGGAATCCGAAGCATCGCTGCTTGCCTCGTCCTGTGCGCTTCCGGTGGTGCTGTCGCCGCCAGCTCCCTGTGAGCCCCCGGATTCTGACTTTGTACAACCTGCCCCCATAGATACAGCCATCGCCATCGATAAAAACAATGCCAGTAATCTCTTTGAATTTCTCATTAAATTCCCTCCATTTCCATTCACGGTAGCGCTGTATTTTAATGTCTATTCAGCCGTGCGGCTGAATAGTTACATTTGAACAGCATATTCGTTTGTTGTGACTCCAGTATATTTGAAAATATATATAAATTCATCGTCATTTTTTGCTGTTAAAATGTGCATTTTTTATTTTCAAAACAAATATTTTTATATATAAGCTGTCATAACTTATACTTTTTTGCTGTAAATTATCGATTTTTATCATATTTTGTCCAAATAACATATCACCAAGCGGAGCGCAGACAGCAAGCTCGTATAACATCTTCCAAATAACCAGGCTGAATAATTACATATGCCTCATAAAAAAAGAAAAAAATGAAAAAATATTCTTGACAATTACAACAATTTGTAATATTATATATCTACACTCAAGTGAAGCACTTCACTTAAGGTTCTTGGGGTCTTAGCTCAGCTGGGAGAGCATCTGCCTTACAAGCAGAGGGTCATAGGTTCGAGCCCTATAGGCCCCATTTATAATGATCATGGCGGAATAGCTCAGTTGGCTAGAGCACACGGTTCATACCCGTGGTGTCGTTGGTTCAAATCCAATTTCCGCTACTATTGTTTGCCACCGCGTCTGCGGTGGTTTTTTATTTCATAGGAAACTGCGTTTCCTATGAAATAAAAAAGCTCCGGACTTTAATAAAGGGGCAGGTACATTTTCCCTATGCACCTGCCCTTGTTCCATTCATGGAGCATTCGTTTTCCCTTGGAGCCTGTTTTTCTCAAACGCCTCTGCCGCCGGATCTTTCATCCCATAAACCCGGCTCCACTCTTTTGTTTTATCATCTCTTGCCACCTCGGATTGGTTCGATAAAAGGAATTGGACAATCGGGTACACATCAATCCATATTTCATTATTCCCTTCCCGCTGCGATTCGTCAAAAATAAGCTGCATCCCAAAATGCAGGTGGTTTACCTTTATATTATTGACATTTTCCGTAGTACTATATCCGGTTCGGCCCATATAGCCGATAACATCTCCGGCCTGCACAACATCACCGACTTCGAGGTCTAAAGCATAGGGCCGGTTCTGCCTCAAGTGGGCGTAATAATAGTAACGTTTGCCATCAAAGCTGTTAATCCCTATACGCCAGCCGCCGTACTGGTTCCAGCCAAGGGCATAGACATAGCCGGATTCCACAGCAATAATCGGCGTTCCCACCTGTCCCATCATATCATGGCCCAGATGTTTCCGCTCATATCCATAGGATCTGGAGACCCCAAAATCATCATAATCTGAATACGGAAATGTTTTTGCAATAGGGCTGTATGCCTTTAGACCATAAACTTTTTCCCACGAACTGTTTTCTCCATCTTTTACTTCCCGTTCAAACTCTCCCACCATACCTCCCAAAACAGCGCTATATGCATTAAAATAATAATTATAATAACTCATATCTTTTGTAAGCTCATCCATTGTTGCTTTCCCATCCACAAGCGTCCTGGCAAGAGCTTCCATATCGGATGTTTTATAACTTTTAAAGTCGCCGCCGTACTTCGCCCCCAAATATGCCAGCAGTTGAATCCAGTCCAAATGAACCTCCTGCCCGTATGTATCTTTATCGTAGGTATATGCCTCCTTAAGCGCCTTTGCAGTAACCTTGAAATCTACCCAGTGAATGTAATCTTCACTATTTTCTAAGCCCTCTCCCCGGGCCTCTCTCCAGAATATACCTATACTGCAAATAATAAGCAGAGCTGTCAGGCATAAAAACTCGGCAACGAATCCCTTTTGATTTTCCATGGGCAAACTCCCTGGAACCTTCTAATATTCAAAATAGTTTATGATATTTGGGAAATAATTATACATCAGAAAAGGAAAAATTTTGTTACTATTACAGCCAGCCGCAAACACTTGCTGTTTACATGAACCGTAAGCAGCAACAAAATTTAAAAAAGTGAAAAGGCAGCCGTATGTGGCTGCCTTTTCAAGGAGAAGGTATTTTTGTTTTTTATGGGGGGTAACAAAAAAACTATAAACAAAACTATATAATGTATTGGGGAGGGTTTGTTTATGTTTTTATTATACATTATCGCCGCTATAAGTGTACACAAACATTTATTTGATTCAAAAATAAAATTGTGCATATTGTTTTTGATAATATATTTATCCAGCAATAGTTACAAACGAACTACATTTCACCTTAAAATTTATCACCATTTTTATTCCTGCGCTCATACCGTCTTATCAGCAAATGTCCGCGTATTCGGCCACTCGAGCTTGCCCGTGTATGCGTCCGCTTGCCGGGTTTTCATAGTAAAATGCCTGAAACCTCTGATAAACCAAAGATTCCAGGCATTTCCTTTTAGCAAAGCATCGGAGTGACAGGATTTGAACCTGCGGCCTCAACAACCCGAATGTTGCGCGATACCAAGCTTCGCTACACCCCGACGGCAAAATTATAATATCACTTTGTCGAAAAAAAATCAAGAGTTTTTTTAAAATTTTACAAACTTTTTTGAATTTTTGAAACTTTTGTAACAGTTCATTATGTTCATGGCTCAGCTGCAAACACTCATTGTTTGCGGCGTAAGAACATGATTCAGGTGTGCGCGGGCTCCTTTTGCGAAGCAAAACTTTCCATGAGCCCGCGAAGGTTACTGTTTACAGGGTACCTGTGAACAGTAACAACAGTGCCCGCGGGAATAAAATTCCACGCCGCCCCTATGCATATCGCAGCTTCAACTTTTGGCCAGTTCCAGCCCAAAAGTTTAAAGCTCATTAAAACTCATAGACTCCAAAACCGACTGATACCCTTCCGAATAGTTGTCCGGCTCTGCTGTAAAATAAAAAACATACAGATCATCATCCATAATGTGATAGCAAATCTTTTGCTCCATTGTCAGTCCGCTGACATCCGTCACCACTGTCAGGACACTGTATGGAATACCGTCTATCATAGCTTTGCCAACACCATCCTCAACGGTACTTTCTTCGGAGCCGTCAAGCTGTGCACGGACAACCTGGGCATAATCCTCCTCTGTAAGATCTTCCTCGCCAAGCTCGTCCAGATCATAAACCTGAAGCAAAATGCTTTCTCCGGTTTCATAATCACCTACCTGAAAAGCTGTATCCCAGTTACTCTCCTTTGTATAGCCGCTGGCAACAACCCAGCTTTCCGGAAGGGTCATAGACATCTGCAACGATGTGTTCATATATGTATGTGACCCATCATCGATTGTTCCTGCGTTGGCAGGAACCGCCGAATCAATAATGCCGCCAATACCCGGATCATCCTCCGGCACTGTTGCAAAAATCACCATTGCATGATCATCCTCAATACGGCCATAGCTGCAAAGCGCCACAGTGGAGCCGTCATTTCCTTCGGCATTGACTGTAATCAGGGAAAATTCCTCTCCCCCAATCATCACATCACTCACGGCTCCCTGGTCCATAGAAATGCCCAGTGTTTCCCCGACGCCCTCGTTAAAGCTTTGGAGGATCTCTTCTGTATCTAAATCCTCGTAGGCTGACAGGCCTCCGGGCATTTCATTGAAATCCATAACAACAACCTGCAAAGTTGCTCCATTTTGATTATCTACTGCCACAGCCGGATAAGTGACACCCTCCTCAATGGAGAAATTTTTAGTTACCTCAAAATTTTCAGGAAATGTTAAGGAAATTCCAAAAAGAGGGTGAATGTAAGAAGCCCCGTGCCATATGCCAGATTCAACTGGAGCTATAGAGCCCAGAATCGAAGCGATTCCTTCACTGCCGCTCTCAAAAGAAATTCCCGTCAAAATATAAGCCTTTGTGCCGTCGATCCTGCAATAGCTTAAAACATTGCCGGACACCCCATCCAAATCAACGTCCGTATCTAACAGTGTGTATGTATCATTGCCGAGAATGGCCGAAGATATTTCCTCAGATAAAATCTCAAAGCCGCCGGAGGCCTCCATGCCTGTTTTATACTCTTCAAGACACTCTTCTTCCGTAATTCCCGCTTCGCCGGCCGCAGCCAAATCTACCTCAACAAGCTGGAACGCCTCTGAGGTCGCTTCATCCATGGCAACGACAAGGTACTTAACCTCATCGCTGTTTTCTCCGGCCATCAATGTAAAAGAATCCGGAACAGCTAGAGAAATTCCCATAGAATCATTGACATAGGTATTTCCGGCCATATATCCTGACGGGTTCATAAAAAGAGAGCCTGCATTTAGGTCATCAACCGCCTCCTGAAGCTTATCTGCTGGAGATTTCGACTCCTTAGAATCTGCTGCCAGGAACGTATTCATCGCCCATACCCCCTGCCCGGCTGTAAGCGCTGCCACAGCAACGCTTCCCACAACAAAAGCTATTATTCTTTTCATCACATATCCTCCTTAATATCATTTATAAAGCAGCTTAGATGATCCCAGATAACATTTCCATCCTGCGTATCTCCCAGTTACTTGGACTGCGTTATCCCAGGTATTTCACTGTATTATAAATATTAATTAAAATAATAACTGCCATAAGCCCGATAAACAGCTTATCTACCACTTTATCGTCAATCTTTTTATTAATCGCCCTGCCGCAGATACCGCCCAAAAGCCCTGCCGCAATCATTCCGGCAAGCAGCAGCCAGGAAACGGCCGGCAGCCCTGTCAATAATGTCTGCAAAAAGCTTGTCGCCTGGGAAAAAAGGATAATATACAATGAATTTTGCGCGGCGACCTTGGTTGTCATTGAAAAGAAAAAATATAACACAACAAGATTAATAGGGCCTCCGCCAATCCCAAGAAAAGAGGACATAATTCCCAGGATAAAGCCAATCAGCAGACAGGCAATGACATTCTTAACATGATACGTTTTGATCTTATCTTTCTTTAGCGTATAAATCAGTGTGCCAAGGGTAATACTCCCGAGGGTAATCGCCTGAACTGCCCCCGCTGTATTCGGGTCTTCAAACAATGAAGCGACCCAGTTAAAGCAGCTCTTGCCGGCCACGCCGCCCACAGCGGCCCCAATAGCCAGAGGTGTTCCTATAGACATATCAATCGCAGAAGAACCGGAAACCTTGGAACGTACGACCGAATAGCAGGACATGACAAGGACTGTACAGCCCGAAAGAAAGCCAATGGTAGATACATCAAGTACACCAAAGGCATCAAGCACCGGCTTAATAATAACGCCGCCGCCAATCCCGCAGATGGCTCCTATGATTGAAGCACCAAAACTTACTGCAAAAAAAATGATATAAACCAATACCATCTCCTACGCCTCTTTTCTCTTATTATTTATCGTTATTATAGAAACCTTTGGGTGGCCTGCAGCTTTTTCCAAAGTAAAAGAGAGATTCACAAAGAATCCTTTGTGTTTTTTCTATCTTCCCTGCCAGCAGATCGCTCATTAACATCCATGTCTTTTCTGTAAGTTCTTCCATAGGATAACCAATCAAGGTCAGTTGGTTTTCCTCCTCGTTTTCTTTGCTATTATAACCATAGCCAATAACCGACACATCTTCGGGAACCCGGAAGCCCTGTGCCTGCAAAACATGGATCACGCCCCTGGCGCTGTCATCATCCTGGACAAAAATACCTTCCGGGCGGCATCCAGATGACAGCATCCTTTCTGTCAGAATGCTGCCCTTTTTATAACGCTCCATCGCCGTACCGCTGTTCATTTCGCGGTTTTGGCGCTTGTCCAGCTCCGCAACGATCTCCATCCCATGCTCCAGACAGTAATCCTTAAAACCTTTCATACGTTCTCTGGAGGCCATGGAGAAGTAAATATTTTTAATCATCGCCACACGCCTCAGACCAAGCCGGTCAAAAATCCCAGCAGCCCGCCGCCCATTTAAGACATTGTCCACATCCACTGAATGATATTTGCGCGTATTATTATAAATCGTCACTGCTGGCGTCTGTATATCAATCTCCCTAAGATATTTAATATCTTTCTCGCCAGCCACAGGTATAATGATCCCATGGGCAAAATTTCCAGTCAGCACCTTTTGAAGTTTTTCAATCTGATTATTTTCAAAAGGATAGATGGTGACACTCATTGGCTGGATACGCTTCAATTTTACCAAT
>JAGZDD010000167.1 GCA_018369015.1 Clostridiales bacterium | reverse complement strand
GGATAAATATATCCATCATTTTAACCGCGTTCTGTGTCTTGCCCATTTCTACCATACATTTGATCGAAAAAAGTGTGTTATACAAAAAATGAGGGTTAATCTGCATTTGCAAAAAATCAAGTTCAGCAATTCTCCGTTTTTCTTCCTTTTCTCTAACCTGCTCCATAAGCATACGGAGATCTGCAAGCATACGATTAAATGACTCGCCTAATTCCCTTGTTTCTTCCCATCCGGAAATATTCAATGAAACATCCATATTTCCATCTTTTATCTTTTCCATGCGCTGGCACAAAATTTTGATCGGCTTCGATGTAAGCCGCGCCAAAATATAAGACAGGCAAAATGCAAGGAACAGACATGCAATTGTAATGCATAAAATCGTTCCTGTAAGCTCCCGCATCGGAGCCATCAAAGAAGCCAGGGGAATTTCTTCAACAATCGTCCATCCAGTCATTTCATCATAATAATTTGACAAAAGATATTTCTGCCCTACTTTTTCAATAATGCTAAAATGGTTCGCTTTAACAAGACTGTAAAATCTATCCATATCATAATAATTCAGCCCTAAAAGCCGGGGATTATCGTGAGATACAATTTTCCCCTCCGCATCGACAATATATATTGAATTATTCCCGTTAAGCGCGATTCTATATGTATCGAGCAGCACCCGTTCGGGTACGCTGATCATCAGTATTCCGGTACGTTTTCCCGAATGTTCATCGTAATAAATACGTGCGGCAGAAAAAACATAATGGCCTTCATTTTTTAAATAAGTATCATCATAGGTGCTGACCCAGTAAATATCTCCGCTTTTTTTAGCGACATCTTTATACCACAGACATTTATCAATCCTATTAAAATCGTAGTCCATATGGCTTTCTGAACAGTAATCAAAATTATCACTGCTAATCACTGTGTAAATGCCAAGATCAAGCTCTTTATATGCGCTCTCATAATTTTTAGTAATCCCCCGTATTAATTTTTCTTGTTCTTGTATTTTGTCATCACCAAAATTCTTATCAACAGCCTCTGTAATTGTGGCATCATTATATATAAGATTAGATAACGTCAGCATACTATGTTTAATCAGCTTTGTCCTGGCTCCAATCTGAGAAAGCACATCAATCCTTGAGTTACCTATTTCTGTAATAATTATTTTTTTAGTCACATAAATAGCGCCGGTACATATCGCAGCCACAACCGACAGCATCAATATACCATATCCCAAAAAAATCCCTAAACGAATACTAATTCTTCGTTCTTTTTTTGTCTTCATCTTTTCTATCCTCCGTCAATGACTGTATTATGATACCTTTTTTATTTATTATATCAATTTTACGTAATAAATTATGACCTATTTTTGACATTCCTGCCATAAATCCGACTTTTAAAGGTAACTATTCAGCCATGCTATCTCGGACTTGCGCAGCTAACACTGCAGCCGCCGCCAATAAGGCTAAATCCTCGCTTCGGGCTAAACGCCCTACGTCTGAGGGAAAAAAAACAGAGTCTAAGATATACTTTCTTAGAACTCTGTCTATGATTCCATCGTTATTTATTTCAGCTTTTTTGCACTTTCGGATTTAAATCCGCTCCCACGCCGCGATCAGCTCATCGGTCCAACGGTCATATTCCTTGTCCACAACCTTTGCCTCCGGGTGCTCGTCATACCATTTAAAGGAACGGGCAAGCCCCTCTCTTAAGCTTATATGGGGCATATACTCCGGTACAAAACGGCGGATTTTAGAATTGTCAAAAACACCGTTTTCCGACATATCGCCATAAATGCCCTCCGCCATTTCCGGGAAGCGCTTTTTAATATATTCCGTAGGGATATGTACAATCTTGATTTTCCGGTTCAAAAGCCAGCCATAGGTGTCCATGATTTCATTCCATGTCATAGGCATTTCATTAGTAATATGGAAGGCATGGCCGATCGAGGCAATATTCCCGGCAAGGCCGCAGATCCCCACCGCAATATCGTCACTGTGGGTCATCGTCCACAGGGAGCGCCCGGTGTCATGGACAATAACCGGTTTACCGTCAAGAATCCTCTGTGCAAGCGTCCAGTGAGGCACCTGCCAGCCCATAAGAGGCCCTACCACAAGCTTTGTTTCACCGTAAGTATGGGAAGGCCGCACAATCGTTACAGGGAAATCATTCTCACGGTAACGTTCAAGAAAATAAAATTCGCAGGCCATTTTATTTCTCGCATATTCGCTGTACGGGTTTTTCAATGGCACATCCTCTGTCACCGGCGTGGTCAGACACGGCTTCTGATAGACCGTACATGAGCTAATAAAAATAAACTGGCGCACCCGGCCGCTAAAAGCCTCGTAATCCCGGCGGGCGTCCTCCGGTGTAAAGCAAATAAAATCCATAGCCACATCAATGTCAAGGCCGCAAACAGCCTCCTTAAGCTGGTTTTCTTCGTGAATATCACAAGGAATATGGCGCGCGCCAAGCGCCTCCAGCTTAGAATCCCCATGCCGGTTTAAAATCATCATTTCATGGCCAAGGGCAAGCCCCCGCTTCACAACAGACGTACTAATATTCCCGCTTCCTCCGATACATAAAATTTTCATAAAAACAAATCCTCCTTAATTTAGGTAACTATTCAGCCATGCGGCTGGTAATACAAAAACTCTGGCGCAAGACGTCCAGTGGACGTCTGCCCTGCGCCGACCGAAGCGGAGCGTAGACCGCAAGCTTGCTTGCATAGGAGTTTTTGTATTACCAGACATAGGGCGTTTAGCCCGAATCGAGGATTTGGCCGCGATAGCGGCGATGAGCAGCGTTAGCTGCGTGAATCCGAGATTCATGGCTGAATAGTTACTAATTTAGTTCTGCCTTTCCAACCGACAGTTCATAATAGCGCCCACGCAGCCTAAGCAGCTCCTCATGGCTGCCCCGCTCAATAATTTCACCATTTTCAAGAACCATAATCGCGTCCGCATTGCGCACCGTAGACAAACGGTGGGCAATAACAAAGGTCGTCCTGCCCTTCATCAATTCATCCATCCCCTTGTCAATCTGGCGTTCCGTGCGCGTATCGACGGAACTTGTCGCCTCGTCCAAAATAAGAATGGGCGCTTTTGATACCGCCGCCCGGGCAATATTTAAAAGCTGGCGCTGCCCCTGGCTTAAATTAGAGCCATCTCCAGCAAGCACCGTCTGGTACCCTTCTGGCAAATGCCGGATAAAGCTATCCGCATTGGCAATTTTTGCCGCCGCAACCACCTCTTCGTCTGTGGCATCAAGACGCCCGTAGCGGATATTTTCCATCACTGTTCCTGTAAATAAATGGGTATCCTGAAGCACCATTGCAATGGCTGCGCGCAGGCAGTCCTTTTTTATCCGCTCAAGTGGTATTCCGTCAATGGTAATCTCCCCCTGGGAAATATCGTAAAACCTTGTCAGCAGGTTCGTAATCGTCGTCTTTCCTGCGCCGGTAGAACCTGCAAAAGCGATTTTCTGCCCCGGCCTTGCATAAAGGGATATATTTTTGAGAACCATTTTATCCGGGCGATAGCCGAAATAAACATTTTTCAGCACAACATCGCCCCGGATACATTCAGGAGCCTTAGCATCCGGTGCGTCCTCTGGCTCTTGTTCGGTATCCAGCACAGCAAACACCCGCTCAGCCCCGGCCAGCGCCGACAAAATGACGCTCATCTGGTTGGACAGCTCGTTAACCGGACGCCCAAACTGCCGCGAATAATTGATTGAAACAGCCAGGCCGCCAATATCAAAGCCATGGGCAATACATAAATACGCTCCCACCACTGTATTCAGCGCATAATTAATACTGTTCAGGTTCACGTTCACAGGCATGACAATTCCCGACAAAAACTGGGCCTTCACCTGCTTTTCCTTAAGATCCCGGTTAAGCTGCCCAAATTCTTTCTTTGCGATTTCCTCGTGGTTAAATACTTTAACAACCTTCTGCCCGGAAATAATTTCCTCGATATATCCGTTAGCCGCAGCCAAAGCCGCCTGCTGCGACTTGAAAAACTTCTGGCTGTGCTTTAAAATCCCTGTGGAGGTTTTCAGCATAACCGGAAGCATGACAATCGTAATCAGCGTCAGCCATATGTTCGTATAAATCATCAGCGCCAATGTTCCAGCAAATGAAATAATGGACGACATAAGAACTGTAATACTATTATCCAACATATTGCCAATATTATCAATATCATTTGCAAAACGGCTCATAATTTCCCCGGTCGTATGATTATCAAAATACCGGACCGGGAGCTTTTGAAGCCGGTCAAATAAGTCCTTACGCATTGTATACAAAACGCTCTGGGAAATTTTTACAATGACCTGCTTCTGGCAAAAGGTTGCCCCGACACAAAGGGCATAAATACATCCCATCATCACTAGATTACGAACGAGTACGCCAACACCGTCTCCGGCGACAACACTGTTTAAAATCGGCCGTATCATATAAGACCCGGCCAGCGTTGTAACAGAACTGATAAGCACACATACAAATACGAAAAAAAGCCTAGTTTTATAGACCTTAAGGTACTTTATGATCCGCTTCATTGTTGCCTTTGTATCCTTAGGTTTTTGCTGCACCTGCCCTCTTCTTCCTCCCGGCATTACGCGCTCACCTCCCTGTCCTTCTGTGAATCATAAATTTCCTGATACTCTTTGTTATGTTCAAGAAGCTCCCTGTGAGTTCCCATGCCGACAATCTGTCCGCCGTCAATAATAATAATTTTGTCTGCCTCCATCACCGATGTAATGCGCTGCGCGATAATAATTTTCGTAGCATCTTTCAGCGTCGTAGAAAAGGTTTCCCGGATCTTTGCCTCCGTCGCCGTATCTACGGCGCTTGTACTGTCATCAAGAATAAGTATTTTCGGCTTTTTTAGTAAAGCCCTGGCAATACAGAGCCGCTGCTTTTGCCCGCCGGAAACATTAACGCCGCCCTGGGATAAATCCGTGTCATAGCCGTCCTTCATTCCCATAATAAAATCATGGGCCTGCGCCGCCCGTGCCGCGGCCGCCACAGCCTCGTCGCTGGCATTTTCGTCGCCCCATTTAAGGTTTTCCTTAACCGTTCCAGTAAACAAAACATTTTTCTGAAGCACCATCCCGACGGCATCTCTTAAATGCTCTACAGTATATTCCTTTACGTTGCGGCCATCCACCAAAACCTCGCCGCCAGTCACATCGTAAAGCCTTGGGATAAGCTGCACAAGCGATGTTTTTGCGGAACCGGTGGCGCCAATGATTGCCACGACCTGCCCCGGTTCAATTTGAAAGCTCACATTTTTCAGCACATCCTCTCCATTTTTGCTGTAACGGAAGCTGACATTTTTAAATTCTACCCGCCCTGTTTGCACCTGATAATTATGAGCTGCCGATTGTTCAGAGCTTTTTAAATCTACCGGCTCGCTAAAAACCTCGAGAATACGGCGCGCTGAAATGACGGCGCGGGAGCCCATAATAAATACCATAGACATCATCATCAAAGACATAAGTATCTGAAATGTGTAGGTAATAAACGCCATCAGATTGGCAACCTCGAGCTGTCCGGCCAGAATTTTATTCCCGCCCAGCCATACGACGGCAATCGTCGTTATATTCATCACCAGCGTCATCACCGGCATATCCATCACAACAAGGCGGATCGCCCGCCATGCGGCCTTATACAAAAGGGAATTGGACTGTTCAAATTTTTCCTTCTCATAATCCTCCCGGACAAAAGACTTGACAACCCGGACATTGGTAGCATTTTCCTCGACATTATTATTAAGCCGGTCAAACATGCTTTGAAGCCGGTCAAAGCGCGGAAAGGCATTTTTCATAATAAGCGCCAGGGCAATGCCGAGCACAGGAATAGAAATAAGAAAGACCATGGCCAGCTCTTTATCAAGGCTGACCGCCATAACCACGGCCCCAATGAGCATTACCGGCGCCCGAAGAGCCATGCGCAGCCCCATCATCGTAACGTTCTGGACCTGGGTAATGTCATTGGTCAAACGCGTTACCAAAGAACCGGTACTGAATGTATCAATATTTGCGAAAGAAAATTCCTGGACCTTATCAAACAAGCCCTGGCGCAGATTCGCCCCAAGGCCCGTTGAGGCCCGGGCGCTGCACCAGGCCCCCGCAATCGCCGTACCCATGGCAAACAAAGCGACCAGCACCATAACGCCGCCCATCTGTAAAATGAACGGAATATCCTCATTCATAATTCCCTTTGAAACAATAATCGACATAAGCATTGGCAAAACAACCTCCGCCAATGTATCTGCCATCGTAAGTATTGGGGCAAATATAAAAAATCTGCCGTACTCCCGGCCATACCGGATAAATCTCCCCATAAAATCCCCCCTTAAACCAGCTTACTGACCGTCATCCTCGTCCATCTCACCATTAATACGTTCCAGATTCGCCTGAATCCGTTCATAATAAGACTTTAACTCCATAAGCTCCTCCGGGCAAAAGCCGTCAAACATCCGCACATCCACATCGGTAAACTGTTTCCACGTTTTCCCCAAAAGCTCCCTGCCGGCCTGCGTTGTATTTAATATATTCATCCGGTTATCCTTTTCATCCATCTTCCTCTCGATATACCCCATTTTCTCCAGCTTTTTCGCAGTCACTGCGATGGATGGCGGAGAGATTTCCAACTGGGAAGCCAGTTCTCTCTGCGAAATCCCTTCGTGATGAAAAATATGGCCAAGCATTTTCATCTGGCTTTTGTAAATCCCCTGGCGGACAGTCACCTGATCCAGGGCATTTCCATGGATTCTCCACACATGCCGGAACAAATGCAGCAGCGGCTTTAAAATTTGTTCATATTCCTCCTGAGTTAATGGCCTGTCCTTTCGATTATCCTGCTCCATTTTTTTAGCCTCCTTTACTCTTATGAAGTTAATTATTAACTACTTAATTATTTTACAATAAAAATACCGGAAATACAATAGATATTTCCGGTACATAATATGGTTTTAACTAGGCTTTTCGCACATAAAGCAAAAACTGTGTTCGCCCGAGCCTATTTCTTCTTCCCTGCCATCCGGCAGGCAAACTCTGGCCCTTGTGTTGGCCGGTATACGGCACGTATATGTTCCCCCGCTTCCCTCTTTCTCCCAGCCGCACCATAATGTTCCATAAGGCGTGCAGACGCTTCCCCGCGCATATCTAAGGCTGCCGGCCACAGGCTTTAAAGTAAAATGGCTAAAACCAGGATTTTCTTCCTCTCGCCGCACACCCAGGATGTCGCTGTAAATCCACGACAGGACGCTTCCCAGAGAATAGTGGTTAAACGAGTTCATAGCATTTTGCCCTCCAAATCCCTTCTCCCGGGTATACGAATCCCACCGTTCCCAGATTGTCGTCGCTCCCTGAGTAACAGGATAAAGCCATGATGGGAACTCCTTTTGAAGCATCAGGCGGTACGCCGCCGCTTCATGGCCGGTTTTACACAGGGCGGATGTAAGCACCCCTGTTCCGAAAAATCCAGTCCTTACTGTATAATTCACCTGTGCGGTCTTTCTGGCCAGATGTTCCCCAGCCTTTTGCCAGTCTGCCGCCACACCGTACATAATGCCCAGGGCATAGGATGTCTGTGTGTCGCAAAGCCTTCCGTCAATCCCCCTTGTTTTTCCGTTTTCCGGATTCACAAATGTACGGTTCCAAAATTTCTTTATTTTTTGCGACAGCATTTTATATCTCCTGCTGTCTTCCTTTTCGCCAAGCAGGCCGGCAATCCTGCCCATTATGTCGGCTTCCCTGTAGTAAAAGGCATTCCAGATCAGATATAAATCCGTTTCCTCCGGCGCCAGCCAGTCTCCCAGCGGGCCTATACAGCTCTTACAGCTTCCTCCCGGCAGCCCTTTATCTTCCATATAAGCCATATAGTTTTTCATTCCCGGATAAAAACGGCTGAGGGTGCGCATATCTCCATACTGCTGGTACAGCTCCCACGCGACAAAAATTGAAGCACATTCATAAGTAATCCCGCCGAATCCCCCGCCTATGGGGGCAATTTCCGGGAATTGCCCTTCTGATGTCTGTAAATCAGCCATCGCTTCCAGATTGCGCTCATAAAACAGCTTTAAATGGCTGTTTTGCAGGGCTGTATGGCAAAACACATGGGTATCCCCCGCCCATCCCATCCTTTCATTTCTCTGAGGGCAGTCCGTAGGAATATTAATAAAATTACTTAGCTGCGACCATTTTACATTTTGGGCAAAACGGGTCAAATACGGATCTGAACAATCAAAGCTTCCCACAAAATCCGTCACGGAAGAATACTGGAGGCTCTCCACCAAGCCAGCCTGCGGAGGCCTTGTAACGCCGCTGACTTCAATATAGCGGTAGCCATGGAATGTAAATCTGGGCTGGTAGGTATCGTCGCTGCCACTACATATGTAAACATCCGTGCTTGTCGCATCACGGTAATTTTCCAGAAGCAGGCTCCCCTTGTTTTGGGCATATTCTTCCATTTCCGGGTAAAGCATTTCTGCAAAGCGTATAATAATTTTGGTTCCTTCTTTTTCATGGAAAGTGATTCTTGGAACACCGGCCATTTCCTGCCCCATGTCATAGATGTATATCCCTTCCTCAAGCTTTTTCCGGCTTTGGGCCGTCCGCCTTTCTACAATATAAACCGGGGCGTCATAACCTCCCGTAAGCACAGGCACAGTTTCATGGACATCCGGCCACTTCCTGCCAAAGCCTTTGGGAAATACTTCATATCCTTTAATTGGAACTATTTCATTAATTTCAGGCC
>JAGZDD010000166.1 GCA_018369015.1 Clostridiales bacterium | reverse complement strand
GTTACAAATTCCTTTGAATGGTGCAGCTATGGCGTTGTACCTAAAAAACAAGATTTTGTCAATTATAGTTATGAAAGGTTTGGCGGAAGAGAAAATTATTTGAAGCTGTTTGATGAGGACGGAATTTTTGTCTGCCCGGATGCGGCAAAACTTCCGGAATATTACAGGAAACTTTTATCTGATGGGCGGATCAAATCGGTTTTTCAGTGCGCGATGTTTGAGGGGAGCCGTTTTATAGGCTTTATCGGTTTTGATGACTGCCGGATCATAAGGTTTTGGAACCCTGATCAGATCAAGATTTTTTCGACGATAGCCAAAATTATATCCGTATATTTATCTAAAAAGAATTGACGACAAGCTATCAAAAATGAATGGAAAGGAAAATGTATGAGAGTTTCCCTAAATAATCAGTGGTTTTTTACAGAAAGCTATTCCGACGCGCTTCTCGACGAAGATAACCGCGGCTTTTTGGATTTTACAAGGGTTCGTATTCCCCATACAGTTAGGGAGCTGCCCTTTAATTATTGCAGTGAAACGGACTATCAGATGGTGAGTGGCTATGTATGCGAGCTGGAAATAAAAAAAGAGTGGTCTGGGAAAATACTTCAGCTTATTTTTGAGGGCGCTGCCCATCAGGCGGATGTTTATTGCAATGGGCGCCATATCTGTACTCACAAATGCGGCTATACAGCATTTGTGGCGGATATTACCGGTTCGGCCCGGTTTGGAGAAAAAAACAGGATTGTTGTGAAGCTTGACAGCCGGGAAAGTCTGAATATCCCTCCTTTTGGAAAGGTGATTGATTATATGACCTATGGCGGGATATACCGTCCGGCATATCTTGAGATATTAGAACCAAGTCATTTTGCAGATGTTTTTGTCAGGGCCAGTATGGATGGAGAGCTTTTACTGTCATTAGAGGGGGTTCTTGGACAGAATTGTACGATTTCAGGCAGTATTTTGGATCACCAAAAGAAGGCTGTTGCGTGGATTGAAGAGCAGCCTTTTTGCAAAAGCATTTCAATGAAGCTTGAGCATGTAAACCTTTGGTGCCCGGGGCATCCCTATTTATATACGCTTTGCCTGAGCCTTCTTAAAAATGGGGAAGTTGTGGATGAAAGAACAGTGAGGTTTGGTTTTAGAACTATAGAGTTTATTGAAAAAGGTCTGTTTATTAATAAAAAAAGGTATAAGCTTAGGGGCTTAAACCGTCACCAAAGCTGGCCTTATATGGGTTATGCTGTACCGGAGAGGGCGCAAAGGCTGGATGCTGATATTTTAAAGTGGGAGCTGGGCTGCAATGCGGTGAGGACAAGCCATTACCCTCAAAGCCAGGCATTTGTCGACCGGTGTGATGAAATCGGCCTTCTTGTTTTTACAGAAATTCCCGGATGGCAGTATATCGGGGATGATACATGGAAAAAGCAGGTTTATGAAAATGTGCGGGAAATGATTATCCAGTACAGAAATCATCCAAGTATTTTTTTGTGGGGAGTACGCATTAATGAAAGCCAGGATGACGATATTCTTTACAGGCGGACCAATGCCATTGCCCATAAGCTGGATCCGTCAAGGCCGACCGGCGGCGTACGATGCATAAAAAACAGCCATTTATTTGAGGATGTTTATACATATAATGATTTCATCCATAATGGCACTAATGGAGGCTGTGAGCCAAAGCAGGCAGTAACCGAGAACAAGAAAAGCGGATATTTGATTGCGGAATATAATGGACATATGTTCCCGACAAAAAGCTTTGATTGCGAGGATCACCGGACAGAACATGCCCTGCGTCATGCGCGTGTGCTGGCGGATGTGGGACGGCAGCCGGAAATTGCAGGAAGCTTCGGTTGGTGTATGTTTGATTATAATACCCACAAGGATTTTGGCAGCGGCGACAGGATCTGCTATCACGGTGTCATGGATATGTTCCGTAATCCGAAGCTGGCGGCGGCTGTTTATGCTTCTCAGCAGGATAAACTTCCGGTGCTTGAGGTGTGCAGTTCCATGGATATTGGAGAACATGCAGCCGGGCGTCTTGGGAGTATTACTGTATTTACGAACGGCGATAAAGTGCGCCTGTATAAAAATGATGAGTATATCGGCATATACAGCCCTGACGAACGTTATCGGGGGATGAAGCATCCGCCGGTATTTATCGAGGATACGGTGGGCTGCCTTCTAGAGAAAAAGGAGGGCTATACAAAAAGGGCAGCAAAGGAAATCAAGGAATGTCTTTTTGCTGTAGCAAAATACGGACAAAGCTCTATGCCTCCTGCAGTGATGGCTAAGGTAGCATGGCTTTTGGCGAAAAACCGTATCAGCCAGGCAAGGCGGGTTGAACTTTTTGGAAAATATATTGGAGGATGGGGCGAAAAACAGATTTGCTGGAAATTTGAAGCGGTCAAGGGCAATAAGGTTATAGCTTCCCTGGAGCGCCGTCCTGTTGATTGTGTTATTTTAGAGGTTAAAGCAGATACCCATTGTCTTGTGGATGGGCCTACATGGGATGTGGCAACACTTCGTTTTGCGGCAAAGGACAGGTGGGGAAACCGCCTGCCCTACTGTAACCGGGGAATCCGGCTGCGCGCAGAGGGCAGTATTGCTCTTGTAGGACCGCTGGTTACTTCTTTGTCCGGCGGGATGGGAGGCTGCTATGTAAAAAGCACTGGTATTGCCGGAGAGGGCCGGCTGTATATTCAGATGGAAGGGGTTGAGGAACAGATTGTAGAATTTAGCGTAGAAAAGAAATTATGAAATAATAACGCGGGAAATGCTTTTCAAGAGGTGTATGATAGATGTGCAGTTGGTTTTGAATTTTTGACAAACTTTTGGCTATGAAAGCCGCATGTCAGCGGAAGATATTCGCTATATTAAGGGAAGCCTCCGGACAAAACTGGCGATTGAGCGGCATAGCCCAAAGGCTGGCAGTTTCGCCTGACGATTGATATTCAGGAACAGGAGCTTGTATTTAGTCATGGAGCTGGGGCGGATTTTAGGTAAAAGCAAAAAGAATAAGCGGCTGTTTCCTTGCATACATTGTAAAAACAATACTTCCGGGGGATACCCTGATGAAAGATTATATTGAAGAGCGTGCGGTGGATATTGCCAATTATATTATTGACCATAATGCGACGGTAAGACAGACGGCGAAAAGGTTTGGGATCAGTAAGTCGACGGTACATAAAGATGTCACCGACCGTTTGAGCGCAATTAATCCCGGACTGGCCCGCCAGGTACGCATTGTGCTGGATGTAAATAAGTCTGAGCGCCATATCCGCGGCGGTCTGGCGACAAGGGAAAAGTATTTGCATACAGCGGAAAATAAAGGCGATGAAATGATGTAAGATATAGAGAGGAAAGATAATAAAATGGAGGGCTTAGATAAAAGCATAGCTTCTGGGCAGGAAAGAAGATATTTAATTGTAGGGGCAGGAGGCTGCGGCGGAAGTATCGGGGCCTTTTTGGCCAGAGCCGGCAAGTACGTTCAGCTAATCGCCAGAGGTTCCCATCTTGAGGCAATGAAGCAGCATGGGCTTCGGATGGAAACGACAAGGTTTGGGAGCTTTTGTACCTGTCCAGCCGGGGTATACGACGAAGCGGAATATATTAAAGGGTTAGAAGCAAAAGCTTATCATAAGCCGGATGTTATTTTCGTTTGTGTGAAATATTATTCTCTGAAAGCCCTTGTGCCGTTTTTAAGGGCAGTTTGCAGCGAATCGACGGTAATTATTCCTATATTGAATATTTACGGCACTGGGCAAATGCTTAGGGATGAGCTTTTGGGTTGTATGGTTACTGACGGCTGTATGTACATTGCTGCTGAAATTAAGGAGCCAGGCTGTGTTGTCCAAAAAGGAGATATTTTTAAGATTGTTTATGGTGTTGTGGATTTTGTACAGGAGGCACCCGTACTCGAAGCAATTCGCAAGGATCTTTTTGACAGCAGGATTGAAGGGATAATATCGACGGATATACGCCGTGATGCGCTCATTAAATTTTCTTTAGTATCACCAATGGCGGCCTGCGGAGTCTTTTATAATGTCAGGGTTGGAAAAATGCAGTATGAAGGCGAGCAACGGGAGACATTTATTAAATTGGTGGAAGAGATTCGTACTCTTGGCAGGGCTATGGGAATTGAATTGCCCAAACAATTAACAGAAATGAATCTAAAGCTCATTGACAGCCTTTTGCCGGATGCATGTGCATCAATGCAGCGGGATCTGTGGCAAGGACGGGAAAGTGAGATTGAAGGGATTCTTTTTGAAGTGCCAAGAATGGCCCAAAGGGCGGGGGTGTATCTGCCTGTCTATGAGAAAATTGCAAAAAAACTTAAGGCAGACCTGAAACGGAGCTTATAATCAGTAAGCCGCCAGAAGGCTTCACCCCGCCCTCTGGCAGAGTTTAAGGGGTAAGGCTTGATAATTTTTTTACAAACTTTTGATGTTTTCTAAATAACAGTTTCACAAAGCGTTTATATAATAAACAGGAAAAGTACATATTCTCTTGTAGAGCTTTTCATTTTCATAATCACCGGGGCTGTGGAAAAATACTTCCACGGCCCCTTATTTTACTATGAAAGCTATCAAGTGTGCAGGCGCAGGGGCAAGTTTACTTGATCCTGTGTCTGCACATTTGATAGCCCCAAGGTATGAGCACGAGTTGCCGCCAGGCAACGGAAAGTGCGAATACTTTGGGGCAGGATTGCGGGAGTGCCGAAGGCACGGAGCAATCCTGGCTTTCATACGTGGTGGAGCCGCGCCCAGCGCGGCATGAAAGTTTACTATGAAAGCTATCAAGTGGACGCACAGACGGGCAAGCTCGCTTGGCCGGATGCGCGGACATTTGCCGACAAGACGGTATGAGCGCGGGGGGCTAAGCGCCAGTGTTGCTGCGTGCCGGTGGCACGCGTCCAGCAACGACCGGAACGGAGTGTAGACCACGCGTCCAGCAATGACCGAAGTGGAACGTAGACCGCTTGTCAAGCACCGACCGGAGCGGCAGCGAAGACTCCGCAGGCACAAAGCAATGTGGCAGTTGGCTGCTGTTTTTACATGGGCAAATAAAAGCCTGAGCAACAGACGGCAAGCTGCAATGCTACGAACCGGCTTTTCATAGAAAATAGGAAAATAAAAATACAATCCAGCAGCCGCGTGTTTCTAAGAATAATCTTTAAGTGAGCTTAGACACCGGCTATACCCCTGCGAAAAACGCGGGGCACTCCTCCCGGAACTGGATTGTATTTATTTTATTATAGCGGATAACCGGCCGGATGGCAAGCCCCGCTCCCTATGAAGGCCAGTTACTGTTTACGGAACCGTGAATAGTGACGTTTGAACAATAAAATCTTTAAAAGCCCTTTCGTAGGATTTTGGGTCCACAAGATAGGAGAGGGCATGGGCTGCACCGTGTACAGTAAGAAGGCGCTTTTGGCATTTACTGGCGTGGTAGAGCTTATAAACCATTGTTGTGGGAACAAAATGATCTGCATCGCCGTGGATAAACAAAATTGGTACTTTGGACTGGCGCACATGACTGATCGGGGAAATATCCTTTAAGCTATATCCCCCCAAAGCTTTACAGACTTTATTATAAATCGGAAGCATTGGAAATGCTGGGAGATGCATTTTAAATTGCATAACATGAGCAACCTGATCCCATCCGCTGCTGTATGCGCAGTCTGAAATAATACCGCGAACCTGGTGAGGGAGGTGCTTTGAATCACAGCAGGAAAGCACCGTAGCAGCCCCCATAGAAATGCCGTGGAGGTAAATTTGACAATCCGGGCCAAATCTTTTGGACAGATAGTTTGTCCAGGCCAGACAGTCAAAACGGTCGTGGTAGCCAAAGCCAATATACTTCCCTTCACTTTTTCCATGAGCACGGTCATCCACAAGACAAAAAATATATCCTTGTTCTGTATAGAAAGGGGCAAAGGCGGCAAAATCTCCAGGACCGTCCGAATGATAACCGTGAATACATAAAATAACAGTAGGTGAAGGGGCTATTAAGGCAGCCTGGCCTGGTACATACAAACGGCCGTAAAGACAAAGTCCATCATAGGATTTTAGATGAATTTCTTCACAGGAACGCTGCGAAAGCCATTCCTTTTTTTGGTTGATGAAGGCAGCATATTTTTCCTGATCCTTTTGGGCTGTTTTCGATTTTTTTCCGGAAGCTTTTGTGTTCTTTTTGCAGGGGGCTGTGGACGAAAGCTCCTCTTTTTTTCGCCCAAAAGCCTTCATAAAAATATAAGTGCAGGCGGCGTTCATAATGGCGGTAACCGTCAGCCCTGCGGCAAAAAATTTTTTTGCTTTATAAAAAAATTCACTGGTTTTTAAATTTTTCATAATCCCTGTCCTCTCTGCAGTGCGCTTTTTATAGATTTGGCATGGCAGTTTCTTTTTTTACTATTGTACCACAATACCTATGGGATTTTATGTCAAATATATAAATAAATTTTAAAAGTTTTTATGTAACTATTCAGCCGTGCGGCTGAGGATGACAAAAATTCGGCGCAAGACGTTCCCGGACGTCTTGCGCCGACCAAAGAACAGCGTAGACCGCAAGCTGGCTTGCAGAGAGGTTTTGCCATCACAAGACTGGGGCGCTTAGCCCGAATCAGGGATTTTGCCGCGATAGCGGCGGTGAGCAGCGTTAGCTTGTCATTACGCTCTGACAGCGGCAAAAACAGAGTATCTGTATATTTTACCGCAATTTGGCATAAGCTTTATGTAACAGTTCAGCCATCTGAAGTGTTACGGCTTTATTTATACAAGATAAGAGTATGTTTAAAGTTCATTCACACTCGAAAGGAAAGGAGTTGGAGAATTTTATGGAAATGAATCAGCAGCAAATGGAGGATGAAAGAATTGAAAAGCAAGGTCAGGTGCTTTTGGACAAAAATGCGAATAAGCATAAAATCCATCTGTTGAGTATTATCGGAGAGATTGAGGGCCACGAAGCGGCCTCACCTCAGACAAAAACTACAAAGTATGAACATATACTGCCCCGGCTGGCTGCCATTGAAGATAGTGACGAGATTGACGGTATACTTGTGCTTTTAAATACTGTAGGCGGCGATGTGGAGGCGGGGCTTGCCATAGCGGAGATGATTGCCTCACTGACAAAGCCTACCGTTTCCCTTGTCCTTGGGGGAAGCCACTCGATTGGTGTGCCTCTGGCTGTATCTACGGATTATTCCTTTATCGTAAAAACGGGAACAATGCTTGTACATCCGGTGCGTATGAATGGTATGATTATTGGTGTTCCCCAAACCTATGATTATTTTAAAAAAATCCAGGACAGAATTGTCGGCTTTATTACGGACCATAGTCGGATCAGTCCGGAGCGTATTGAGGAGCTGATGATGGAAACGGGGGTACTGACAAAAGATGTGGGAAGTATTCTTGTAGGTGAACGGGCTGTACGAGAAGGGCTGATTGATGAGATTGGAGGGATTTCAAAAGCCCTTGCTAAGCTCCATGCTATGGTGGATAAGGGGAAATGAGCCGCAGTGGATATTGGCAAATGATTTTTTGACAAATGGGTGAAAATGTAGTAATATAAAAAACAAATATGCATAAAAATTTAGTTATGGACAAGCCCTCAGTGCAGGCCTTATCAATGCTTGTGCCGTAAAGCCTGCGACTGCGGCGCATGAAGACTGGTTTTTATGTCATAGGATATTAACGAGAGGATAAAGCTGTCTGGTTTGTAAGCAGGCAGCAGGAAGGTATAAGTTATGAATTTACTACAAGCGATATTCATGGGATTAATTCAGGGACTTACAGAGTTCCTCCCTGTCAG
Organism: Clostridiales bacterium; assembly: GCA_018369015.1. Lineage (GTDB taxonomy): Bacteria > Bacillota > Clostridia > Lachnospirales > Lachnospiraceae > Catenibacillus. The sequence goes on along the minus strand of JAGZDD010000166.1, from coordinate 951 downwards.
CAGCTCTGGCCACCTGGCTATATTTCAGCAGCTTTTCGGCATTGAAACAGATACTGGCGTTTTGTTTGAAGTGCTTTTGCACCTGGGAACTTTAGTCGCTGTTTGTATTGTCTTTTGGAAAGACTTTAAAAATCTGTTTGTTCACGGTATCGGCCTTGTCGCAGATGTGTGCATAAATGGATGGACATTCCTTATGAACAAAATAAAACGGGAAAACCGCAGATACCGCAGGCTTATAACCAATGCCTACCGTAAGTTTGCAGCGCTTGTGATTGTAACAACGATTCCTACCGGGATCATTGGCGTTGCTTTTGGCGGCCTGATTGAGAAAGCGTCAGATACGCTCATTGTTCCGGGAATTTGTCTTGTTATTACCGCTGTTATTTTGCTCCTTGTAGACGGGCGGCCCAACGGCACAAAAAAAGCAAAGGCTACGAACTATAAGGATGCGGGGCTGATTGGCCTTGCACAGGGAATTGCCACATTGCCCGGTATTTCCCGTTCGGGCTCGACTATAGCGGCGTGTCTGTTTCTTGGTCTTGACCGCTCCTTTGCTGTGAAATACTCGTTCCTTGCATCGATTCCTGCGATTCTTGGCGCTAACATTTTGCAGCTTCGACATATTGGCGGCTCCGCGGTTGATGGCGGTTTGATACTAAACTATGTCGTTGGTATGATTGTGGCGGGGGTTGTTGGATTTGTTTGTATTAAATTGATGATTAATGTAGTAAAGCGTGCAAAATATGAATATTTTGCATATTATTGTGCGGTGATTGGCGTAATCGCCATCTTCTGTTATTTTTTCGTTAAGTAAGGGCGTAGACGTAATACCCCGCAGCTTGCTGCGGGGTATTTACTATGAAAGTTATCAAGTGGGCAGGCGCAGGGGCAAATTTATTTGACCCTGCGTATGCACATTTGATAACCCCAAGGTATGAGGACGGTTGCTGC
>JAGZDD010000165.1 GCA_018369015.1 Clostridiales bacterium | reverse complement strand
CGGCAGCCCGTCCTCATACCTTGGGGTTATCAAATGTGCAGACACAGGGTCAAGTAAACTTGCCCCTGCGCCTGCCCACTTGATAGCTTTCATAGTAATTTGGAGGGGTGACATTATGAAGGAAAAATGTATTTTTCATATTGATGTAAATTCGGCTTATTTGAGTTGGGAAGCAGTTTATCAGCAAAAATATTTAGGAAAGAAAACAGATCTGCGCAGACAGATTTCTGCCGTTGGAGGCGATGAAAAGCTGCGCCGGGGAATTGTCCTGGCAAAGTCGATTCCGGCGGGGGAACATGGCGTTAAGACGGGACAAAGTCTTATGGAAGCGCGGCAAAAGTGTCCGGGGATTCTTATTGTACCGCCGCGCTATGATTTGTATGAGCGTTGTTCTGATGCATTGATGGCGCTTTTACGGCAGTACAGTCCTGCTGTAGAGCAATATTCCATTGACGAGGCGTTTGTAGACATGACGGAGGTTTTGGATCTGTGGCCTCTGGCGGATGACCAAAAATATTTAGGCGTACAGTTATGGCCCGCAAAGGCACTTAAAGCTGCCGCACATATGAAAGAACGAATTTACAGGGAACTGGGATTTACGGTAAATATTGGAATATCTACAAATAAGGTGCTGGCGAAAATGGCGTCGGACTTTCAAAAGCCGGATAAGATCCATACACTGTATCCTTCAGAAATTCAGACAAAAATGTGGCCGCTGCCAGTAGGGAATTTATTTTTTGTCGGAAGGGCAACATTAAAAAAGCTGGAAAGACTGGGGATACGGACAATAGGAGAGCTGGCCAGGACTGATATAGAGCTGCTGCGCTGCCATTTTAAAACCCATGGAACTGTCATATGGGGCTTTGCCAATGGCCTGGATACATCGGCTGTTATCGGCAGCCCTTTACCCTGTAAGGGGTATGGAAACAGTACGACGATTGCCACAGATGTGGATAATGAAGATGCCGCCAGACTTGTTTTACTTGAGCTTTCAGAAGTTGTGGCCAGAAGGCTTAGAAAGGATCATGTTCAGATTCGGGTTATATCTGTGGGAATCCGGACAAATGACTTTGTGGATTACAGCCATCAGACAGTTTTGGAAAATCCCACGAATATTACCGGGGAAATTTATAAATATGCCTGCGCTCTGTTTCATCAATGCTGGCGGGGAGAAGCAGTGCGGCATTTAGGGATTCATACCGGCCAGGTCAGCGAATATAACCGTATCCGTCAAATGAATATGTTTGATTCTATGGATTACGACAAGCTGGCAAAAATGGATGCCGCAGTTGACGATATTCGCCGCAGATACGGCGACGCCGCGATTTTTAGGGCAGCATTGCGTAACAGTCCGGCATAGCTGAACTGTTACAGTATTGGTAACTATTCAGCCATGCCATCTCGGATTTGCGCAGCCTACGCAGCTAACCGCAGCTATCGCGGCTAAATCCTCGATTCGGGCTAACCGTCCTAGACTAAAGGATGACAAAACCTCTCTGCGAGCCAGCTTGCGGTCTACGCTGTGCTTCGGTCGGCGCAGGACAGACGTCCGCTGGACGTCTTGAGCCAAAGTTTGCCATCCTCAGCCGTATGGCTGAATAGTAACCAGTATTGCCGTCAAAAATTTAAAACAGGATTGCAATAAAAAGTTATTTAATATATGATAAAAAGTAGCTATAAATGCCGTAAAAAGACACGGCAATACTAAGGAAACCCCGTAAAGGGATAACCTGATGCCGTAAAAAAACACGGCAATACTAAGGAAAGGATGGGATTGGGATGAAAAAAATAGGAATGTTGACGAGCGGCGGGGACTGCCAGGCATTAAATGCGACCATGCGCGGAGTCGCAAAAACACTCTATAATTACTATAATGATGATGTACAGATTTTTGGCTTTGAGGAAGGCTACCGTGGCCTTATGTATAATGACTATATATTGATGAAGCCTTCGGATTTTTCCGGGATATTGACAAAGGGAGGAACAATTCTTGGCTCATCACGCCAGCCGTTTAAGCTTATGCGTGTTCCTGGTGAAAACGGTTTTGATAAAGTGGCGGCAATGAAGAAAACTTATCAGAATTTGAAGCTTGACTGCCTTGTGATTCTTGGCGGAAACGGAACTCAGAAGACGGCGAACCTTCTTTACGAGGAAGGCTTAAATGTCGTATCGCTGCCAAAAACAATTGACAATGATATTTATGGAACGGATATGACCTTTGGCTTTCAGAGTGCTGTTGATATTGCAACCAGTGCTATTGACTGCATTCATACAACGGCAGCCTCCCATGGAAGGGTGTTTATTGTGGAATTAATGGGACATAAGGTAGGATGGCTCACACTTCACGCAGGTATTGCCGGGGGCGCCGACATTATTTTACTTCCTGAAATCCCTTACGATATTGACCATGTGATTGCGGCAGTTAAGAAAAGGAATAAAACCGGAAAGAAATTTTCCATCCTTGCGGTGGCGGAGGGAGCCATCTCTAAAACTGACGCGCTTTTGTCAAAGAAAGAATACGCCAAGAAAAAGGCCGCTTGTCCGTTTCCTTCGGTGTCCTATGAGATTGGTAAGCAGATCGGAGATGCCCTTGGACAGGAGGTGCGCATTGTCGTTCCTGGCCACACGCAAAGAGGCGGAAGCCCTGATTCTTATGACAGGGTCGTTTCATCAAGGCTTGGAGCCGCTGCCGCCCGGTTGATTATTGAAGGAAGATACGGGTATATGGTGGGCTTTAAGGGAGATATGATTATTCCAGTGGCACTAAAAGACGTGGCAGGAAAGCTTAAAACCGTAGATCCGGCCTCAGAGATTGTGCGTCAGGCAAAGGATCTGGGAATTTCCTTCGGAGATTAGTAACAGTTTGGCTATGCCAAACTGTTGCGGCTGATTAACTATAGAAAGAGGAACGAAATATGTCCTATCAGGCTCTTTACAGAAAGTGGCGCCCTTCGGAATTTGACGAGGTTAAAGGGCAGGACCACATAGTGACAACATTGAAAAATCAGATTAAGGCAGAACGTATTGGGCATGCATATTTATTTTGCGGCACAAGAGGAACAGGAAAAACAACAGTAGCTAAAATTTTTGCCAAAGCGGTCAATTGCCTCCATCCCATTGACGGGAGTCCGTGTAATGAATGTGAAATGTGCCGTGCGATTAATAATCAGACATCTATGAATGTGATTGAGATTGACGCGGCGTCGAATAATGGTGTAGACAATATCCGGGAAATTCGCGACGAAGTTACCTATTCGCCGACGGAAGGCAAGTATAAGGTCTATATTATCGACGAGGTTCATATGCTTTCGATTGGCGCCTTTAACGCGCTTTTAAAAACGCTGGAGGAGCCGCCTTCTTATGTTATTTTTATTTTGGCGACAACGGAGGCCCATAAGATTCCTATTACAATCCTGTCCCGGTGCCAGCGTTATGATTTTAAGCGGATTACTATTGAAACGCTTGCCGGAAGGCTTCAGGAGCTTATTGACCGAGAACAGCTTGACGTTGAGGAAAAAGCGGTAAGCTATATTGCCCGTGCAGCAGACGGCTCTATGCGTGATGCGTTAAGCCTCCTTGACCAGTGCGTAGCGTTTTATCTTGGGGAGCGTCTGACCTATGACAATGTGTTGGAAGTGCTTGGCGCAGTAGATACGTCGGTATTCAGCAGGCTTTTGCGCTTTATTGTCAGCGGGCAATTTGTGGAAGCCGTACGTTTGCTTGAGGAGGTTGTGATTCAGGGGCGGGAGCTTTCTCAGTTTGTTACGGATTTTATATGGTACATGCGTAACCTGCTTTTAGTCCAGGGATCGGGAAATTTAGAGGATGTGCTGGACATTTCTTCTGAAAATCTAGCCGCGCTCAAGGAAGAGGCAGAAATGATTGATAATGAAAAGGTTATGCGCTACATTCGTGTTTTTTCCGAATTGTCCAGCCAGGTGCGCTATTCCAGCCAGAAGCGGGTGCTTATCGAGGTGGCCCTTGTCAAGCTGTGCCAGCCGTCCATGGAGGGAAAAAATACATCTTTGGAAAACCAGGTAGCGGCGCTTGCAGAACGCCTGAGCATTATGGAGCGCCAGTTAGCGTCGGGAGCATTTGTTCCTGACGTCGGAAACACTTCAGGAAATACAGGGGCCTCGGGGCTGGGAAATGGTTTTAGCGGCACGGGCGCGCGTAATCCCGCAGCCGCGGACAACGTAAGCCCTGGCGGGCAAGGGCTTTCCCGGGCAATGCCAGAGGATTTGAAAGCCGTCATCGGTGAGTGGGGCAGAATTATTTCTGATGTTCCTTTAAGTATGGGAGTGCTGCTCAAATCTGCGCAGGTTGCTGCTGGCGGGGATAACAAGCTGATTCTTGGTTTTTCGGAGTCGATGAATAAAGCTTATTTTGACCAAGAGGAACATAAGAAGGATTTGGAGGGAGCCATTGCCGCCCGTATTGGAAAAAATGTAGAGGTTGTTCCTTCATTGCTTGAAGACCATAAGGAGCAAAGCAATGAGTTTTTCATTCCCTCGAAAGTTAATCTTTCGGGTGTTGACTTTAGTTTTGAAGATTAGTAGAATAGGTTGTAATTGGTTGAAACCCCGCGAGGGGGGACTGTGTGCCGTGAGAAACACGGCAGACAGAGGAAACCCCGTAAAGGGATACCTGGATGCCGTGAGAAACACGGCAAGCAGAGGAAATCCCGCAAGGGGATAACCTGATGCCGTGAGAGGCACGGCAGACAGAGGAAAGGAGGATATTTTATGGCAAAACGTGGAGGATTTCCGGGCGGTATGCCGGGGAATATGAATAATCTTATGAAACAGGCTCAGAGAATGCAGCGCCAGATGGAAGAAGCTACAAAAGAGCTGGAAGAAAAGGAAGTTGAGGCAACAGCCGGAGGCGGCGCAGTGACCGTTCGTGTTTCAGGTAAAAAGGAAGTTGTTTCTGTAAAGCTTACCCCGGAAGTTGTAGATCCGGACGATATTGAAATGCTTGAAGACCTTATTGTAGCAGCTACAAATGAAGCATTCCGCAAGATTGAAGAGCTTTCACAGGCGTCTATGTCCAAGATTACCGGAGGGCTTGGCGGTTTTGGAGGCTTTGGACTGTAATGAATTTATACAGCGGACAGATCACTCATTTAATTGAAGAATTGTCAAAGCTGCCTGGAATTGGTGCAAAGTCAGCCGGAAGGCTGGCTTTTCATATTATGAATATGCCGGTAGAACAGGTAGAAAGTCTGTCGAAAGCCATTATTGACGCCCGGACAAATGTAAGATACTGTAAGTGCTGTTGTAATCTGTCTGATCAGGATATTTGCCCGATCTGCTCGGATGAGGCACGGGATAAAAAGACGATTATGGTTGTGGAAACGCCAAGAGATCTGGCGGCTTATGAAAAAACGCAAAAGTACAATGGCGTTTATCATGTGCTTCACGGCGCAATCTCTCCCATGCTTGGCATAGGGCCTAATGATATTCGCTTAAAAGATCTGATGTACCGTTTGCAGGGGGATGTGGATGAGGTCATTATTGCGACCAATTCAAGCCTTGAGGGCGAGACGACGGCAATGTATATCAGCAAGCTGATAAAACCTACCGGAATTAAGGTCAGCCGTATTGCCAGCGGCGTACCAGTTGGAGGGGATTTGGAATATATTGATGAGGTGACACTCTCCCGGGCTTTGGACGGGCGGGTGGAGTTATAAAAAAGGATACTGCTTGGCGATATTTTGTCGCTAAAGCGGTATCCTTTTTGGCTATAAAAGGGGATAAGGCCCTGAATAAATTCAGGGCCTTATCGAGAGGGGTTATGAATGTGTATGAAAAATCTTCCTACGAGTATTAGCATAACAGGAAAATATGACAAAAATATGTTAAAAATATTTCAAATATATTAATTCTTAATAAAAAATTAAGAAAATGTATGGTTTTTGAAAGAAATGTTTACAATAGTTGGGCTAATGCTGAATTTCTACAAATGTTTAACTTATTCCGCTGCCTGAGAGAGCATGGCGGCAGCACTGCGAAGCTGTAAGCCCCTGGGCGATACAAAGGCTATATTCGGCCATTTGTCTGCGGGCGTTTTGGCTGTAAAGCTCGTTAAAAACACCTGTAATTTGGATATGGCCGATTGCAGGAAGATTTTTTCCAAGTCCAAGGCCTGGTTTTAACGCTCCTTTTTTGATTGTGAGAAAACCATTTTGATAGGCTTCTCCAATAGCCGCGTCGATGACAATAATGACAGCTCCCGGATATTTTTTGTGAATATCTTTGAGTGTGCTTTTTAAATTTAGTGCATGTACGGGCTGCTCCATTGTGCCAAAAACGGCATAAGCTGCCGTCTTCATTTTCAAAAGGCTTCCCACAAAGGGGCCGAGGCAGTCACCGGGAATTTTGGGCGTTCCAATACATAAAAATACAAGAGAGTGGCGGCGCAGCCGCCGTTCAATTTTTTTATCATTAAGCATTTGGTTAAGCCGTGCGGCAAGCAAGTGAGGCGATGTATCTTTTTTATAATCCAGCCATAAATAAGAACTCATTGTCTATAACTCCTTAAAACATAATAACAGTCCAGCCAGGTCTGCGCACTTGCTGATTTGTACGCTTTCTCACTAGGCTCGAAAATACCTCGCCAAGTGTTCAATGTATGCGCTGACCGTCAGAAAGTGAAACAGGCGTGCAAAAATCCCGTCGCCGCAGGCGATTTTTAATGGATTTTTGCAGGCAACAGTTCAGCATGGCTGAACTGCTACAAAAACTTCATGCCGTGTCCAGCGCGGCACCACTACGCATGAAAACCCATGAATCGGGAGATGATGACGGATTCATCCAGGCCTGTAAATATAGTATTGTCCGGGAAATGAAAATTTAATCATGCCGCAGCGAATTATTGGGAAAAGTTATGTTTGGACGGTGACAGCTTTTGATAAAGTATTTTTTCCTTTTGTGATACTATCAGAGCGAGGAAGGTGAGACTATGATAGAGCTGAAGTATGATGAGGATAAAAATAATTTGAAGCTGCCAAAAAATATTCGTCAAGTCGGTAAACCAGGGGAAAAAATTAAAATTTACGTTGAGGATTACGTCATTACATACATCAATCAGATAGCCCGTGAGTCCACGGACAAACAGCGTCTTGCCGTTCTGTTAGGTAAGAACGGCAAAAATAAGGAGGATACGGTAGCCTTTATTAATGGTGCCGTAGAGGCAAAGGAAGTAGTTGTCCAGGAGGACCAGGTTGTATTTACAAGTGAAATATGGACGCAGATTTACGATGAGATTGGACAGTATTTTCATAATACGGAAGTGGTGGGCTGGTTTCTTACACGGCCAGGAAAATCTTTGGGGATAAACGATAAAGTAACAAAGGTTCATGTGGATAACTTTCCTGGCACGGATAAAGCGCTGTTTATTATGGACCCTTTAGACCATGATGAAGCGTTTTATATTTACAGACAGGGGGAGCTAATGCGTCAGGACGGCTACTATATTTATTACGAACGCAATGAAGATATGCAGAATTATATGGTCGATCATAAGTCTGGAGAAAGCACGGAGCAGCAGGCTGGCAATGCGTTTCTTAAAAAGAAGGAGGAAATTATGGAGCGCCGTCAGGCACAGAAAAAGGAGGGCGGAAAGATCGCACTGTTTTCTAAGCTTGGAACAGCCGCTTCTAAGAAGAGGGAAAACACAGAAAATGAAAAAAAGGAAAATACGATTTTGGCTTCTGAGGAAAAGACTGGAGAAAATGAAAAAATCTCAGATGAAGAGAAGGGAAATCGTTTTTCTGGGGATTTGTACAAAGGTATGAAACGGGCCAGTTCTCTTGTTGTTACCTTTGCCATACTGTTTGCGCTTATTTTTGGATTTACACAGCTTAACCGGAGACAAACCCAAGAAGTAAGCAATTCTTCAGGAACAGATATGATTCCTGTCGATGTGGCAGAGGGCGACTTAAAGGCAGAGGATGAAGCGGCGGATAATGCTGTGGCAGATAATGACGGTACGGTAAACGATCCCCAGGCTGCGGCGGTAGATGCGTCGGCAAGCGGGGATATATCTGGAAACAGCGATGTATTGGATAGTCAAGACGTATCTGGAAACACAGACGAATCCGTGGACGGAGGAACATCCGGACAAAATACACCGGATGGGGCAGATACACAGTCAGATACAGATCTTTCGGAAGAAAATGGAAATCGTACAGATGTGGCAGACGCCCAAACCACAGCGAATAATACCGGAGAAACCGAGGTACCTGTTCAAAATGTTATTCGTCAGTATGAAGTCCGGGAAGGCGATACGCTTGCGGGAATCAGTGAAAAGTTTTATAGCGATTATAAATATATTGAGCTGATCCAGGAGATGAATCAGATTGAAGATCCAGATATGATCTACCCTGGTATGATGCTCAACCTCCCGGATTAACAGCATTAAACTGAACCGGGAAAATTTCTGCTTTTTAAGCAGGCCTAAGCCCTGACCGCTTTGACGGTAATACAAAAATGCCATTACCTCAGGCGATCTTTAATGGATTTTTTCAGGTAACAGTCCAGTACCTCTGAGCTGTTATAATAAAAGGGTGTTCAAAATAAAGATGGCATGGTATAATGTCCACGTAAGTGGACATTATACCGCGTCTTTCGCGCGGCGAGCAAAGCGAGCCTTCCAATGCGCGAAAGTATGCATAACAGGCAAAGCCATACTATGGCCGCCTGCGGCCATAGTATAATGTCCACGTAAGTGGACATTATACCGCGTCTTTCGCGCGGCGGCGCAAGACGTCCGGTGGACGTCTGCCCTGCGCCGACCGAAGCGGAGCGTAGACCGCAAGACGTCCGGTGGACGTCTGCCCTGCGCCGACCGAAGCGGAG
>JAGZDD010000164.1 GCA_018369015.1 Clostridiales bacterium | reverse complement strand
CAGGTCTACGCTTCGCTCCGGTCGTTGCTAGACGCGTGGTCTACGCTCCGCTTCGGTCGTTGCTGGACAAGCGCCACTGGCGCTTAGCAACACTGGCACACAGCAACCGTCCTCATACCTGGGGGTTATCAAATGTGCAGACACAGGGTCAAGTAAACTTGCCCCTGCGCCTGCACACTTGATAGCTTTCATAGTAATTTTAAACTTTCTTTATTCTTAGGATAGAATTATTTAAAAATTGTCTTTTATAATAACTTGGAGAAAAGTCAGATAGCCTGCAATAAGTTTTGTCAGACTATTGTCTAAGGCTTGATATAAAATCTTGGAGGGCGACGTAGTAATGAAGCAGAAAATACTGAAAATTAGTTATTTAGTATTTATTTTGTTTGCAATTAAAATGATGGTGTATTATCTTGCTGTGGACATACCAGTATTTTCAAGCATTTCCTACCTTGTAACTCTGGTATTTTTTGGCCTGGCATTGTATTTGTATTGCAACAGCAGTGAGCGGACAAAACGGATTCTGCGTTTTATTTACGTTGTATTCTCTATTGTTTTATTTGTAGATGTTATCTACTATAATTATTTTAATCAGCTTGTTTCTGTAAATCAGATATGGCAGATTAAAAATATTAAGGGAACTGAGGATAGTGTAAAGTCGGCAATTCCGCTGATGAGTATTGTTATTCTTATTGATCTTCCGATTATTTGGATTCTCAGGAAAAAATTTAAAGATAAACTTTCGGACATTCAGGGCAAAACAATCAGCACACGCCGCAAACGCTGGATTGCTTTCGGCCTTGTCTTTAGCATTATTATGATTGCTCTTAATCCATTCCGCATTGCCAGCCTTCAAAAGATTAACAGCACAGAGGCTGTGACTGTTCACGTTAAGGATGCTGTAGAAGCAACCTTAGGTAAAGTGATTTACAATCAAAGCTCTCTAAGTACGATTCTTCAAAATAAATCGGTGCCATCGGATGTTGTTAAAGAGGTGTCTGAGGAAGTTATTGATGAATCCCAAAAAGAAACCTCGGGTACAAATGATGGCGGTAAAAATTATGCAGGGATTGGCAATGGGATGAATCTTATTGTTATACAAGTAGAGTCTATGCAAAATTTTGTACTTAACACAGATTATGAAGGGCAGGAAATTACGCCAAACTTGAATAAGCTTTTAAAAGAAGACACCCTCTATTTTAACCATTATTATACAAATATGGGTAAAGGGAATACATCAGATGCTGAATTTTCCACGCAGACAAGCCTCTATCCGGTGATTGAGGGGGCTAGCTATGATCTATATGTGGATAATGATTTTCTGGCTCTGCCCAAGCTTATGGCTCAGAAAGGCTATTATACTTCTGCGGCTATTGGTGACGATAAAGACTTTTATAACAGGGCGACGATTTATCCCAAATTGGGCTATGATTATTTTTACAATGAAGAAAATTTAGAAATGGACGAGCTTTCCGGGCTTGGCTTAAGTGACAAGTCGCTGTTCAGACAAATGGCGAAAAATCTTGCAGAACAGGAAAGTCCATTTTATAGTTTTATTATTACGTTGACAAATCATTACCCTTATGTACTTGATGAACCTCTTGAGGCAACATTGAAGCTGAATGAGAAGGACAAGGATACTCTGTTTGGCGGATATTTGCAGACGATCCGATATACAGACGAGGCTATCGGAGAGTTTATTGAGGCTTTGAAGGACGAAGGGATATATGACAATACAATTATTGCTATCTACGGCGATCATCATGGGCTGAATTGTCTTGATGATGATAATTATGAACGAATGACGGAATTTCTTGGATTTGAATACGATTATGACACAATGCTTAATATTCCCTTATTAATTCATATTCCTGGTTTAGGCGAGTCGAAGGCTGTTGAAACTGTGGGAGGCCAGGTAGATTTTCTTCCGACAATTGCTAACTTTTTCGATTTAGACTTGAGCGAGAGTGTGACTTTTGGACAAGACCTGCTGAATACGGATGAGGGCTTTGTAGCAACGGTAGCCTATATGCTTCAAGGCTCATTTATTAAGGATGGGGTATTATATGAAATTGGCCGGGATGGAACCTTTGAAGGCGGAAGAGCGATTGATCTTTATACCCATGAACCGGTTAACCTGGATGGTCTTGAAGAATATTCTCAAAAAGCAGTCACAATGACAGAAATGTCAAAATATATACTTGAACATAATGAAGCGCTGACGCCGGATGATGAGTTTTCTAAAATGATGGAAACAATTGAGGCTGATATTGAATCTGAGGAATCTGAAAAATAATATCCTTAAGTCAAACAGGGCGGTTGAATTTTGGCGCAGACATAAATTTAACGGAACAGGCATGTCAGCGTTTTGCTTCGGCCGGCGTAAAACGTGCGGTCTGCATTACGTTCCGGCCGAAGCTGGATATACGGCCTTGGTTCAGCTTCGGTCGTTGCTCAACAAGCGCCGTCGGCGCTTAGCAATATCGGTACGCCAAAACTAGCGTTTATACCGTCTTCGTCTTGTCATCAAATGTCCGGGCAGCCGGATAAGCAAGCGTGCCGTTTGCGCGTCCGCTCATACCTGTATCATCCTCTTATGATGTAAACAGCAGGTGTTTGCGGCTGACCGTGAATAGCAATGTCATGTAATGATTATCTTGAATTAATTCTTCGCAGTTGTCCTGAATTAATTCTCCATATCTACTTGACGAATTTTGCCAAGTGTGCTATATTGGACTAGCTATGGAAGGCGGTCTTTTTTTTATGCCTAAAAATTAGACCAGACAACATTTCATTCAAAACTAAATTATATGGAGGTGGAAGTTGTGCGCGTTAAGATTACATTGGCATGTACTGAGTGCAAACAGCGTAACTACAACATGACAAAAGAGAAGAAGGCTCACCCGGACAGAATGGAGACCAAAAAGTATTGTAGATTCTGCAAGAGACATACAATGCACAAAGAAACAAAGTAATTGGATAATTACAAGGAGTGAAATTTATGGGTGAAACCGCAGAAAATGTAAAGAAACCCAGTAAATTCAGCCAGATAAAGGCGGAATTTAAAAAGATTATCTGGCCTGATAAAATGACCGCTGCAAAGCGGACTGTCGCTGTCGTTGTAATTTCCGTAATACTTGGAGTAATTATCGCAATTCTCGATTTTATCTTTAAGTATGGTATTGATTTCCTTATATCATTATAGGAAAAGGTGAGAATATGGCAGAAGCAAAATGGTACGTAGTCCATACCTATTCAGGCTATGAAAACAAGGTAAAAGCAAATATTGAAAAGTCCATCCAGAACCTTCACCTTGAAGACCAGATTTTAAGCGTTGAGGTTCCGTTAGAGGATGTTGTCGAAGTGAGAAATGGCCAGAAGAAAACAGTGCAGAGAAAGCTCTTCCCGGGCTATGTACTGCTTCATATGGACATGAACGACGAAACATGGTATGTCGTGCGCAATACCCGCGGCGTTACCGGATTTGTCGGACCGGAATCCAAGCCGGTGCCTTTGACAGAAGCTGAGATGGCCAATCTGGGGATTCGTCCGGAGCAGGTTCAGATCGACTATGAGGTCGGTGATATGGTTAAGGTTATTTCCGGAGTTTGGGAAAATACGGTCGGACAGATCAAATCAATTAATATGAGCAAATCCATGGTGACGATTGGTGTGGATATGTTCGGTCGTGAGACTGCCGTTGAAATCAGCTTCTACGATATCAAAAAGATGTAACATTTTAAGCGCGGCTGTTTTTGATACAGCCGGTGGGAGGGAGATTCCCGCATTACCACAATATTCAGGAGGTGCCTAAAAATGGCAAAGAAAGTAACAGGATATATTAAATTACAGATCCCTGCTGGCAAGGCGACGCCAGCACCACCAGTTGGTCCTGCTTTAGGTCAGCATGGTGTAAATATTGTTCAGTTTACTAAGGAATTTAATGCAAGAACTGCTGACCAGGACGGAATGATCATTCCGGTTGTTATTACAGTATATAATGATAGAAGCTTCAGCTTTATCACAAAGACTCCGCCAGCAGCAGTATTATTAAAGAAAGCCTGCAAGATTCAGTCAGGTTCTGCAGTTCCTAATAAGACAAAGGTTGCCAAGATTTCCAAGGCTGAATTACAGAAGATCGCTGAATTAAAAATGCCAGACTTAAATGCTGCAAATATCGAATCTGCGATGAGCATGATCGCTGGTACAGCAAGAAGTATGGGTATCACGGTAGAAGACTAATATTTAAAAAATATTAAGCTCATGGCAAATAATCGTGGGAGGGTCGCTCCCGATATGACCACAAGGAGGATTTTATAATGAAAAAAGGTAAGAGATATGTTGAGGCTACAAAGTTAGTAGACCGCACAAGTCTTTATGATGTAGAAGACGCAGTGGCACTTGTAAAAAAGGCTGCCAGTGCAAAATTTGACGAGACGATCGAAGCACATATTCGTCTGGGTGTTGACGGACGCCATGCAGATCAGCAGGTACGTGGCGCTGTTGTATTGCCTCATGGTACAGGTAAAACAGTACGTGTCCTTGTATTTGCAAAAGGCGACAAGGTTGCAGAGGCGCAGGCAGCAGGTGCTGATTATGTAGGCGGTGACGAGCTTATTCCAAGAATCCAGAACGAAGGCTGGTTAGACTTTGACGTAGTTGTTGCTACACCGGATATGATGGGTGTTGTTGGCCGTCTGGGCCGTGTACTTGGACCGAAAGGTTTGATGCCAAACCCGAAGGCTGGTACAGTAACAATGGACGTTACTAAAGCTGTCAACGATATCAAAGCTGGTAAGATCGAGTACAGATTGGATAAGACAAATATTATCCATGTTCCGGTTGGAAAGGCTTCCTTTACAGAAGAACAATTAGCGGACAACTTCCATACATTAATGGGCGCAATCATTAAGGCAAAACCAGCAGCCGCCAAAGGCCAGTATTTAAGAAGTGTCGTAATGACTTCTACAATGGGCCCTGGCATCAAGATCAATACAGCAAAGCTTGCTTAAATTTTGCTGCGGTTTGTGATTGACAGCCGATATATATTATGCTATAATAGCAAAGCGAATACTGCCAAAGACAGTAGGTGCCGTAAGGCATAAGTTGACAACGCCTACCGAGGAAGATTATAAGCGGGCTCTATGTGGAGCAATTCTTATAGCGATAAAACCTCTTTGTCTTCGGGCAAAGAGGTTTTTATATTATTAAGAGATTTTAGTAATATAAAATATTTTCCGAATCTTGAGAGTCAGGTTATTCTGGCGCTTATAAAGGCAGTTCCCACAAATATTGTGGGGTATTGATTTTATAAGGAGGTGCACCAAAATGGCAAAAGTAGAATTAAAACAGCCGATTATCGAAGAAATTTCTTCTTTACTTGACGGAGCACAGGCAATGGTTGTTGTAAACTATCGCGGTCTTACAGTTGAAGAAGATACAAAACTTCGTAAAGCTTTAAGAGAAGGTGGCGTGACATATAAGGTATACAAAAACACTTATATCAGACGCGCTGTTGCTGGCACAGAATTTGAAGCTGTTGCTGAACTTCTTGAAGGACCTACTGCAATTGCAGTTAGCAAAGAAGACGCTACAGCTCCGGCAAGAATCCTTGCTGAAAATATTAAAGCAATGCCTAACCTTGAATTTAAGGGCGGTGTTGTAGCCGGCACATACTATGATGCAAAGATGATGCAGGTTATTGCAAGTATCCCATCCAGAGAAGTTCTTCTTGGAAAATTACTTGGAAGCATCCAGTCACCGATTGCAAACTTTGCTCGTGTTATTAAACAGATTGCTGAAAAAGACGAAGCAGTTGCATAATTATCGAGAAAACAGACATACCGCCAGTATGCGGTATCACTATATGAAAATTGGAGGTAAAATATCATGGCAAAATTAACAACAGCTGAATTTATTGAAGCTATTAAAGAATTATCCGTATTAGAGTTAAATGAATTAGTAAAAGCTTGCGAAGAAGAATTTGGTGTATCCGCAGCAGCAGGCGTTGTTGTAGCAGCAGCAGGCGATGCTGGCGCAGCAGCAGAAGAAAAGACAGAATTTGATGTTGAGTTAACAGAAGTTGGCCCGAACAAAGTTAAAGTTATCAAAGTTGTTCGTGACCTTACAGGTCTTGGCCTTAAGGAAGCTAAAGAAGCCGTTGACGGCGCTCCAAAGGTGCTTAAAGAAGGCGTTAGCAAAGAAGAAGCTGAAGAAATCAAGGCTAAATTTGAAGCTGAAGGTGCTAAAGTTACAATTAAATAATTTGTCATACTTGGCGAAAAGAAAGATCCGGAACAAAAATGTGCCGGGTCTTTCTTTTTGTGGTGATAAGCCTGGCAAAAAGATGCTGTGTTCACACGACAGATCTTCGCTTGGCTGCGGCCTGTGCCAGACGCATGCTACTGGCACGCAGCACCATTTACCGAAAAATGTAACCCTTCCATTTTTCATCATTTTGTTGTACAATCCTTATTGTAGAATGAAATAGGGAAGGAGTCCAATAAAAATGGAAAGTGATCACCATAGGCATATTAAAACTGTGCTTATCATTATTATTGGCATACTGCTATTGATTCTTGGCATTGTGATCGGGCTTCTGATTGCAGGGGGATTGAGCGACCGCCCGCTGGGAAGCAAAGGGAATGATGGGCACAGGGAAAGCGGCGCGGCGGCAAGTTTGGCGGAAACAGAAAGGCAGGAGCTAGAAAGCCGCTTTGACCAAAGCCGTTTGCAATACGCAGAGGACGGAACGGAAACTGAAAGTACGATGGAAACCGACAGCACCGTAGAAAGCGGAAGTACTGCGCAATCCGATAATACCTTGGAAACTGGCAGCGGTATGAAGGCGGACAGTACTGCGGAAACTGAACCGGCCCGTGAGCCTATATGTATTGTCTTAGATCCGGGCCACGATGATACATGCTCCAGAAATCACCCGGAGCTTGGGATGAACGAGCAGGATTTGAATTTAAAGATTGCCATGGCATGCCGCGATGAGCTTAATACTTACGAAGGGGTAGAGGTTTTTATGACCCGTGAGGATGGTTCGTGCCCGGACAACGGAATCGGTTCCGACGATGTCACGGGGCGGACTGCTTATGCCCAAAGTGTGGGGGCAGATTTATTTGTGAGTATTCATAATAATGCTACCGGGCTTGGCTATCCTTCAGAAGCGAATGGTTCCGAGCTTTATATCAGTGTCCATTCGGCATTTACGGAGGAGAGCCGTAAGCTGGGAGAATCGATTTTAGAGGAATTAACGACCAGGGTAGGCCTTGCCAACCGGGGGGTATTGACCCGGGTAAAGCCTGAGAAGGGCTATTATGAGGATGGCAATGTGAAAGACTGGTATTATTTAATTAGTACCAGTGTGGAACGGGGATTTCCGGGGATTATTATCGAACACGCCTTTATGGACAACCCCCATGATAATGAGCTTTTGAAAAATGATGAAAATTTGAAGGCTATGGGTATCGCAGATGCCACAGGGATTGCTAAATATTATGATTTGGAAAAGAGGGAGGAATGAATATGTATTGCCCAAATTGTGGAAGTGAAATCGAAGATGACGCGGTCTTTTGTACGAATTGCGGAACAAAAATTGAAAACTGGGATGGGGAGGCGGACCAGGCCAAAGCTTACACTGCACCGACAGCAGATTTTGTGAAGGGGGGCAAAAATGCCGCGGGAAATGACGGCAAGCCGCCCAAGAAGAAAAAGACAGGGCTGATTGTCCTTATTGTTGTTATTGCAGTTCTTTGTGTGGCGATTATTGCCGGCGCTGTTGTTTTTGTTATGTTACAGAGAAATAAAAACCAAAAAATCAGCGAGTTTGAGCAGACTGTGAAAAACTTTGAGGAAATATTAGACAGCTCCAATTATTCCAGCCTGCAGGATGAAGTCAGCGATTTAATGAAAAAGTGCCAGCAGGCTATAGAGGACAAATCGGTTAAAAGCATAGAATCGCTAGAACAGCAAATCGATGACCTTAAGTCAAGGCTTGAGGATATTACAGCCCAGATCGGTTCGCTTGAGGAGCTTAAGAGTACGTATCAGTCGCTGATTGATGAAAAGTATTATGTACCGGAAGATTTACAGCAGTATGTTGACGATATTTTTGCAAACCTCCAGAATGCTATAGATAATGGTGCAGGCGATCAGCTTGAAAATTTAAAAGCACAGATGGAAGAAATGCTCCAGGGGATTGCTCAGAAAGATACAGAGCTTATTGAATCATTGAAATCTACAGCTTCTAGTATGGATTTGTCTGGTGTAACAGATGAGGAAAAGGCAGCTCTGGAAAATTATGTGAATGAAATCCAGCAGTTAATGGACAGCCAGGAATTTAAGCAGGCGGTTGAAAAAGCCCAGGCCTATGTAGATTTCGCCGGACAGGTAGCAGCCGAGGCTGCTAAGCGCCAGGAGGAAAGCCGGAAGGAAAGTGAAGCCCAGGAGGCTGCTAAGAATGCTTATATTTGTCCTGAAAGCAACAGCCGTTACCTGACAGAGGCCGATCTTGCAGGCTTAAGCGACTGGGAGCTTCTTTTGGCCCGCAATGAAATCTATGCCCGCCATGGCAGAACATTTGATGACCCGGACATCCGCGCTTACTTTGAATCCAAGAGCTGGTATAATGGCACTGTCAGCCCGGACAGCTTTAATGTAAGTGTGTTTAATGATTATGAATTGAAAAATATTGAGTTTATACAGGCCCATGAAAAATAGGCCGTAAAAAGCTTCATGCCAGACTGGAAAAGCCTTCGGTCTGGCATGAAGTTTTTTGTGTAACTATTCAGCCGTGCGGCTGATGATGGCAAAAATCTGGCGCAAGACGTCCGGTGGACGTCTGCCCTGCGCCGACCGAAGCGGAGCGTAGACCGC
>JAGZDD010000163.1 GCA_018369015.1 Clostridiales bacterium | reverse complement strand
ATCTTTTTTTGCCGTGCTTCTCACACGGCATCAGGTTATCCCCTTGTGGGGTTTCATCTTTTTTTGCCGTGCTTCTCACACGGCATCAGGTTATCCCCTCTCGGGAATCATTATTTTGTTCCCAATTTGTGCCAGGGAACAAAAGTATCATAGCGAATATAACACTATAAGTCAAGCCTGTAAAAAGGGCAGGTCTGCAACCTGCCCCATAGGATTTTTGCGGATATGGCCCCAAACGGGGATTACCGCATCATTTTATCGATAAGCATCATTATTTCATCAATTTTATGCGCTGAATCTGAGCTGCTCATCGATTCCTTGACACAGTGTTCCATATGCGCGTGAAGGATTTCTTTATTGACCTTGTTAAGTATTGCCTGGGTGGCCAGGAGCTGGTTTGATATATCGATACAGTAGCGGTCATCCTCAACCATATTTAATATGCCGTCGAGCTGGCCCCGGGCTGTTTTTAAAAGACGGGTAATATTTTTTTTGTCAGCTTTCATAAGGTATTACCTCAATTTAGCGATACAACTTCATATCCGGCGTCAGTGACGGCCTTAATTAGAATATCATCGGGAACATCCTTGCTCAAGGTGATTTTAGCATTTTTGTTTTCGAGACTTACAATGGCTGTGACACCTTCAATGTCATTAAGCACCTTTGTTACCCGGCCCGAACAGTGACTGCACATCATTCCTTCGATGATCATTGTTTTTTCCATAGTAGATTCCTCACTTTCTTTTTTTATATCTTCATTTTCTTTATAAACTTTAACAGAAGCACTTGGCTCTGTCCATTTATTTTTTGCCGGAACATTTGTTTTTTCAAAAGCGGTTCCTTTGGGCTTAAAAAATTTCAGGCGGAGGGCGTTAGTGACAACGCATACAGAGCTGACACTCATAGCGGCGGCGCCGATCATTGGATTAAGCTTTAAGCCAAGAAGCGGGTAAAGCAGTCCGGCGGCCAGCGGGATTCCAAGGGTATTATAGAAAAATGCCCAGAAAAGATTTTCACGGATGTTTCGGATGACCGATTTTGATAACTGGATCGCCGTAACCGCATCCAGCAGATCGCTTTTCATTAAAACAATGTCTGCGGATTCTATAGCAACATCCATACCGGCGCCAATAGCAATCCCCACATCAGCGCGGGTGAGAGCAGGCGCATCGTTAATGCCGTCCCCGACCATGGCGACATGGCGGCCGTTTCCCTGAAGCCGGCGTATTTCCTTTTCTTTATCCTGGGGAAGAACGTCAGAAATAACTTCGTCTGCCCCTACGAGGCTTCCGACGGCCTGGGCTGTCTGACGGTTATCCCCCGTAAGCATGACAACCCGTATCCCCATATGCTTTAGGGCATTAATGGCGGCCTGGCTTGTGGGCTTTACAATATCAGCGGCAGCGATAATGCCAAAAAAGTGTCCTTCGCAGGCAAAAAACAAAGGTGTTTTCCCGGCCGCTGCCAGGGTATCGGCCTGCTTTGCCCATTGGGAAATATCTAAAATGTTTTCCTCCTGGAGAAATTTTAAATTTCCGGCAATATAGTGCCGGCCGCCAATATGGCCGCTGATACCCTTGCCTGGTACTGCGTGAAAATTATCTACAGGAAGAAGGTCTATGGCTTTTTCCCTGGCGTATGCGGTGACGGCGCCGGCCAGAGGATGTTCGGAAAACTGTTCCAGGGAAGCGCATATCCTGAGAAAGTCTGAGGCATCAAGGCCGTCTGCCGGAAGAATGTCTGTGACCTGAGGGCGGCCCTGGGTAATTGTTCCGGTTTTATCAAGGACAACAGTATCGACCCTGTGAGCCGTTTCCAGGGCTTCACCGGATTTGATCAGGACGCCATACTGGGCGCCTTTTCCTGTTCCGACCATAATAGCGACCGGAGTGGCAAGCCCAAGGGCGCAGGGGCAGGAAATAACAAGTACGGCAATACCGATAGAGAGAGCGAAGGAAAAGCTTTCTCCAACAATGAAGTACCATATAATAAACGCGGCCAGGGCAATGGCCATAACCGTGGGAACGAAGATGCCGCTGATTTTATCCGCAAGCTTAGCAATGGGCGCCTTGCTTGCGCCGGCTTCTTCTACAAGGCGGATAATTTGGGAGAGCGTGCTGTCCTCACCGACTTTTAATGCCCGGATTTTTAAAGCGCCGTTTCCGTTGATTGAGGCGGAAAGCACGGGATCTCCGGCGGACTTTTCCACAGGAATACTTTCCCCTGTAAGGGCTGACTCGTCGACCGCGGAATGGCCGTCTTCCACCTGGCCGTCTACGGGAATAGCTGTACCCGGGCGGATGAGGAGCAAATCATTGGGGAGTACCTGTTCGGCAGGAATTTCTTCCTCTGTTCCGTCACTTTTTAAGCGGATGGCCGTTTTGGGCGCAAGATTTATCAGCTTTTCAATGGCCTCAGAGGTTTTACCTTTGGAACGGGTTTCTAAATATTTTCCGAGTGTAATTAATGTGAGAATCATGGCAGCAGATTCAAAATATAAATCATGCATATATTGATGGACAAGGGCTATATTGTCGTGACCCTGCCCATAAGCCATTTGAAAAATGGCAAATATTCCATAGATCAATGCTGCGCTGGAGCCGACGGCGATGAGTGTATCCATGTTGGGCGCCCCTTTAAACAGCATACGGTAGCCGTTGATGTAATATTTGCGGTTCACATAAATGACCGGAAGGGTCATTAAAAGCTGGGTAAATGCAAAGATTACAGCATTTTCCTCACCAATAAAAATCGAAGGAACCGGAAGGCCCATCATATTTCCCATGGCAATGTACATCAGCGGAATCATAAAGCAGAAAGAAACAATAAGCCGAACCTGCATATTTTTTTTCTCTTTTTCCACAGGGGATAATAAGCCCTCTGGAGAAGCTGCCGGGCTTTTTATAGATTTTGTGGCAGAAGCAGAGTCTGGACCGGATACCGGGGATGCACCGTAGCCGGCATGCTCTACTGCATGGCAAATATCGCTGGAGGATAATATTTGCTCGTTGTAGTCGACCTTCATGGATGCCGCCAGAAGGTTGACAGATACATTTTGAACGCCGGCAAGCTTAGAAACGCTTTTTTCCACATGAGAAGAGCATGCCGAACAGCTCATGCCAGTTACATTAAATGTCTGTTTCATAAGACACCTGCCTTTCTTGATATCTCTACACCCTGGGAGGGGTGTTGCTTTGAGTATACCACCCATAAAAGATTTTGTCAATGACATATAGTAACTCCTCAGCCGCATGGCTGAAGAGTTACGAAATATAACCGTTTAGCTGCACCGTAAAATTTCTTGTATTGACGAAGGCTTGGCTAATGCAATACAATGGTAGGCAAAGAGGACACTCGCAGTAACCGTTTGGCAAGGATGAACGGCTGCTGTTCACAGGTCTCTTTGCTGTTTGCCTGATACGGTTTAATTCAGAAAAGATAGGGGATGCCAATGAAACATAAAAAGGAAAAAGTTCAGCATCATATTGTCAGTTTGTCCAGAAATAAACAATTTATAATTCTGTCTTTGTTTCCAGCCTATTTTTTATTTTTAGGACTGCTTATTCAGCCTTTTCGCAAACTGCTGGCCGGTTTTGGGAAGATTATTACCGAACCGGATTTACTGATTACAGATTATGTGGCCCTTGGAGGTCCGGGAGCTGCGCTGGTCAATGCGGGCCTTTTGACTTTGGTATGTATTTTAATTATTTACCTCCTGAAAATGGAAATTACAGGGGCAACAGTGACCTCTGTGTTTTTAATGATGGGATTTTCTTTATTTGGGAAAAACATCGTTAATATATGGGCTATACTGGCCGGTGTTTATTTGTATTCCGTGTACCATAAGGAGCATATGTCCAAATATATTTACATTGGCTTTTATGGAACGAGCCTTTCCCCGGTAATTACACAAATTGTTTTAAGCAGCCGCCTTCCGGCTTTCTGGAATATTGCTGCTGGTATTTTAATCTGTATGATTATGGGTTTTGTCCTGCCTCCTCTGGCAACGCACCTTTATTATACTCATAAAGGATACTGCCTTTATAATGTGGGCTTTGCCGCAGGAATTATTGCAGCGATTGCCACCTCGCTTTTTAAGTCCTATGGGATTGGATTTGTAACCAGAACGCTATGGTCATCAGGAAATAATACGTTGTTTACAGAGCTATTGCTGGGCTTTTTTCTGATCCTTATTATTTTGGGTTTTATTACAGAGCATCATATTATGGAAAAATACCTGGATATACTCAAGCATCCCGGAATAGCGGGAACAGATTATATTGTTGAGGAAGGGCTTGGAGCGACGCTCTTTAACATGGGAATAAACGGAATTTTGGCAACGGTTTTCGTGATTGCTGTCGGGGCGGATCTGAACGGCCCAACGATTGGCGGTATCTTTACGATTGTGGGCTTTTCGGCTACCGGCAAGCATATCCGCAATATTGCTCCGGTTATTGCCGGGGTGTGGCTTGCCAGTTTGACTAAAATGTGGGATATTACTGATCCGGGAGCAATTCTGGCTGCTCTTTTTTCAACGACATTGGCGCCCATTGCAGGAAAGTTTGGTATTGTCTGCGGACTTATTGCGGGTTTTCTTCATTCCTCGGTGGCACAGAGTGTTGGCGTCATCTGCGGAGGAATGAACCTTTATAACAATGGTTTTGCCGGTGGTATTGTGGCCGCATTTTTAGTTCCGGTCATTCATTCTATTGAAAGCCGGAGGGCCAGAGCCAGGGAGATTATATAAAAAGGCTTGTGAAAAAACAATTTTGTGTTTTTTCACAAGTCTTTTGCTGTCAGGCTGCCGCAGCATCGGATAAGGCTGACGTTTAAGCACTTACGGGGGATTTATTTGCGGGGTCATTGCTCTGTATTGCTGCATTTTTTTTCAAAGAAATTGACGATTGTGTAGAGCAATGTAGCGATGATACATAGAATAACAATGCTCATCATTACCCAGTCCAGTTTAAATACCTGGCTTCCATAAATAATTAAATACCCAAGCCCCGCATTGGCCGCGAGAAACTCTCCGATAATGACACCCACAAGGCACAGGCCAATATTGACCTTCATACTGCTTATGAGGGAAGGAAAGTTTTGCGGGAGGACAACTTTAAAAAGAACATCCATTTTCTTCCCGCCGAGAGTTTTTACAAGAAGAATTTTATCAGGGTCCGTTGTTATAAAGTCTGTGTATAAATTAATGATTGTTCCAAAAACAGCCAGCATAATTGCACAGACAATAATCGTTTTCATATTATTTCCAAGCCATACGATAAGAATTGGCGCAAGGGCAGATTTTGGCAGACTGTTAAGCGCAATGAGGTAAGGTTCGAGCACTTTGGAAATACTGTTGTTCCACCATAAAATAACAGCAACTAAAAGCCCCAGGGCAAGGACAAGCAAAAAGCTTATGAATGTTTCAAGGAGCGTAATGCCGATGTGCATAAAAATAGCTCCACCGGGAATGAGCTGGATAAAAGCCTGTAAAAGCCGCACTGGACTGCTGAATATAAAAGCGTCGATGAGGCCAATTCTGGTTGCGCCTTCCCATAGGGCAAAGAAGGCGGCGAGTATTAAAATACGGTAGAAAATGACAAGTTTTTTTTGATGGCGGTAACGTTTTATAAATTCTTCCTGAGTAACCACAGAATTTTGATTAACCTTCATCATGCAGTTCCTCCCACAGCATATTGAAATAATCCTTAAATTCCGGAGCGCTTCTGGCCTTTAAAGGTGTTTTTTTGGAAACGGACAGGCAGATTGGAATAATTTTTTTTACAGTTCCGGGTCTTTTACTTAAAATAACGACACGGTCGCAAAAGCTGATAGCTTCCGATATGTCGTGGGTGACAAGGACTGCGCTTTTGTGTTCTTTGCGCAAAATATTGTAAATATCTTCAGCTACGGCCAGCCGGGTTTGAGAATCCAGCGCTGAGAACGGCTCGTCAAGAAGGAGCATCGAGGGCTTAAGCGCCAGCGTCCGTATAAGTGCGGCGCGCTGCCGCATACCTCCTGAAAGCTGGGAAGGCCGGGCATTTTTAAAACCTGAAAGATCGTAGTCAGAAAGCATTTGTTCTATAAATTCTTTTTTTTCTTGTGTAAGCTGATGATTAATTTCCAAACCAAGGGTAATATTTTTATAAATTGAACGCCATTCAAAAAGATGGTCTTTTTGAAGCATGTAGCCGATAGGAGTATCACCTGTATTATGTGACAAATTGGCTGTACATATTTGTCCGGATGTAGGCGTCAGTAAACCGAAAATTAATGATAAAATTGTTGATTTTCCGCTTCCGGACGGGCCGATAATGCCTATAAATTCGTTTTCATATACATCAAAGGAAACATTTTCAATGGCCTTGGTTTCACCAGAAAGTGTATGATAGGAAAAATCAAGGGATTTTATTTCCAAAATTTTATTCATCCGATTTCCTCCTTTAGTTACATATATATCTATCATATGCGTGATGGAGAAGAATGTCGCAATGAATAAAATTTTTTGTTTGCTAAAAAAATATGTCACGTTTTTGTGGAAACCTCCGTTTGTCTATATGTAGCCGTTTTGAGTCAGGCCGGAATTACTTAAGAGATTCGGCCGGCTCTTTGCAGCCACAGCTATAAAGAATTTAGGAGGTACTATGATGCAACACTATGACACCAATCCAATTATTTACCAGGTATTTATCGGTATGTGCAGGATTCTTAAAGAAAAGGAGGGCGTTATGCATAAAGAAATCGCTATCGATATGGGGATAGGCTTTAGCATATTCAGCAAGCTGTTATCTGGAAAACGGCCCATCAGCGAGGTCTATGAAGAAAAAATTTACGCTTATTTTAATCAATGCAGATTTTCCCAATATGCGCCTTTATTGACGCAATTTGTATGCGAAGCCTTCCACATTACACCTACGAGTATGCTTTACAGAAAAATGATCTGTAAAAATTATGAAGATCTGCTTCGCTATTTATTTTATGAATTTAAGATGAAGGATATTGGTAAAGAGGTTGATCTTAAAAATTTGTTTATGTCTTATCTTCGTAAGTTTTTTGAAGAAATGCTGGAGAACCACTCTCAGGAATGTTGTGGCTATAAGCTGATTGCTGATGAAAAGGTACGCGCCCTGGAGACGCAAATTGGACTTGCGAAAAACTGTATTATGATTGTCGGACAGTATATGGATGGAGAATGGAAGGGGAAAATATGTATTTTGGTCTGCCCCTATGGCTGGAATAATGAGTGTGAGATTTTTTCCAATCCTTTATTTATGGAAAATTTTAAAAATTACATGGTGATCCGACTTCGGGAAGAACAATCTGAGCATATATGCACGATTGCTCCGGAGGAGAGGACATCTGATGCGAGGGCAGAATTTGAAACAATCTATATTGGCAAATTGTGCCATAATGCCCACGCTCTGGCCGAGATAATATTTAAAAAGCTCTGCCACGACCTTTCCGAACAGTAATTTAAAACCATCTGGGGCAGATATCGTAATCGTTAGCCATTGTAATAGTAGCAACCTTCGGTTACTCTTCACGCCGAAGGCGTGAAGAGTCATTTCGCAGATTGGTTTAGAGTTTTTGCTTCGCACCCGTTGAAGCTTCACTTCAACGGGGCGCGTCAGCCGCCAAGCTGGTGAGCAAGCTCCCCGGTTTGGCTCGCTGCTTCACGAAAAAGGAGCCTGCTCACTCCTGAATCATTGTCAGGCCTGGCTGGTCGGCGAGTGATTAGCCAGGCTGTGAATAGTAACGAATAGCTGCAATTATCACAAAAACCGGACAAAGCGGGGTTAACAAAGCTTTGTTTTTATGGTACAATGTCCACGTAAGTGGGCATTGTACCGCGCCCCGTAAGATACCATGATTCCGTGGAAGTCACGGTATAAATGACGAAAGGAGATAAAGCATGAATCGTAAAAAATCTAATGCCGGCGCTATTTGTGCCGTTCTTGTCATTGTGGCTATGGCGGTCGGTATTCTGATTGGAATACTTATCGGAAAAACAATGAATTCTGGAAACAGTCAGCCAGGCACAGTTTCAAACGGACAATCCGGACCAAGCCAAGAGGCCCAGAGTACAGAACAAACGCCAGAATCTGAGGTGGTGATGGAAACTGTTCCTGAAACACTAGAAAGCGGAAGTGAAAACGAAACAGGAGCCGTTGTTATATCTGTCAATGGCCGTGAGCTTACTATGGATATTATCAATTACTACCTGTATCAGCAAAGAGATTATTTTGTCGAACTGTATAATGAGGAGCCATGGGGAACGATCATGGATAACGGACAAACTGTTGCTGAATATGCAAAAGAGCAAATGTATGAGGATATTGTAAAAACACAGATCCTTGCGGGGCAGGCTGCAAATTACGGTGTAGAAATGACGGATGAAATGAATGCGCAGCTTGCGGATGCTGCCCAGCAATATGTCGATGATCTTGGCCCGGAAATTTGTGAACAGTTTGGCCTGAATGCTTCGGCAATTGCACGGGCCTATCAGGACGGCGAGCTAAGTACAGCGGTTTATAATGCAGTTCGGGATAAGCTTAGCACAGAGATGAAAGCTGACAGTAATTACAGCAGTCTTTCAGATGAAGAATTTGAAAATGCTGTGAATGATGCTTATAATGCATTATTTGAAGAATGGAAAAGCAGTGCAGATATTCAGACAACAGAGCTTTGGGATACAATTGTTGTGGGTTCTGTAGGTTAATTGTAATTAGGTAATAAAAGATGAAATATGAATCAATGATTAAGGGAATATTTTTAGCCCGGCCGAATCGGTTTGTCGCCGCAGTTATGGCAGAGGGCAGAGAAGTCATTGCTCATGTGAAAAATACAGGCAGATGCCGGGAATTATTGATTCCCGGCGTTTGTGTTTATTTGCAGAAGAATGACAATCCCGCCAGGAAAACAGCTTATTCGCTGATTGCTGTTGA
>JAGZDD010000162.1 GCA_018369015.1 Clostridiales bacterium | reverse complement strand
CTAAGGCGTCTTTTAAAATGTTTTTTACAATATTTACAAGGTTGGCGCGAGTAAACTTGATATTTTCATCCTCAACGTTAATTTGACAATCATGGTAAAACTTATTAAATGTTTGAGCTAGAGAGATTGCGTAACGAGCTACAACACATGGCTCATACTTTTCAGAAGCGTCCTTGACAACTTCAGGAAATCTGGAGATTTCTTTTAACAGAGCCATCGAGGCATCATCTGTCAGTACAGAATAATCAAATTTAGTAGGAATATTTCCTACTTTTCTTATAACACTGGCGGCACGAGCGTAAGTATATTGTACATATGGACCTGTTTCGCCGTCAAAATTCAGCAGCTTTTCCCAATCAAAGAGAACATCTTTAATACGTTGGTTATAGAGATCGTTAAAAATAATTGCTCCAATACCGACTTGTTTGGCGACGGTTTCTTTGTCTGGAAGATCTGGATTCTTTTCTTCTATAATTTCGCGTATCTTTTGAATGGATTCATTTAAAATGTCCTCTGCATATAAAACATTACCTTTTCGTGTAGATAATTTTCCGCTTTTCAGACTGACAAGGCCATAAGGAATGTGTACGAGTCCTTTATACCAATCATATCCCATTAATTCAATAACTTTAAACCATTGTGCAAAATGCAGCTTTTGTTCAAGGCCGGTTACATACAGGCATTTTGTAAAATGATAGGTGTTTTGACGATAAAGGGCAGCCGCAATATCGCGTGTAGCATAAAGCGAACTTCCATCCTTCTTTGTTATAAGACATGGAGGCATGTTATATTTCTCCAGATCAACAATTTGTGCTCCTTCGCTGACTGTAATAAGTCCTTTTTCTTTTAATTCGTCGATAACCGCGGCCATTTTATCATTATAGAAGCTTTCGCCATTATAAGAATCAAATTTCATTCCCAGTATGTCATAAACACGCATAAATTCTTTGAGGCTAATATCTAAAAACCATTTCCAGATACTCAAAGCTTCCTCATCACCATGTTCCATTTTGGTAAACCAGGCCCTTGCTTCATCGTTCAAAGATGGGTCCTTTTCTGCCTCTTCATGGAACTTTACATAAATACTCATTAATTCAGAAATACCATCTTTTTCTATGGCTTCTTTATTACCCCATTTTTTATAGGCTACAATAAGTTTGCCGAATTGAGTTCCCCAATCACCTAAATGGTTAATACGCATTACATTATAACCAAGCTTTTTATAAATTTTATGGAGAGAATTACCTATAATCGTTGTCCTTAAATGGCCGACATGAAAGTTTTTGGCTACATTAGGCGAGGAGTAATCAATACAAATGGTTTGGCCTTCACCTTCGCTGGAACTGCCATATTCTTTGGCATTAAGATAGTCTTCAATAATGTGTTTTGCAAACTTTTCTTTATCAATAAAGAAGTTTAAATATCCGCCTTGAACTTCAATTTTGCTAAGAAAATCAATGCTTCCAATTTTTTCCTTCAAGTCTTGGGCAATAATTTGAGGTGCTTTGCGATATATTTTAGCAAGACGGAAGCAAGGAAATGCGAAATCCCCCATTTCTGTTTTAGGAGGGATTTCTATAAATTGAGCCAGTTCTTCACGGCTAAGCCCTTCTACATTTTGAGCTAATAATTCAATAACGTTATTTTTCATAAATACGGTCCTTTCTGATATTTTTTGGGGAGCAATAAGCCAAATTAAAGGCGCTCGCCTATGTTTTGTTTTGTAGTACTGTATACAGAGATATAAAGCTAATATTATCTAAAAGTTAATATTTATAATGGCAATAACAAGTGTTTTAAAAATGTTAACTATAGAAAACAAAAATGATTTCTGCAAACCAACGTTTTATATAGGCTATTATACAGAAAAATAGGGAAGCTGTATATTGGATAATTTGTATATTTATGCAAAAGTTTTCCTTGGCTAATAATTCTTGGATATATCTGATTATGTTTAATATTTTTGCTGCGTAAATTGGTAGTTAAGAGGACAGCAGGGGAAGCTGACGGATATAGCTTCTGTAGTCTGTAATTAAACATGTCATTATGTCTTGACTGTAACCATTTTACAATATATTTCAAAAAATATCCATTAAAAAATGTTTGTATATATATCTTAATTATCATATAATTATTATAAGTAACCATTTCTCGGGTAATATATAAGTATATAAATATTTGTTGGTGTTTACGTTTTTATAGTAACAAAGGATTTCCTTTTAAGGAACTGTGCAGGAAGGAAAGGTCATTATGGGTAAGAAAAGAAAATTACTGGCAGCGGCAGCTTTGACGACAGCGGTTGTTGCGGGAGTACATATTGTTAATAGAGTTGTATTCTTTTGTTCAACAATGAAAGAGCGTTTAAAGGGAGCATCGGACTCTTTTTATGAATGGCGCTTTGGAAGGATTTATTATACAAAGGAGGGGAGCGGCAAACCGTTACTTTTGATTCACCGTTTAAACTATGCAGCGTCCGGCTATGAATGGGAGTCGCTGAAAAAGGAACTGGCAAAGGAGCATACTGTATATACGGTAGACCTTCTGGGATGTGGAAGATCTGAGAAGCCGAAAATTACCTATACGAATTATTTGTATGTGCAGTTGATGAATGATTTTGTAAAAGAGGTTATTAAGGCAAAGACAGATATAATGACAAGTGGGAATGCCTCATCGATTGCCTCCATGGCCTGTCTTGTAGAGCCATCGTTGTATAACAGGCTTGTATTTTTACAGCCAGAAAAAATTTCGGCAACCGGAAAAACACCCAAGGCAAACCATAAGGCTTTAAAATATCTTGTGGAAGCTCCAATTATAGGAACCTGCCTCTATAATATTGTCAGCAGTAAGCGAATATTAATGAAACAATGTAAAGAAATTTACTTTGGCGCACCTGAGCTTATCGAAAAGGAAACCGTTGAGGCTATGAATGAGGGCGCTCATCTTGGAGGCTCCTCTGCCAGATATATGTATGCCAGCGTACGCAGCCATTTTACGGATATTTATATTGGCAATGCCATAAAACAACTGAATCATAGTATATTTGTTGTCGGAAGTGATACGGGAGATTCTCAGGATGCCATTCATGAATATGTAAATTATAATCCTGCGATTGAATCGGAAGTGATTCATGGAACCAAGCTTTTAGTTCAGATGGAAAAACCAGCAGAGGTTTTAGAGCTTTGCCGTTTGTTCTTGGAATAATGGATTAAGGATTGAAAATTAAAAACTGCTATTGTATAATGTCCACGTAGGTGGACATTATACTGCGCATAAAACGGTTCCTGCGCCTGCCGCATAAAACCGCTGCGCATTGCCATATAATCATTTAATTTCTGATAGAATCGGGAGGTGGATTCATGCATGATTTTTTAAGGGCTGTTGGGTTCAGCCAGATCAAAGATAAAAGTGAATATCAGGATGTGCTTCAAAACGTATTGGATGAGCCGACAGAGGTCTTTATGTCACCATGCAGTATGAAATCTGCCTTTGGCGGCATGGCTAAAGAATATGCCGATTCCATGGGACTTATGGCCTTCGGAGAGTTTACACCAGAAGCTGATTTAGAGGCTGAATTTTATTTTCCATATTTAAAAGGGAGAGCGGTAACAGCCATAGAGTATATCTCGGTTGAGAAACAGCCGGATAAGGAATCTTATATGGGTGTTTGTGATGATATTAACCTTGGTGTGTCTCTGATTTTTCAGCTTTTAAACATGAAGGATTATATGGAATACTCTTCCCGGCACGACAAAATACTCAGAAAGCTTCCGATTACGCTTTCCGGGCTTTCTATATCCGGAAAGGTTATTCTTCCAGTCATTAAGGCTGACGATCAAAAAGAGCGCCGGAAAATGGAAACAACACATCGCAACCAGATGCTTGCGGCCGCCAGACAGGGAGATCAGGAGGCTATTGAAAGTTTGACTCTTGAGGATATTGATTTATATACAGCGATCTCTAATAGAGCCAAATCAGAGGATATTCTAACGATTGTAGAATCTTATTTTATGCCATATGGTATTTCCTGCGATCAATATTCAGTGATGGGAAATATTTTATCCGTAGATACTTTGACTAACCTGAGTACAGGCGAGGAAATCTACAGGATGAGTCTGGAGTGCAATGATTTAATTTTTGATGTGTGTATTAATAAAATGGATCTGTTTGGTGAGCCGGCAGTGGGCCGAAGGTTTAGAGGAAACGTTTGGCTTCAAGGAATAGTTGATTTTAATGAGAATAGCTTATAGGAAGCTGCGGTATTTTGAAGCGATAAAGGGATTACTTAAAAATAGTTGTGGACAGATTTTAAATTTTGGTGTATTATTGTTGATAGCTGGGAAAATGCTTCACTGATGGCGAAAGATATGTTCCATTAGTTAAACGGATATAACATGCCCCTCCTAAGGGCAAATTGGGGGTTCGATTCCCTCATGGAACGTTGGATGAGCTTAATAGCAAAAAGTAAAGGTGGTCAGTCTGTAAAGGCTGGCCACCTTTATTATACACTTTATATCAGATTACAGGGAATAAAACAATTCAGCTTATCAATCGGCCTCACTTCCTCACACATACAGATAATACCGCCGTGCCATATATGTTCAAATACGTCTACAATATCATTTTTTTTGCCGCTGTCTGCCGTTTCCACAGGCAGGGAGAAAGCTTGTTTGAAAAAAGCTCTCCGTCTGCTTTATTCTTAGAAAGACTGTATGATTCTAAAATCTCAATTCTTCCTGCCAAAGTTTTACGGATATTTTTCATCATTTTATATTGCCAGGAGATGGTAAGCCAATACGTTTGAAAGAACAGACCCCGTCTGTTCAAGTATTCTCGCCGTCGTATTGTCTTTTGTTAAGAGTGACCCAAAGGAAAATAGAAATTATTTTTTGTGCAGGAGTGAAAATATAGTTTTAACTCACTTGTATGTTGAATTTTAAAATTCCGCAGAACTCAACAACAGCGATCGTCGGCGCGTCGGGAAGCGGAAAGTCAACATTGTGCCATTTGTTTACCGTTTTTACAATGTAGGCGGCGGAACAATTACTCTTGGTGGCACGGATATACGCCATTTCACATGCGACAGCCTTTTGAAAAACATAAGTATGGTTTTTCAAAAGGTTGATCTGTTCCGGGATAGTGTTAAAAATAACATAAAATTCGGAAGCGCGGAGACGACCGAGAAACAGATTATTGCGGCCGCTAAGGCAGCCCGGTGCCATGATTTTATTATGGCCCTTCCGGAAGGCTACGACACGGTTATTGGCGAGGGCGGCTCCTCACTGTCCGGAGGGGAAAAGCAGCGGATTTCCATTGCCAGAGCCATTCTTAAGGAGGCTCCGATTGTCATTTTGGACGAAGCGACCGCAAGCCTTGCCCCTGAAAATGAACATTTAAGTTAGGAGGCGATTTCTGAGCTGACCTATGGAAGGACAATTAATACAATTGCCCACCTCCTGGCAACGATTGAAAATGCGGATTAGATTCTTGTCCTCGATCAAGGAACCGTTGTGTAGAAAGGTACTCATAAAGAACTTATCGCTAAGGAAGGCACCTGCCAGGATTTTATTAAAATCCGCGAGCGGGCGGAAGGGTGGAAGCTAATGGGAAGTAAGATTCCTCGCGTTATAAATGGGAACGGTATTGCCAAAACGATTAAAAATAACAAGTTCCTGGGACAACTGTCCTAGCAATTTGTCAGTCAGTAAAGCTATAATAGAGATAATTTAAACTTATCAGGAAAGTTTTTTGCTTCTTGATCGGGAATAAATCTTAACGGAGGATTGTGGAATGATTGTACAGATTGTGGATAATGAGATTAAGGTTGAGAAGAAAAGTGAATATCTTTTGGCAGCAGGAGATTTTGCCAGGGATAGTGAGCGTAATGACCCAGGGTGCCTTGGGGCCGCTGTGTATATCGATGTAGATCGGGAAAATCATGTATATATTGTCCAGAAATGGGAATCCAGGGAGGCTATGGAGGCGGCTGTTGCGGATGGCGCTTTCGGCCGCCATGTCGATCGCCTGTCCGGGGCATTTGTGACAAATTCGACACGGCTGCTGGAGCTGGTGGAATAAGTGTAACAGTTCAGCCCGCGCCATTCGCAAAGCCGCGCAAACGCGCTTTCCGCCGCTTCGCGGCTGCCTTTGCTCATAACCTGGCGCTCCCTCAGCCGGGAATGATAGGCAAAAAATCATGTAAACACGATTTTTTGCCTATCATTCCCGGCTGGCTGAACTGTTACAATAAGTTCCGATTTCTTTCTAAAAATACTACGCAACTTTCTAAAAAAGTAGTATAATAGGGGTGTCAAAAATTCACTAAAGTCTGGCTGTGCGCAAAGCTTTTGGCTGCCTTATATTTTGCGTGTCCTGGGCGGCTGTGGCATAGCGATTTTGACCATGGCCGGACACTGACCTAAGCAGAGATTGGAGGAGGTTTACTATGGACAACGCGTTGGCACTATTAACACTATGCGGCTCGGTCATTGCTCTTTTGTTTGCGTTTACCAGGGCCAAAAAGGTATTGAAGTTTTCTCAGGGCAGCGAACGGATGCAGAAGATTTCTTCTTCCATCCATCAGGGGGCGATGGCCTATTTGAGAAGGCAGTACCGCATTTTGATTATCTTTTTTGCAGGGATGTTTCTCATCCTTCTGGTGATGGCGGCATTAGGCTTCCTGACTTGGTTTGTTCCCTTTGCGTTTAT
Source organism: Clostridiales bacterium (assembly GCA_018369015.1). Taxonomy (GTDB): domain Bacteria; phylum Bacillota; class Clostridia; order Lachnospirales; family Lachnospiraceae; genus Catenibacillus. The sequence goes on along the minus strand of JAGZDD010000162.1, from coordinate 2,299 downwards.
CACTGGCGGCTTCTTTTCCGGGCTGTCCGGCTTTGTTGGAATGCAGATTGCAACAAGAGCAAATGCAAGAACAGCCGCTGCCTGCCAAAAGGGGCTGAATAAAGGCTTAAATGTTGCTTTTTCAGCCGGATCAGTTATGGGCTTTACTGTTGTAGGCCTTGGACTTTTGGATATTTCCATATGGTATCTGCTTTTAAGGCTTGTATTTAAGCTGCCGATTGAAGATATTACAAGTACAATGCTTACCTTTGGTATGGGCGCGTCTTCTATGGCCCTGTTTGCCCGTGTCGGCGGCGGTATTTATACAAAGGCGGCGGACGTTGGCGCTGACCTTGTAGGTAAGGTCGAAGCGGGAATCCCTGAGGATGACCCGAGAAACCCTGCGGTTATTGCGGATAATGTGGGCGATAATGTGGGTGACGTTGCCGGAATGGGCGCTGATTTATATGAGTCTTATGTCGGCTCTGTCCTTTCTGCCTGCGCCCTTGGCGTTATTGCTTTTAATAAAATTGAAGCTGTGGACCGTGTTAATGCGGTTGTGATTCCTATGATTCTGGCCGCTGTCGGCGTGCTTGCATCGATTTTAGGTTCGCTTCTTGTAAAGACAGGGGAGAGCACAGAACAGAGTACATTGCTTAAAGCTCTTCGCCGCGGAACAAATACAAGCGCGATTTTGATTGCTATTGTAGCGTTCCCGGTTGTCTGGTTTATTTTAGGAAAAGATTTTATTGGTTTCTATTTTGCGATTCTGGCCGGACTTTTGGCCGGAGTGCTGATTGGATTTTTTACAGAATATTTTACATCGGATACATACAAACCGACAAAAAATCTGGCAGAAAAATCCCTGACCGGCTCCGCGACGATTATCATCGGCGGCTTGAGCCTTGGTATGCTGTCAACGGCAGTACCGATTATTATCATTGCTGTTTGTGTTATGGCGGCTTATTCATTTTCCGGCGGCTTTGTGGAAGCAACCCGCGGGCTTTATGGTATTGCCCTTGCTGCTGTCGGTATGCTTTCTACACTGGGAATTACCCTGGCAACAGACGCTTATGGCCCAATTGCGGATAATGCCGGCGGTATTGCTGAAATGGCCGGCCTTGAGCCAGAGGTACGTAAGCGGACGGACGCCCTGGATTCCCTTGGAAACACAACGGCGGCTACAGGCAAAGGCTTTGCTATTGGTTCCGCAGCCTTGACGGCGCTGGCACTTATTGCTTCTTATGTTGAAAAGGTTCAGGAAGTCGGCGGAGATGCGGTTTCTCTGGATATGAGCGTTATGAATCCTACTGTTTTAGTTGGTATTTTTATCGGCGCCTGCCTTCCGTTTGTATTTGCGGCGCTTACGATGTCCTCAGTTGGCCGTGCGGCCCAGAGTATTGTTGTCGAGGTAAGACGCCAGTTCCATGAAATTAAAGGGCTTATGGAAGGAAAAGCAGAAGCGGATTATGCGACATGCGTTGATATTTGTACAAAGGCAAGCCTTAGAGAAATGATTCTTCCGACTGTACTTGCCATTGTAACGCCGGTTGTCGTTGGCCTTGTCCTTGGCTATAATGGCGTGATCGGTATGCTGGCCGGCTCTACATCCACAGGATTTTTGATGGCCGTGTTTATGTCCAATGCTGGAGGCGCCTGGGATAATTCTAAAAAGTATATTGAGGGCGGCCATCACGGCGGCAAAGGCAGCGAGGCCCATAAGGCAGCCGTTGTGGGTGATACGGTGGGCGATCCGTTTAAGGATACATCAGGCCCATCCATTAACATTTTAATTAAACTGCTTTCTATGGTTTCTATTGTATTTGCAGCACTTGTTGTAAATTTCCATATTTTCTAGGAAAATACTTATAAGCGCTGGTATTGGCCAGGCGCTTACAAGCAGCGGGTAGGGGAAGAAGATCTTCCTCTATCCGTTTATTTTAACAGTTTTTCAGGCTGGCATTTATTGCCTCGGCAAGCCTGTGCTGGTCGTCCTCGCTGGGATGGAGCAGTGCTGCGTCAAAATTGTCGATAAGGCTTTGGATCGAGGTGTCACCGGGTTTTTCTTTAAGCATTTTTTCATAGCGGGAACGCACGCTCTGAGGCATTTTACCCTGGCACATGAAGGTGCCGATGAGGGTGCTGGTGGACGGAAGGTTGTGGACGGCATTGCCGAGAAGCTTTTCAAAATAATCCTGAGACTGGCCAAATCCGGCAGTGCCAAAGAGAAAGACCTTACAATTTTCTAATGATTTCAAAGTATTTTCAATGGATTCCCCGCAATTTCCTTTGTCTGTCCAAAAGCCTATGAAATAAATTG
>JAGZDD010000161.1 GCA_018369015.1 Clostridiales bacterium | reverse complement strand
GGGTCGGTAAGCTGGCAGAGATGCAAGCAGCGGGGGATTGGTTCTGCGTTCCTTCGGCCGGCGCTTAATAAGTGGTCTACACTCCGTTTCGGTCGTTGCTTGGCGCGTGCCGCCGGCATGCGCCAAGCACCAGCACGCAGCAATACTGGCACTTAGTGCCTCCGCGGCAGTCACCAAGGTGAAGCGAGCTTGACTTTGGCAACTGCCCGCAAAAATAAAAAACATAGAACAGGATGTGTATATATGATGTATCAACTTAATTTTGAGGCTCCGGCCAGAGTCCATTTCATGGGAATCGGCGGTATCAGCATGAGCGGGCTTGCCCAAATACTGCTGGACCGCAAATTTACAGTCACCGGCTCAGACAACCACGAAAGCGGTATCACCAAACATCTAAAAGCCCAGGGAGTGACCATCTATTACGGCCAGCGCGCCGAAAATATTACAGATAATATCGACCTTGTTGTTTATACAGCAGCCATTCACCCGGACAATCCGGAATTTATGGAAGCAAAAAAGCGGGGGATCCCCATGATGGACCGGGCAGAGCTTCTTGGCCAGATTATGAAGCATTATGAAAATTCCGTAGCTGTGGCCGGAACCCACGGAAAGACAACAACAACCTCCATGCTCTCCCACATTATGCTGGAAAACAAATGCGACCCTACAATCTCCGTAGGCGGCATTTTAAAGGCGATCCACGGCAATATCCGTATTGGCCAGTCCTCTTATTTTGTCACTGAAGCATGTGAGTATACAAATAGCTTTTTAAAGTTTAATCCTAAAATCGAAGTTATACTTAATATAGAAGAAGACCACTTAGATTTTTTCAAGGACATTAATGATATTCGCCACTCCTTCCGTGAGTTTGCCCATAAGCTTAAGGACGGCGGAACTCTGATCATCCACGGCGCGATCGACAGGCTCAGTGAAATTACCGAAGGAATTGAAGGCAAAGTTATTACCTTTGGCATTGACCCTTCCAACGATTATTATGCCAGTAATATTGAATTTGACGACATGGCCCTTGGAAGCTTTGACCTGATGATCCACGGCGAATACATTGACCGGATCCGCTTAAATGTCACGGGATTACATAATATTACCAACGCTCTGGCGGCTGTGGCGGCGGCTGTTACTCTTGGGATTTCCCTTGAAGATATTAAGCAGGGGCTTCTTGGTTATGACGGCACGGACCGCCGTTTTGAATACAAGGGCAGTTTTAACGGCATTACCGTGATTGACGATTATGCCCATCACCCAACAGAAATTACAGCAACGCTCACAACAGCAAAAAAATATCCCCACAAAACTCTCTGGTGTGTTTTCCAGCCCCATACCTACACCCGCACAAAAGCCTTTTTACAGGACTTTGCTAAAGCCTTAAGCCTGGCAGACAAGGTAGTGCTTGCGGATATTTTCCCAGCCAGGGAAACCGACCCCGGCGATATCCATTCCAGGGATATCCAAAAGCTTTTAGCTAACGCCGGCCGGGAAGTCTGGTATTTTCCTTCATTTAAGGAAATCGAAGAATTTCTTCAAAAAAATTGTACCCACGGTGATTTGTTGATAACTATGGGTGCCGGAGACGTTGTAAATATTGGAGAAGACCTGATTCGTAAATAGTTATCCACAATATCCACAAATTTATAAACAATTTAACGTTTATAAGTTTGTGGATATTTCCATTTACATAACAAGATAGCAACTAACCTGCATAATCCATAACATTTCCCCATTTTATGCCGCTCATACCAGATTATTCGACTTCTTATGTCCACCATCTATCCACAATATCCACATTATCCACAAAATAAATATTCACAATTCCCTGAAGTTATCCACCTATTCTCTTTTTTTTCGATCTGTGCTATACTTAAGCCAAAAATATGTAACGGTTCAGCCATGCGGCTGGTAATACAAAAACTCTGGCGCAAGATGTCCGGTGGACGTCTGTCCTGCGCCGACCGAAGCAGAGCGTAGACCGCAAGCTTGCTTGTAGAGGAGTTTTTGTATTACCAGACATATGGCGGTACGCCATAATCGGGGATTTAGCTGCGTAAGCAGCAAAAAAGCTGCGTCAGCTGCGAATCCGAGATGGCATGGCTGAATAGTTACAAAAATGCGGAGGGCCAAAAGCAATGAATACATTAACCTTACAGGGCGCGCCGGGCACAGCGGTCACAGTCCTTTCAAATGAATTTCTCGACAGTTATATGCCAAAAGCCAGCGGAGAATTTGTAAAAGTTTATCTTTACTTTCTCCGCTATTGTGCGTGTCCAGAGGCCGGGCTTAGCCTTGCCAGTGCGGCGGACACCTTCTGCATGACAGAAAACGACATTTTGCGCGCCCTGAAATACTGGGAACGGGAAGGGCTTATGGCGCTTTCCTACACCAAAGAAAAGCTTTCGGGGATCCGTATGCTTCCCATACCCGGCAGCCTTTCCCATGCCTCCCGGGAAACACAGGCCGCTTTATCCTCCGTTCCTGACACAGATATCGCCGCCCCTATCGGGGATTTTCCCCTCCCCTCCGCCGCAGCCGCCCCCGGGAAGGTTTCTGAAAAGGTTAATATGTACAATGGTACTCCGGCTTATACGGCCCGCCAGATGGACAATTTCAAAAAAAATACCGATGACCAGCTCTTTTTTGTCATTGAGCAGTATTTAGGAAAGCCCTTAGGCCCCACGGATGTGAACAAAATCGTCTTTTTTGAAGAACAGCTCGGTTTTTCCTCCGACCTGATTGAGTATCTTTTTGAATATTGTGTCTCCAATAATCATTACAGTATTCATTACATTGAAAAAACGGCGCTGGCATGGGCTAAGGACGGCATTGATACCGTCGCCAAGGCCCGGTCGCGGTGTACATACTATAATAAAACAAGCTTTGACATACTAAAGGCGTTTGGTATCAGCAACCGCAATCCGGCGCCGTCAGAAATGGAACATATCCGCCGCTGGACGCGGGAATATGGATTTCCCATGACAATCATCCTTGAGGCATGCCGCAGGACAATTGAAGCCATCCATCAACCCAGCTTCGCCTACGCCCAGAGCATTTTGGAGGGCTGGTACGAAAACAACGTCGGAAGTATGGACGATATAAAGAAGCTCGACGCTATCCACGATCAGGAACGCAAAGAAGCAGCAAAGAAATATTCCGGCAGTTCCCCAAATACCGGTACGCCAAGCAGCAGCGCAGGCACCGCGGCTTCAGAGCGGCCCTATAAAGCAGGCAACAAGTTCCATAACTTTGCGCAGCGTTCTTCCCAGTACAATAACCTGGAACAGTCCTTGCTTGAAAAAGCTGTAAAGCGTACAGAAGGGAGGTAAACTATGGCTTTAAAAAATTCAGAATATAACGCGATTTTGCGCCAATATGACCAGCGGCAATTTCAAAACCTCCGCAGCCAGGAAAAATGCCGGCAAAAGGTTTACGAGAAAGTTCCTGGAATACGGGCGCTGGATGAACAAATCGCCCATACAGCCGCAGAATATGCCCGCAAAAGTATTCTGCAAAAATCTCCGCAAATCCTTGGCCGTTTCAAGGCGGATATGAAGCTGTTAGAAGAAGAAAAAAGCCGTCTTCTCATAGCGCATGGCTTCCCAAAGGATTATTTGCAGCTTCACTACCATTGCGCGGACTGTAAAGATACTGGTTTTATTGGTAATGAAAAATGCCATTGCTTTAAGCAGGCCATTGCCGATTTAATTTATGAGCAGTCAAATATCCGAGAAAAAATAAAGCACGAAAACTTTGCTTCCTTTAATATGGACTATTATCCTGACCGTCCAGACCCCCAGCTTGGCATAAGCCCCCGGGAAAATATCAAAAACGTGCTTGCCGTCTGCCGCCGCTTCATCGACACTTTCGCGGCGGCCGCGCAAAATCTTTTATTTTACGGGCAGACCGGCGTGGGGAAAACCTTTCTGTCCAACTGCATAGCCAGGGAAATACTTGCAAAAAATTATACGGTCATTTACTTAACAGCCTTTGGGCTTGTCGATGCGTTTGAAAACAATACTTTTGGCAATAATGATGAAAACGATGTGCCTGAAAATATGTTTAACTATATTCTTGACTGCGATTTACTCATCATTGATGATCTTGGAACAGAAATGAATAACTCTTTCGTTACGTCTCAATTATTTTTATGTATCAATGAACGGCTGCTCCGGGAAAAGTCTACGGTTATTTCCACGAATTTGTCGATTGAGCAAATCCAAAAGGAATACAGCGAACGGATTTTTTCACGGATTGTCGGCCATTATGAATTTCTCCCGATTATCGGGGACGATATACGGGTCAAAAAAGCCATCGCCCCCTAAGGCTGCATGGCTGTCCTCTGTTTATTCGTAATAGTCCAGACATACAGAACTGTTACGGTTATTCATATTTAACATAGTTTTGGCTATAGTCTTACAAAATTCGACAAAACTTTACAAAAGTAATTTTGGCTCTTGTTTTATTGGAATTTCTTGTATACAATTAAGATGTGAAGATATTTCATTTTGCGTATAAAAGTTGCACCTATATAACTTATTGCGCACATATACCATGGAGGTAAAATATGAATCAAACTGACAATTTCAAAGAAACTATTCCAGTAGGTGAGCTGGGAATTATCCCTCTCGAAAGCTGCAGCGCTCTGGGGAAGCGTGTCAATGATTACATCGTCGCCTGGCGAAAGGAAAGAACCGGCGAACATATGTCATCTATTCATTTTGAAGGTTATCAGCGGAATAACTATATCATTGACGCGAAATGCTCCCGTTTCGGAAGCGGAGAAGCAAAGGGAACAATCAATGAATCTGTCCGCGGAAAAGACCTGTACCTTCTTGTCGATGTCACAAACTACAATATTAAATATTCTCTGTGCGGTTATGAAAACCGTATGTCACCGGACGATCATTTTGCCGATTTAAAACGTATTATTTCAGCGGCCACCGGAAAAGCACGGCGCATTAATGTCATTATGCCTTTCCTCTATGAGAGCCGCCAGCATAAGCGTGCCAAAAGAGAATCCCTGGACTGCGCGCTGGCCTTAAAAGAGCTTTATGATATGGGTGTTGAAAATATTCTTACATTTGACGCCCACGATCCTCGTGTACAAAATGCGATTCCTTTAAGCGGTTTTGATAATGTCCAGCCCACATATCAGTTTATTAAGGCGCTCTGCAAAAATGTTCCGGATATGGAAATCGACAGTGAGCATTTAATGGTTATAAGCCCTGATGAAGGCGCGATGGGCCGTGCTGTTTACTATGGCACTGTTCTTGGCGTTGATGTAGGTATGTTCTATAAACGCCGTGATTACACGACGATTGTCAATGGCCGCAACCCGATTGTCGCCCATGAATTTTTAGGCGCGTCTGTGGAAGGCAAGGACGTTCTCATTGTTGACGATATGATTTCCTCCGGCGAAAGTATGCTCGATGTCGCCAAGGAACTGAAAAAGCGCAAAGCAAGACGCGTTTTTGTCGCCGCAACCTTTGGCCTCTTCACCAACGGTATGGCTTCCTTTGATGAATACTATAAAAACGGCCTGATCGACAAGGTTCTCACATCCAATGTGATCTATCAGACGCCGGAGCTTTTAAGCCGTGAATATTATGTCAGCGTTGATTTAAGCAAATATATTGCTCTTCTGATCGACTCCATCAACCATGACCACTCGATCAGCCAGCTTCTTGATCCATTCGATAAGATTGACGCCCTTCTGGACAAGTACCGCAAAGGCCAGAAGGCTGCCAAATAATACAAATAACGATCAAGGCAGCGCCTTTTGCTTTCGAGAAAGCAAAAGGCGCTGCCTTTCGTGCGTGGCGGCTTACGCCATAGCCAAGCCTTTGCTGCTTACATCAAAGGCTTGAACGCCCCATCCAGGTTTACATAATTATAATCAATATTCCTCTCATCCATAAGAATCCCTTCCCGGCGGTGACAGCTAAAAAGAAGCACCTGGCCCTGCATACTTGCTCCAAGCCAGCTAAGAAGCGCCCTAAGGCGCTCATCATCATAATAGGCAAAAGTATCATCCAAAATAAGCGGAATCTCATTTTCTCCAAATAAAAGCCGGGCGGCGCCAAGCCGCAGGGAAAGATAAAGCTGTTCCATCGTTCCCCGGCTCAGCCGTTTTGCGGGTACATAGCTTTTGGAATTGTCTATAGAAATTTTTAAATCCTGGCCCAGCCTAAAGCGTCTGCCCGTTCCGGTGATTTCCTCCATAAGCGCGGCGGCAGTTTCCCACAAACGGCTCCCAAACCCCTCGTGGATTTCTTTTGCAAGCTCCCCGATCATCCGGGAGGCAATATCAATACAGTCACATTCCTTTTTCATCAGGGCTTCATTTTCCGAAAGCCGCCGTGCTTCCTCCATACAGTCCTCGATCGTATTTTGGATTTCATTAAATTTCTCCTGCTCCCAGGACTGCCGCGAAAGCGTCTGCCGGTACTGCTCCTCCTCCTCTGAAAGCTGCAAAAGCTTTACCTTAAGCCGCTGCATTTCCTCTTTAAGTGCCTGCACATGTTCACGGCTTTGATTAAGCTTTTCCAGCAGGAGCCTTTTCTGGTACTCATAGCCCTTAACTATTTCTTCTTCCTGGCCCGTTTCTTCCTTTACGCTGCTATCTTTAAAAGGTTCCCTGAACATAAAAATGCAGCCTGAAATGCCCACAGCCAGCAATAAAAGACATAATACAAGACAGCCAAATAAAAACGGCGCGGGCATTTTTGAGGCATTGCCAATCGCAGCAAGGCCAATAATAATCCCAAGGCTTAACCCTGCCGCGCCAAACAGCGGCAAACGGCGGCCAGCTCCGGAAGCCCCTGTGCAACGCATGCCAGAGCTGCGGGCGTGCCTGCTGCCAGGAGCGCCGCCAGCTTTTCCAGCTTTTGCTTCTTTGGCATTTTCCAGGTGTTCTAAGTCCGCTTGCAGGCGGCGCTGTTCTCCTAAACCCATTCCCAGATCAAGCTGGCACTTTTCCATGGCCGCCTTTGTTTGATTCGTTAAAGACAAAAGCTCCTTCTCCCTGTTATTGTTTATATGGCTGTCCAAAGCTTTCCCGGTTTTTGAATATTTTTCCTGCTCCTGCTTAAGATGGTGAATTTGCTCATTCAATGCCTGAAGCTGCCCGGCCGCCGATACACCTTTAACACGCTGGCGCTCCCTTTTCAGATAATCCAGTGCGCGGCCAAGGTGAAGGTTCTGGCTCCCAGTCATTGCCATATTGGCCGCCTGGCTTTGCAGCTCGAGGGCAAACTCTCCGTCCACCTCGCTGTGTGCCTGGGCTACTCCAAAGGTATTCCTATAATTTTCCTCAGTAAGCTCTGGTATCAGATCCCCAATCACACCATGGGGCAAAAGAATCTCCTTTTGGTTGTCCAGGCAAATCAGGCTCACACTTGGGCTATTTTTGTGAAAATTGCGGTAAATACGGTAATTTTTTCCGCCATGCTCAAAAAGCATTAAGCCTTCATAGCTGCCAGGTGAATCCCACGGCAAAAAACGGGTATACATATCCATGGCCGCAGCCCGCCCCCGCGAGCGTTTAAGCCCGAAAAACATTCCGTAAATAAACGCGAATACCGTCGTTTTTCCAGCCTCATTCGGCCCGGAAAGCAGATTCATATGGGGGCCAAGCTCGATGACATAATTATGGAATTTTCCAAAATGAATTAAATGAAGTTCTCTTATAATCATGTATCGCTCCTCGTTTTGTATAAAGCGTTAAAGCCATAATAAAGAATCTTTTTTTGCATATCCTCATCAATATCCATCGCCCATACTTTTTCAATGTAGCGCCCCAGCAAATTCCCCCTGTTTGCTTCATAAAGGCTTTCAAAATCAAAGTCATATTCCATTTCGTCAACGACAGATACAATATTTCCAAGGCGGTAAATTTCTTCAATATCATAGGCAAGGTCCACATTTTTATAGCCTTTAAGAATCACCTTATAAATATTTCTGTTCCCGCTGCCAATACCTGGCTGGCCCGCTCCCCCGGCGCCATACTTCAAGAGCCCTTTTGATGTAAAACCAGAGGCAGCCCCAAAACATTCAGCCGCCGCCCGCACCTGGTCTTTCACAGCCTCCCAGGACATGGACGGGTCCACATCCACGGACAGGCTGGCATAATTCCACTGTGCAAAAGGTATAAACCGGATATTTACATGGCGCCCCAGGGTTTCCCCTTCAATAAAGCCATGGGGGCCTTCGTCCGTCTGATCCACAGGCTCTAACGACCCACTGTAAGCCATTTTACCGGAAGGCTTAAGCCACGGCTTATGAATATGCCCCATAGCAATATAATCAAACCCCGAGGAAGCCATTGTGTTAAAATGCATGGGGATATGCTTTTCGTCACCGCCATGGGCCATAAGGATGTGACAGCAGTCCAAAGGAAGCGCGCCGCCTCTGCCGTCCGAGAGCTGGGGCTTTATCCCGTCATAAACCGCCTCAAAAATTTCATAGCTGTGATAGCTAAACCCATAGACACACAGCTTCAAATGCTCAATATAAACTCTCTGGCAATGATCCGGAGTTATCAGCTTTACATTTTTGCTCCACGGATAGTTGACATAATTTGATTCCTCCGTAATATAATCATGGTTCCCGGCAATGATAAAAATCAGGACGGGCGCCGCCTTTTCAAAATGATAATTCAATTCCTTCAATTCACGTTTTAATGGCTGCCTGTGGAAAAGATCGCCGCAAATAAAAACCACATCAATCTGTTCTTCCTTTGCCCGCGCAAGCAGCCGGTAAAAGCTTTCATAAAGCCCCCTTGCCCGCTCCTTACTCCAAGGCATCGTCCGGTCAGGCACTGCCCCTAAATGGACATCCGCGATATGATAAAATTTCAAATATCCACCTCCTATGCCAAAATAGACATAAAGTCAAATCCCCCGATACAGGCGCCGCCACGCAGCAACGCCGGCACTTAGCGTCCTCGTGGCCGCCAGGGTCAGGCGAGGTTTCGTTTGGCTCGTTGCCCGCGGAAATAAA
>JAGZDD010000160.1 GCA_018369015.1 Clostridiales bacterium | reverse complement strand
CATACGCCGGCTAAAATATCCAAGGCCGCTTTGGGCACCCAGCCATTCGCCGATGGCTGCGCCGATAATGCTCATAGGTATTGCCATTTTTATCGCGGAAAAGAAGCTTGGCAGTGCTGTGGGGAGCTTCAATTTTGTAAAGATTTCTTTTTTGCTGGCGCCATAACTGATCAGAAGTTCTTCCATTTCTCTTTTGGTTGATTTGAAGCCGTCGAACACGGTAATCGTGATAGGGAAGAAGGTTATCAGTATTGTAACAAGCACCTTGCTCCATATGCCATAGCCAAACCACAGGACAAACAGTGGGGCGATCGCCGTTGTAGGGATTGTCTGGGAGGCGATAATGATAGGATAAAGCGCTTTTTGCGCGACTGCGCTTACATCCATAAGTATGGCAAGTCCCAGGCCAAGAACAATGGAGATGGCAAGGCCGATCATAGTAACACTCATTGTTGCAGGAAGGTGGACCGTAAGCAGCGGTTCACGCAGTTCCCACAGCCTTACAAGGATCTGTACGGGCGATGGAAGAATATAAGCGGCGTCCAGCCCCATAGCCCCCATTTGCCAGACGATTAAAAGTATGAATACAAGAATAAGGGCAGGCAAATTTTTTTTCATCAGATATTCACCTGCTTTCTTAGCTGGGAAATGAGCTGTTCCTTAAGCTCGATCATTTTCGGCTGCTTTAAAATTTCCCGGCTGCGGGGATAAACTGCCGGAACCTCGACAACTTCAAGGCTTTGGATCGGACGCTTTGTGACGACAAATATTTTTTTTGATAGAAAGATAGCTTCCTCTACATCGTGGGTAATGAAGAGGATTGTTTTATGGAAGTGTTCCCACTGTGCCAGCAGCCATTCTTGCATGGCCATACGCGTGAGGGAATCCAGCGCTGAAAAGGGTTCGTCTAAAAGCATAAGCTCGGAGTCTGTGAGCAGCGTACGGGCAAAAGAGATTCTCTGGCGCATGCCCCCGGACAGATCTTTTGGATATTTTGCGCGATAGTTAAAAAGCCCCATATCCTTTAGGACGGCGTCCGACCTGCGCCGCATTTCCTCACGGGAGAGATGGCGAAGCTCCATAGGTATCCAAAGATTTTTTTCAATCGTGCGCCAGGGAAAAAGCAGATCCTTTTGGGGCATGTAGCCAGGTATTGACGTACTGCGTTTTGGACAGCTTACGATGGGCGATTGATTCACAATAATTTCTCCTGAGCTTGGAGACAGGAGACGGTTAATAAGGCGGAAAATGGTACTTTTTCCACAGCCGCTTACCCCAATGATGGATATAAATTCGCCTTTTTCTACCGTAAAGGATAAATGATCGATAATATTTTCACAGTCGTTTTCGTATTTAAAAGAGACGTTTTTAAATTCAAGCATTTTTATAACTCCATATTCCAGGACATGTCCCAAAACTGCCCTTCATAGCGGCTGCACCGGATAAAAATATCTTCAAGGCGGCGATAGCGGCCATTATCAATATCCTGTCCATATTTATTGACAAGGTCAATATTTTCCTGGACGATTCTGTGATAATCGTCGCTGATATAACTTTGGATCCATTCGCCAAAAAAGGGATGCCGGACAGCGCCCGGATATTTGGCCAGCCGCTGGCCGATCTGCTCATAGCTCCATGCGCAGGAAAGGACAGCCACGAGAATATCCAGGACATCGCCGTTATACCCCACTGCGAGCATGTAATTTGTATAAGAAGAATTGATGAGGGAAACAGCGGCCCCATCAACATCGTCTTCGGTAATGCCCAGCCTCGCCATATAGTTTTTGTGGGTTTTCATTTCTCCGTTTAAGGTACTGTCAGTCATGGCTGAAAATGTGCGCATTAGTTCATGGTCGGCCGCCTTAACGACACCAAGAGAAAAAAGCCTGGAATATTCATATAAATAAAGATAATCCTGAAGCAAAAAAAAGCGGAATTTTTCCAAAGGCAGCGTTCCGTTGCCAATACCGGTAACAAAAGGATGTCTGTGGTATCCCTCCCATATTTCCCGGGCCGCTTCATAAAGCCGGTCAGTTAATTGCATAAAAATTCTCCTTTCTGTTAAATATGAAAGAAAGAATCCTGCTCTGCAGGATTCTTTGCCTGCGGCGGGGCGCGCAAGCGACATCTTCCATTCCGCCGCAGTGCGCTCCTCGCGGCTTTTTTTAATTTAACAGAAAACGAAGCTTCCTGTTAAATTAAAAAGAGCCTTCCACGAAGGGAAGGCTCTTAAATATCCTTAAGCGGATATAAAGCTCATCATATGCATGAAAACAGAAAAATTGTTTTCAAACCTGCTTCCCTACGGTGGTACTAACCACATCAAGTTCAAAGGGTCGGGCAAAACGCCTCTCTCAGCCAAACGGCACCCCTAGCATTGGTATATTTTTTGTTATTATAGCGGATAGGGAAGAAAATGTAAACTCCTTTATTAATATTTCTTGCTTTTTTTGCTTTATACGGTAAAATGTAATTACTGTTTGACACAGAAAACGGACATGCCGCCGTCAGGCATAACGATGAAAGGACAGACAATGAACAGTATCAAAGAATTTTTAAAAAGAAACCGCCTTGTCATGGATGGGGCCATGGGTACTTATTATGCACAAAAGTATGCCCGCAGGGGAGAACCGTCAGAGATTGGGAATTTTGATGCCCCGGATGTTATTAAGGCGATTCATATGGAATATATACGGGCCGGAGCTAACCTGATAAGAACAAATACATTTGCCAGCAATTACCAGGCGCTTCGCCAGGCGGGCTACGGCGGGCAGGGCCATCATCCGGCGGAGCTTGTAAAGCGTAATCTGACATGGGGCTTTAATATTGCCAGAGAAGCAGTAAATACATGCGGCCGGCCGGTATTTATTGCTGCGGATATTGGCCCGATCCCGGAATTTGGAAAACGGGATGAAGAAGAAATACAAAAAGAGTATTTGCTTATGGCAAAAACGTTTATTGAGCTGGGCGCTGATATTCTGTTATTTGAAACATTTTCAGATTTAAAATATATTTTGCCGACAGCCAGGTATATTAAAGAGCACAGCAATATTTTTGTGATGGCCAGTTTTTGCCTGAATAAATTTGGCTATACAAAATCAGGCTTAAGCGCCAAAAAACTCCTTTTGGAGGCCGGAAACGACTTAAGTATTGACGGGATCGGTTTTAACTGCGGTATCGGGGCCGCCCATATGTACCAAGTGCTTAAGCGGATGAATTTTGAAGATAAAATCATTCTGGCAGCGCCAAACTCTGGTTATCCCGATATGATCAGAGATCGGAGCGTTTACCAGGAAAATATGGATTATTTTTCGGGAAAAATGCAGGAAATTGCTGATTTGGGCGTTAATATTATCGGCGGCTGCTGCGGTACAAGCCCGGAATATATACGCCTTCTTACCCAAAAGGTGGATATGTTCAGAGAGGCTGTGCGCCAAAAGCCTCTGGTTATGGGAAAAGGCGAAGATACGCAGGGAGCTGTTTATAACCGCCGGAATCCGGAAAATCCTCTGATAGATGCGCTGGAATCTGGAAAAAAGCCTGTCATTGTGGAGCTGGATCCCCCCTATAATGCGGATATGGAGAAATTGATTCAGGCCGTTGACGTTCTTAAGGGACAGCCAGTAGATATGATTACATTGTCAGATTCGCCGATGGGAAAAATGAGGGCAGATTCTATGGCGGTGGGCGCCAAAGTTGCCCGGGAACTGGATTTTGCGGTAATGCCTCATGTGGCCTGCCGCGATCGCAACCAGATTGCATTGGGAGCCGCTTTTTTAGGAGCGCATTTAAACGGCATACGTAATTTCCTTATCATTACCGGCGACCCGGTGCAGGTTGGCGACCGGGCTGTCGTTTCCTCAGTTTATGATTTTAACTCGATTACACTGATGGAATACCTGAAACAGATGAATAATGAATATTTTGCCGCAGATCCTATTGTTTATGGCGGAGCGCTCAACTATGGAAGAAAAAATATTGATAAGGAAATCGAGCGCATAGAGAAAAAAATTGAAGCCGGCGCCAGCTATTTCCTTACACAGCCTATATATTCAAAAGAGGATGTAGACCGGATTGCTTACATTAAATCCAGAGTAAATACAAAAATTTTTGGCGGTATTATGCCTTTAGTCAGCTACAAAAACGCCTTGTTTATGAAAAATGAAATTTATGGAATCCATGTGCCGGACGAGGTTATTGCCCGGTATTCCCCGTCGTTTAGCCGGGAGGAAGGAGAAGCTGCGGGGATTGCCTGCGCCCTGGAGCTTATCGAAATAATGAAAGAGGTCGTGGACGGCTACTATTTTATGGTGCCTTTTAACCGTGCGTCAATGATCTGCAAAATTATATCACAGATGAAGGAGGACGATGGCCGTTGATAAATTTAAAAGAAATGCTTAAAAGCGGTCCTGTTATTTTGGACGGGGCAACAGGAACGAACCTCCAGAAAATGGGGATGCCTATGGGGGTGTGCCCTGAACAGTGGATGATTGAGAACCGTCAGACAGTGCTCGAGCTTGAGAAGCAGTTTGTTAAGGCCGGGAGCCATATTATTTATGCGCCAACCTTTGCGGCCAGCCGGTTAAAGCTTTCAGAATATCATCTTGAGGATCAGGTGGCTTCCATGAACCGGGAGCTTGTGGGTATTGCCCGGGAGGCCAGTGCAGAAAAATGCCTTGTTGCAGGAAATCTGACAATGACAGGACATATGCTTTCGCCAATAGGCGCTCTTTCCTTTGACGCGCTGGTAGACTGCTATAAGGAGCAGGCGCAGGCAATCGCGCAGGCGGGGGCAGATCTGTTTGTCATTGAAACGATGATGCATATTGGGGAAGCGAGGGCTGCGCTTTTGGCGGTTAAGGAGGTCTGCGACCTTCCGGTGATCGTTACAATGACCGTGGAGGTGTCCGGAAAAACGATGTATGGCACGGACGGAGTAACCGCGCTGATTACCCTGCAGAGCATGGGAGCGGACGCAGTGGGGCTGAATTGCTCGACCGGGCCGGATAAGCTGCTCCCGTTCATAAAGGAAATGAAAAAGTTTGCCACAGTTCCCCTTGTTGTTAAGCCAAATGCCGGGCTGCCCAGGCTGATTACCGGGGAAACGGTATTTGATATGAATAAAGAAGACTTTGCACGGCATATGAAAGCCCTTGTAGAGGCCGGAGCTTCCATTGTGGGCGGCTGCTGCGGAACAACGCCGGAGTACATAAGTCTTTTGGCCAGCACCGTTAAGGGTATGGATGTATTTATTCCGCAGCAAAAAAGCGTCCGTGTACTGACCGGGGAACATTCCAGGACAGAGCTTTCTTTGGACGGGGCCTTTGAGGTCATAGGAGAGCGGATTAATCCCACAGGGAAAAAGCAGCTTCGGGAAGAGCTTAAAAATCAATGCTTTGACATTGTACAGGAAATGGCGGTTTCCCAGGTGGAAAATGGCGCCAGGATACTGGATATTAATGTGGGGATGAGCGGTATTGATGAAAAAGAAATGATGCTTAAGGTGATCGACGCAGTGAATGAGGTTGTGGACGTTCCCCTTTGTATTGATTCCAGCAGCCCGGAGGTTGTGGAAGCGGCCCTGCGCCATTATCATGGCCGCGCCCTTGTAAATTCAGTTTCGTGTGAACGGATGAAGCTGGAAAAGCTATTGCCGGTAGTTAAAAAATACGGGGCGATGTTTATTATGCTACCTTTGACCGACGAGGGCCTCCCGGAAAGCTTTGAGGAGCGCAGAGAGAATCTGAAAAGGATTATGGATGCGGCATTTAAGCTGGGATTTGAAAAGGAAGATATGGTTGCCGATGGGCTTGTGGCAACGCTTGGCGCCAATCCGGCAGCAGGGCTGGATACCTTAAAAACCATTGCCTATTGCCATGATACTCTTGGCATTGCCACAGTATGCGGGCTGTCAAATATTTCCTTTGGGTTGCCGGACAGAAGTTATGTCAACAGTATTTTCCTGGCCCTGGCGATTTCCAAGGGGCTGACGATGGCTATTGCCAATCCCTCCCAGGAGCTTTTAATGCGCAGTGCCTTTGCCGCAGATTTAGTTATGGATAAGCCGGAAGCCAGTCTGCGCTACATTGATAACGCGGCCATGTATAATGCGCGCGGCGATATGGAGCATAAGGCTGTAAAGAGCGACGGAGCCGTAAAAAGTGAAAAATCCACAAAAAGCGAAATTGACACAAAGCGAGAAAAATCCGCAAAGGGCGAAAAAGCCGGCGAAGCTTTATCGGCAGCCGGGCAGGAGCCGGGAGCCGCTTTGCTGTCTCCTGTGTATGATGCTGTTTTAAAAGGCAAAAAGAAGCTTATCACCGGATGTATCAGTGCGGCGTTAGACGCAGGCATATTGCCTGAAAATATTCTGGATGACGCCCTGATTCCGGCAATTAATAAGGTGGGAGAGTATTTTAATGTAAAGAAATATTTCCTGCCCCAGCTTATGCTGTCGGCCGAGGCTATGCGCACAGGGGTGGACTATTTAGAGCCGCTGCTTTTAGACTCTGTGGAGAGCGCAGGTTATACAGTAGTTATCGCGACTGTTGAAGGCGATATTCACGATATTGGCAAAAATCTTGTGGCAATGATGATGAAAAATTATGGCTTTAATGTCATTGATCTTGGCAAGGATGTGCCGGCGGAGCAGATTGTGGCGGCAGCGGCTAAGTATCAGGCGGATATTATCGCCCTTTCTGCCCTGATGACGACGACTATGCAAAAAATGCGGGAGGTTGTCGCCCTTGTCCGCGAAAAGGCACTGACTTCCAAGGTGATTATCGGAGGGGCGGTCATTACCCAGGATTACGCGGATGAAATCGGGGCCGACGGATATTCTGAGGACGCGGTGGGAGCCGTGGCCCTTGTCAAACGTCTGATGGGAAAACCTTGACAATTACAGGCACAGGGCATATACTTTGATTATCAAAGTATTTAGGAGGCAAGCGCTCTGCCCGGGAGTGGCAAAGAAATCTATTTTCGGTACAGGTGCGCGCAAGAAATAAATGTCAGAAGTAAAGTTATTAGGTACAGGCGCATGTGTGCCGGAAAGAATTGTTACAAATGATGACCTGGCGGCACTGGTAGATACAAATGACGAGTGGATCCGCAGCCGCACAGGAATATGCCGCCGTCATATTGTTACAAAGGAAACGCTGACCTCTATGAGTGTGGAAGCGGCAAAAAGGGCGCTTTGCCGGGCCGGATTAGAGGCAGACGCGCTGGATATGATTATTGTGGCGACGCTGACCCCGGATGAGCCGCTGCCAAACGCTTCCTGTGCGGTTCAAAAGGCTCTGGGCGCCCGCAGGGCTTTTTGTTTTGATTTATCGGCGGCCTGTTCCGGTTTTGTGTACGCCTGTGGCTGCGCTGCCATGTACATTAAAGGCGGGGCGGCCAAAAATGTGCTTGTCATTGGCGCTGAGGTGTTGTCCAAAATTGTGGACTGGAGCGACCGGAAAACATGTATTCTTTTTGGTGATGGCGCGGGAGCTGCCATTTTTGGCGCCAGCGATGAGCCTGGATTTTTAGGGATGGATATGGGAACCGACGGAGAGCGAGGTTACACCTTAACGATGTTCGAGCGGGAAATGGACAATCCGTTTATGACCGAGGAAGAAAAAAACATCGTAAATATGGAAGCTGGAGAAGGCGGCGGACAAAGGAAAAAATCGCGGTATGTCTATATGGACGGCCCGGAGGTATTTAAGTTTGCCGTTAAGCAGGTGCCGGAAAGTATTCATAAGCTCCTTGTTGCTAAAGGGCTGTCGGTCGGCGACATTGACCATTTTGTTCTTCACCAGGCCAATTACCGGATTATTGAGTCCGTGGCAAAACGATTAAGAGTTAGTCTTGATAAGTTTATTATGACCATTGATGAGTACGGGAATACATCGGCAGCCAGCGTTCCTCTGGCGCTTGATGAGCTAATGCGAAGCGGCAGAGTAAAGCATGGAGATAAAATAATGATTTCCGGCTTTGGCGGTGGACTGACCTGGGGAAGTGTGCTGCTTTTAGCGTAAGCGCATGATACAGTAATAATAAAGGCACAGACGGAAAATACCGCTGTGCCTTTGCTGTATGAGTTTTAGTTTTCCATATTTTTTACAATATCCTCAAGGGAGGTTTTGTAAAGCTTTGAAAGAGAAATGAGGTTAGCCATACTGGGCGAGGAATTTCCGGATTCCCATTTAGAAACCGCCTGACGTGTAATGCTAAGGCTTTCCGCGACAAATTCCTGGGTCATATTATTTTTTACGCGCAGCTCCTTTAAAATATCGCCCAAAGGTTTTTTATTTTTATTATTATCAGAATTGGAAGGATTTACCGGGCTGTCTGACTGGATAACTTTTTCATCAGGCTTTGAACGCAGATATTTTTTTAACGCCCGGATTGCCAGTACAATGAGGACAATAATGACTGCAAAAATTGCTATGAGCAGTACAATATTAATGTATATAATAATTGAAGAAAAAAACATTGATTTATCACCTCCTGTCTGAGTTTTATTTTATTATGGCCGCAAGCGTCCATAATAAGGCTTCGCCTGCCATGCGTACTTACGCGCAAAGGAAGGCTCGCTTGCGGTCTACGCTCCGCTTCGGTCGGCGCAGAACAGACGTCCACCGGACGTCTTGCGGTCTACGCTCCGCTTCGGTCGGCGCAGAACAGACATCCGCCGGACGTCTTGCGGTCTACGCTCCGCTTCGGTCGGCGCAGAGCAGACGTCCACTGGACGTCTTGCGGTCTACGCTCCGCTTCGGTCGGCGCAGAACAGACGTCCACCGGACGTCTTGCGCCGCTGCGCGTAAGACGCGCTATAATGTCCGCTTTGCGGATATTATAGCATGGATCTTTGGTTGCCTCCACCAATTATTACGCAACTTAAGGTTGCGCACAACATTTTTATGCTGCTGCTTACAGAAATAAATGTAACAGTTCAGCCAGGTCTGCGCACTTGCTGCGCTGACCGTCAGAAAGTGAAACAGGAGTGCAAAAATCCCATCGCCGCAGGCGATTTTTAATGGAT